>JAJZLP010000265.1:0-1453 GCA_021803325.1 Actinomycetes bacterium
CAACCGGGCAACCGGGCAACCGGGCAACCGGGCAACCGGGCAACCGGGCAACCGGGCAACCGGGCAACCGGGCAACCGGGCAACCGGGCAACCGGGCAACCGGGCAACCGGGCAACCGGGCAACCGGGCAACCGGCTGGTAGGATCCGACTGGCGTGCCGGGAAGCCTGGTCGGCGAACGAACATGGCGCGCCCCTCCTCCCCCCTCCCTGCCGATGTCGATCGCTCTGCCGAGCCGGCAGGTACCGCTGCGCTCCGCTTGAGACGGGCGGTGCGCGGAGCCGGGCGCTACTGGCAGGACGAGCGCCGGAGCGGGATGCTGCTGGCCGTTGCCGCCGTCGTAGCGGTGACGTGGGCGTCGAGCCCGTGGAGATCGGGCTACGAGTCGGTGTGGGGCCATCCCGCTGCGCTTGCCGGTGTGGGGTCGATCGTGCCCGACGTTCGCGGGTGGGTCGACGACGGCGCCATGACGGTGTTCTTCCTTGTGGTCGGACTTGAGATCGGCCGGGAGCGGCACGCCGGCTTGCTGGCGTCGTGGCGCCGAGCTGTTGTGCCCGTGGCGGCCGCAGCCGGCGGGATGGCCGGAGCAGCGTTGGCGTATGCCGCTGTCGTCCACGGTGGTGCCGGGACCCGTGGATGGGGCGTGCCCATGGCTACCGACATTGCGCTGGTGGCGGGGGCAGCTGCCGTCCTTGGCGACCGAGTGCCTGCCGGGCTCCGGCTCTTCCTCGTCACCCTGGCGGTCGCCGACGACGTCGGGTCCGTCGCCGTCCTCGCTGTCGTGTCGGGAACGCGTGTGGCTCCCGTGCCTCTGGCTGCGGCGGCCGCGATGGCGGCGGTGCTGGTCGCCGGCCGGGGCCGGTGGCGTTCGGCGTGGCCGGTGGTGCTCGCGGTGGTTCCGATGTGGCTGGCCCTCGCCCGTGGCGGTGTGGAGCCGAGCTTGGCCGGCGTGCTCGCCGGCGTGCTCGCCCCTGTCTGTGCGCTGGTGCCCGGCAGCCGGCCAGCTCGTCTGAGCGGCCCACGACTGGAGCGGGCGCTGCATCCTGTGTCGGCGCTCTTCGTGCTCCCGTTGTTCGCGCTGGCCAACGTCGGCGTCGACATCAGGGGGCCGCTGCTCGCGGCGCCCGGGACGGTCGGTGTGTTCGCCGGTGTGGTCGTGGCGCGCGTGGTGGGCAAACCCGTCGGCATCGTGCTGGGGGGGTTGGGTGGGGCTCGGGCGGTCCGGGTCCGCCGCCCTGGGCGCGTCGGGTTGGGCGGGCTGGCCGGCGGTTCGGCGCTGGCTGGCGCCGGGTTCACCGTGCCGCTGCTGTTCGCCGCCGTCGCCTTCGGCGGGGAGCCCCGGCTGTTCGCCGCGGCTCGTGCTGGTCTGCTGGCCGGTTCGGTCGCATCCGCCGCCATCGGCGCCGCGATCCTGTCGGCTCTCCGCAGCCGCAGCCGCAGCCGCAGCCGCAGCC
>JAJZLP010000265.1:1553-11259 GCA_021803325.1 Actinomycetes bacterium
CCGCAGCCGCAGCCGCAGCCGCAGCCGCAGCCACGAGCGCCGAGCGCCACGCCTGCCTCCGGCGCCGCCGGCGGTGCCTGGGGCAAGCGGCGCGGGACCGGCAGGGTCGTGACGCGGGTGCCTCAAGGCGCGCCGGTGGTGGGCGCAGAACCTGCTGGAGCGGGTGGCTGGGGCGGTGTCGCCTGGGACGTAACGATGGCTCGGGTTGCCGAAGCAGGTGGTTGGAGCGGGCGGCTCGTGATGGAACGGTGCCGGCTGGGATCGGGCAGCCGAAGCAGGGCCGGATGGAATCGGGCGGGTCGTGACGGAACGAGGTCTGGCCTGGCGGGCGGGCGGGCGTCGAGCCCGATCAGGTGGGTTGCCAGGGGTAGCTGGTGCGGCAGGACAGGCACCACCGTTCCACGTCGGCCACGTGCTGCTCGTCGGTCACTGCGCCCAGCCGGTCGAAGGACAGGTACACGCGATGCACCGACTGCAGGTCGGCGTCCGCCCAGCCGCAGCTGTCGCAGGTCGCAGGCTCGGCGGCACCCGCGTGGTCCCCTGTGGGCGTGCCGGTGGGGTCGCTGGTGGGGTCGGGCTCGGCCACGACCCCGATGCTACGCTCGTCTCCGATAGGTCCCGATGCCGCCGGCAGCCTCGTGCGCTGGACGGCCAGGAGGGAGCGCCATGGCAGACAGGGTCACCGTTCCGTCGGTCCGCGCCCGCAAGAGGGCGGCTGGCAGCGAGCCGATCGTCATGATCACCGCCTACGACACCCCCACAGCGGCTGCCGTCGATGCCGGTGGTGTCGACGTCGTCCTCGTCGGCGACTCGATGGCCAATGCCGTGCTCGGGTACCCAGACACCCTGCACGTCGACGTGGCGGACATGGCCCATCACGTCGGCGCCGTTCACCGGGCCGGGACACGGGCACTGGTGGTGGCCGACATGCCGTGGTTGAGCTACCACCTCGACCCTGTCGATGCCGTGCGCAACGCCGCCGTGCTGGTACGGGCCGGGGCCGAGGCCGTCAAGCTCGAAGGCGGAGCCGTGCGGGTCCCGGTGATCGAGGCGCTGGTCTCCGCCGAGATCCCGGTCATGGGGCATCTGGGGCTCACCCCCCAGTCCGTGCACGCCATGGGCGGTTACCGTGTGCAGGCGCGCGACGAAGCCGCGGCTGCAGCGCTGCTCGAGGACGCTCGCGCCATCGAGGCTGCAGGCTGCTTCGCCGTCGTGCTCGAAGGCGTGCCCGACGTGGTGGCTGCCGCTGTCACCGACCGGCTTGCCGTGCCCACCATCGGCATCGGCGCCGGTCCTGCCTGCGACGGGCAGGTGCTGGTCTTCCACGACCTGGTGGGGTTTGGCACCGGCCGGCCGGCCAAGTTCGTCCGCCGCTACGCCGAGCTCCATGACATGGCGAGCGCCGCCGTGGCTGCCTGGGCCGTGGACGTCCGTGCCGGGTCCTTCCCCTCCGACGCCGAGACCTACCATGCCACCGGCCCGGGGAGCGGGTCGCCACCGGTCGGCTAGCATGGACCGGTCCGCCGCCTTGGTGGGCACGATCACGAACCCTGCTCCGCCGAGCGGAGCCCCGAGCGCACAGGCGCCGGGTCCTGAGGGAGGTGTGCCGCCCGTGCGGCCATACGAAACAGTCATCATCTTCGACGCCCAAGCGGAGGACACGGCGGTGAACGCCGTGCTCGACCGGGGGCTCGAGGCGCTGCGGACGCGCGGCGGCACCCCAGGACGGGTCGACCGCTGGGGCAAGCGGGCGTTCGCCTACGAAATGCGCCACCGCCGCGAGGGCTACTACGTCCTCGTCGAGTTCAGCGCGGAGCCGGCCGCTGCCGCGGAGCTCGACCGGTTCCTGACCCTCGCCGACGAGGTTCTCCGGCACAAGATCGTCCGCATTCCCGACGCTGCTGTCGGCCACCGACGGTCGGGCCGACCGGCACCGGCACCGCCGCTGCCGGCACCGCCGCAGCCGGCGGCTTCGGCTCCGGCTACGGCCGAAGCCGGCTGAACGGGTCGAAGGGAGGAGCCATGTCCAACGGGAACACCGTGGTGCTGGTGGGAAACGTCACCCGCGACCCTGAGTTGCGGTTCACGCCGACCGGCCAGGCCACCACCACCTTCGGCCTCGCCGTCAACCGGCGTTGGCAGAACCGCCAGACCCAGGAGTGGGAGGAGGCGACGTCGTTCTTCGACGTCGTCTGCTGGCGTGAGATGGCGGAGAACACCGCCGAGAGCGTGACGCGCGGTGCGCGGGTCATGGTGACCGGCCGGTTGGAGCAGCGGTCGTGGGAGACCCCCGACGGCGACAAGCGCTCCAAGGTCGAGGTCGTGGCCGATGAGATCGGCCCCAGCCTCCGCTGGGCAACCGCCCAGGTGACGAAGAACGAGCGGCGCGGCCCCGGTGACGGCGGCCGTCCCGCGGCGGCGGCCCCACGCCCGGCCGCCGCCCCCGCTGCCGCTGGCAGCGCCGGGGGATACGGGTACGACGAGGAGCCTTTCTGAGATGGCCAGGAACACCGACCGCAGCACCAGCCGGCGCAGTCCCAAGGACGCCGCCCGGCGGACGAAGAAGAAGCCTTGCGCGCTGTGCCGCGACAAGGTCGAGTGGGTCGACTACAAAGACGTCGGCATGCTCCGCAAGTACATGAGCGACCGAGGCAAGATCCGGGCTCGTCGTGTCTCGGGCAACTGCACGCAGCACCAGCGCGAGGTGGCCATCGCCATCAAGACCGCGCGTGAGCTGGTCCTGCTGCCCTACACCCAGCGCATGATGACCGAGCGGTCGGCTGGCCGAGGCCGCGGTGGCCGTGGCCAGGGTCGCGGCGGCCCGGGTGGCGACTCCGGTCGTGACGGCCAGCGCGACGGCGCGCGAGGTGGCGGCGACGGCGGGCGCGAGCGCTCCGACTCCCGGCCGGCACCCGGCGCGTCTGCCGCCCCGGCCGCCGGCGCAGCAGACGTGCAGGCAGTCCCAGCGCCTGCTGCCACAGGCGAAGAGGTGGTGTGATGCGCGTCCTCCTGCGTAGCAACGTGGACCGTCTCGGCAAGCGTGGCGACATCGTCGAGGTGTCCAAGGGCTTCGCCCGCAACTTCCTGTTCCCCGAGCGCCGGGCGGTGGACGCGTCGCCGGGGATCGAAGCTCAGGCTGCCGCCATGCGCCGGTCTCGTGATCTCCGCGAGGCTGCGGACCACCAGGCGGCGGAGACCGTGGCCCGTACGCTGACCGGCGCGACGCTGCGGATCGAGGCCAGGGCCGGCAGCGGCGGCCGGCTGTTCGGCTCGGTGACGACAGCGGACCTCGCGGCAGCGGCCGAGGCACAGGCCGGCGTGGTGCTCGACCGGCGTCGGATCCAGCTCGAAGAGCCGATCAAGACGGTCGGTGTCCACAGCGTGCCGGTCCACCTGGGCAGCGGCGTGGCCGCGCACATGACCATCGAGGTCGTCGCGGCCGAGGATTGATGGTCGGCCCGTCGGCGGACGTCGCCGACGGGCCGCCACCACGGCCACCACGGCCACCACGGCCACCACGGCCACCACGGCCACCACGGCCACCACGGCCACCACGGCCAGCAGCGGCACCAGCGCGCCGGTGCTGCCGGTCAGCGCCTGTTCCGGCGGGTGCTTCTGCACCGCGAAGAGCACGGTGCCGCCGCGCAGATGGCGCGTGGGGGTCGGGTGCTGGGCGGCTCGTCGGACCGGCGCGGGTCACGGCCTGCCGGGGGGTCGCTGCCGTCGGTGTCACAAGCGCCGTGCATCATGGTGCGGTGCTCGATCTCCCCACCACCGCCGAGGTCCCCTGTCGAGCCCCCCGATCGGGCTGTTGC
The DNA here is from genome assembly GCA_021803325.1 of Actinomycetes bacterium. Lineage (GTDB taxonomy): Bacteria > Actinomycetota > Acidimicrobiia > Acidimicrobiales > UBA8190 > JAJZYI01. The sequence continues at coordinate 5,369 of JAJZLP010000265.1, forward strand.
CGTGGTGGTGGTCCTGGCACACGGAGGCCGCTGGGCGATCTCGCGGAGGGCCGACCTGTCGGACTGCGTGCGCCCACATCCACTGCTGGGGTCGTGCATGGGACTGCCCACAGTGCGCTCAGAGCACGGCAACGGCTCCACCAGGCCTGGCTGTGCTGCTGTCCACAGTCATATCCCCGGTCCGTACCGGGATATGCACAGGTTCTCCGTCTTACGCTCCGCAAGCACCGTCCGGCAGGGTAGGGGGACCATGGCGCAAGCGCTCGAAGATTCCCGGCCCCGCCGGCTCCAGGCCGTCGGTGGACGCGTTCCACCCCACAATTTGGAGGCGGAGGAGTCCGTCCTCGGAGCCATGCTGCTCTCTCGCGACGCCATCGCCGCCGCGCTCGAGTGCTGCTCGGCCGAGGACTTCTACAAGCCGGCCCACGCGCACGTGTTCTCGGCGATCACCGGGTTGTACACCCGTGGCGAGCCGGCCGACCCGGTCACGGTGGCCGAGGAGCTCCGACGTACCGGCTTGGCCGATGCCCTGGGCGACCCGTCACTGTTGGTGTCGCTGCAGGTCAACACCCCGTCCACCTCGAACGCCGGGCACTACGCCCGCATCGTGGAGGAGCACGCCCTGCTGCGCCGCCTGGTCTCCGTAGCCGGGGAGATCGCCGAGCTCGGCTACAGCGTGCCCGAGGACGTCGAGCAGGCCGTCGACCGCGCTGAGACCCTCGTCTTCGAGGTGGCCCAGCGCCGGCTGGTCGACACCTTGTCGCCGCTGCGCGACCTCCTGGCGCAGAGCCTCGACCATCTGGAGCACCTGTACGAACGCGAGGAGACCATCACCGGGGTGCCCACCGGGTACGCGGATCTCGATGAGCGCTTGGCCGGCTTGCAGCCGTCGAACCTGGTGGTGGTCGGAGCCAGACCTGCCATGGGGAAGACGAGCTTCGCGTTGGGGATCGTCAACCACGCCGCCATGAACATGACCAAGCCGGTCCTGCTGTTCTCGCTCGAGATGAGCCACTTGGAGCTCACCCAGCGACTGCTGTGCTCCGAGGCTCGGGTGGACGCCACCCGCATGCGCAACGGCAGGCTGCTCGACAGCGACTGGCCGAAGATCTCCGACGCCATCGGGCGGCTCGGCGATGCGCCGATCTTCATCGACGACAACCCGAACGTCACCGTCATGGACATCCGGGCCAAGGCCCGCAGGCTCATGGCCCGCCAGGGACTGGGCTTGGTGGTGATCGACTACCTGCAGCTCATGACCGGCCGCAGCCGGGCTGAGAGCCGGCAGGTCGAGGTCTCCGAGATCAGCCGGGGCCTGAAGATCCTGGCGCGCGAGCTCAACGTGCCGGTGGTGGCGCTGTCCCAGCTCTCCCGCAATTTGGAGATGCGCCAGGACAAGCGGCCCGTGCTGGCAGACCTGCGCGAGTCGGGGTCGATCGAACAGGACGCGGACGTCGTGCTTTTCATCTATCGGGACGAGGTCTACAACCCCGACTCTCCCGACCGCGGCACCGCGGAGATCATCATCGCCAAGCACCGCAACGGTCCTGTCGGCAACGTGCAGCTCGCCTTCCTCGACCACTACACCCGGTTCGGCAACATGGCCCGGGTGTGATCGGAGCCCACAGGTGCGGTTGGTCGGGCCGACGACGGTCCCGATCGAGCACGTGGCCGGGCGCGGTCGGTCGGGCTGGCGTTGACGAGCGGCATGGCCCCCCTTCGATCAGAGTGGGTTCTCTCCGTGCCTGGCACGGTTCCACAAAACCCACTCCAGTTGACGAGCGGCGTGGCTCTACACGCCGAAGCGCGCCCAGTGCATGGCCCCGGTCGCCACCATCTGCACGGCGATGGCGGCCAGGAGCAGGCCGACGATCCGCGACAGCAACTCGATCCCGTTGTCCCCGACGATGTGGCCGACCACCGTCGCGAAGCGCAGTGCCAGGAACACCACGACCATCACGGCAAGCAGGGCGAGGAGGACGGTGACCTCGCCGAAAGCGCCGTGGGCTCGCTGGACGTACACCATGACGGCAGCCACAGCCCCGGGCCCTGCCAGCAGCGGCGTGCCCAATGGTACGAGCGCGACATTGCGTCCGGAGGGCAGGCCCGAACCGCTCGGGGGGTGCAACAATTCGAGGGCAGCGAGGAGCAGCACCAGCCCGCCGGCCACTTGCAGCGAGGCGAGCGTGATGCCGAGCCCATGCAGGATCGCCTGGCCGAAGAGGGCGAAGACGTAGATGACGGCTGTCGCCACCAGCGTCGCCTGCAGGGCGGCCCGGTGGTGGCTGGCCGGGGATTCGTCCTGGGTGAGGGCGAGGAACACCGGTACGTTGCCGACAGGGTCGATGACGACCAGGATCGTCACGAACGCGTCGGCAAACAGGTTCATGCCGGCTCCAGTCTAGGGAACGATGCCGGATGGGGTGGTGTGGCGTACCTGGACGTCCCAGCAGGCTGGCACGGAAGCGCGGCGGTTCGAAGCGAGGTCCCGAGTCGATGGGTCGGGGCGGTAGGGTCGAGCGCCGACTGGGGCAGCCTGGATCAGGCGCCGGCCCGGGCGGCGCACCGCCCGGCGACCGCCAGGGCGACCGCCATGATCGACACCTGCGGGTTCACCTCGGGGCAGCTCGGCAGCACCGATGCGTCGGCCACCCACACCCCGTCCACACCCCGCAGCCGGCCGTCGGGGTCGACAGGGTGCGTCTGGTCGTCGGCGCCCATGCGCACCGTGCCGGTCGGGTGGAAGGCAGCCACGTGCAGCCGGCCGGGCCGGGCAGACGCGACCGCCTCGTCCAGTGCCGCCGGGCTGCGTACGGTGGGGTGATCGCCGATGCCGGTCACCACGGCGGTCGCGCCCGCGGCGAACAGCACCCGACCCATGGCTGCCACCCCCCGCAGCAGCCGGCGCGCATCCGCCTGCGCAAGGTCGTAGCGAACCAGGGCGTGGCTGGTGCCGCGCACCCGGCCGTTCGGGGCGTCGCCGACCATCGCGCCAAGGGTGGCCAGATGGTCGGCACGGGCCAGCTGGTCGGCCAGCGGGCGTCCGACGCCGGGCAACAGCAACGACCCCATGCCCGGTGGCGTGGCGGTCGCCTCGATCAGGATGCCGTGGCGCTCGTGCAGCTCGTCGATGCCGACGCTCTGCAGCACGCCGCTCGTGGCGTGCACCGGCTCGTCGAACCACCCGGCGGTGCTGAGTGCCGGGTGCACGGCGAGGTTGCGCCCAACGTGGGGATGCCGGCCGAGGCCGCTGCGGCGCAGCAGCAGTGGGGTCTCGGTGGCACCGGCGGCCACCACGACGTGTGGGGCGAGGATCTCGAACGTGCTCCCGTCAACACGCCGGGCCCGCACGCCGGTGGCGCGCCCGGCGCCGTGCAGCACGCGCTCGACCCGGGCGTCGGTGACGATGCGAGCCCCCGCCGCGCACGCGGCGGGCAGCACGCTCAGGTGCACCCCGAACTTGGCGTTGCGGGGGCAGCCGACCGCGCACTGGCAGCACCCGCCGCAGCCGGGGGCGTTGCGTTGGAGCCGATGCGCGGACCACCCCAGCGCGGCGGCGCCCCGCAGAGCGATCTGCCCGTTGGCGCCCATGACCGTGTCGGGGACGGCAGCCACCTGCAAGGTGGTCCATACGTCGTCGAGCAGGGGCCCAAACGCATCGGGGTCGGCGAAGACGACACCGTGATCGTCACGCCAGCGGTCCAGGACCGCGGTGGGAGTGCGGTAGCAGGTGCCTGAGTTCACCAGGGTGGTTCCACCGACGCCCCGGCCGACGGGCAGCACCACCGGCGGCCGGCCGAGGGCCACGGTGGCACCACCGTCGCGGTACATGGCGGTGAAGCGCTCGATCGGCGGGCTGGCTCGCAGCTCGGCGACCGTGAACCGCCGGCCCTCTTCCACCACGACGACGGTGAGCCCGGCCTGGGCCAGGGTCCGGGCGGCCATCGCACCGCCCGCTCCGGACCCGATCACCACCGCGTCGGCGACGGATCGAGTCGGCCACCGACCTGCTGGCGTGACGTCGAGGGCAGCGTCGGGACGGGCGGGTGGGCCTGGGTCGCGGGATCCGGGGTCGGCGGCCGCGACGAGCGCTCCGTGGGCGAGGAGCACCGGGACCTTCAGAGCGTCGAGCAGCGGCGCTGCCGCGTTCGTGGCGGCCAGTCCAGCCACCAGTGCCCGGCGCCGGTCTCCGTCGAGATGTCCCAGCCGGTGCCCGGTGCGCGTCATTGCCACGGCTTCGGCTGCTGCCGTCCCCAAGGCCAGCAGCGCACGCGCGGGAACGGGGAGGTGGGCCGCCAGCGCGGCGACCTCGGCGCCGAGCTGCTGCGCGTCAGCGGGCTCCAGGTCGAGCAGTGCCGCGCAGAGCCCGGCAGCTCCGGGGATCAACGGGACTGCCGGCGCACGGCCGGTGGCGTCTGTCGGGCATGGCCAGCATGGCGGCTCACGGCCGGCTGCCGACCTCGGCGTGGGCGGTGCCCTTTAGCCGCCATTCGCCGTCGGGGAGCCATCGGCCTGCCTGCCGGCGCTCCAGCAGCACGTGGGCGTTCGCCCGCTCGGTGTTGGTGCAGGTGGCCGGGCTGCCGTCGGGATCGGCGTATGGCACCGTCACGCAGTGCTCGGCGGGCTGCTCGACGCGCACGTGCAAACGGCGGCCGCCGATCCTTCCTGACACCGTCCACCCGGGCAGGCCGATCCGGCAGCGCATCAGCGGTGCAGCCAGCAGCGGGTGAGCTGGCCAGTCGCGTCCACCCTGTCGGAGCTGGACCATGGTCACCGGCGCCAGCCGCCGGAGGCCCGGCCGGCGGGGGACCGCGGCGACGACCTCGAGCACGTCGCCGCCACCGAGGTCAGCGTGCAGCCACGCCCATCGCTCGGCATTGCCGTGGCCGTAGATGCGGGCTGCCGCACCGGGAGCGTCCGTGACGGCCACCGTCCGGTCGCCGACGACCACGGTGCCGTGAAACGTGGCGCAGGGGGCGAAGACCACGTGGGCAGCGGGGAGCAGCTCACGACGCCAGGCGGCGGCCGGAACGGTGTGCAGCGGTCGGGAGTGGTCCTCGAAGCGGAGATCCCAGCGCAGGGGTCCGGCCTCCCCGGACCGGGCACCGGGCTCCACCCGAGGCGCGCCCGCTGCCGGTGCCTGCCGGAGCCCCAGTGGGTGCGGTCCGTAGCGCGCCCACGTGGGTGGGCTGTCAGGTGGGAATGCCGCGGCCCAGCCGTGCAGGTAGGCCCCGTCGCCGCCCGAGCTCGGCGCGCCCGGACGGCGCGGCGGCCCGCTGGGCGCGACGAGCTCGTGATGAAGCCAGAAGCCGGTGCCCGTGACGGGGTCCGTGAACGTCTCGTACCAGACGTCGAGGCGCCCGGGGCGGCCCTTCCACCGGGGTTCCTGCAGGGCGAGAACGTCGTCGGTCCATGGCGTCGCTCGCATGCGGGCGGCGAACGCCGGCAGGTCGCGGAGCCTGAAGCGCAGTGTGGCTGTGCCGACCACCGATCCCCCGGAAGCGGTGATCGTCGCCGGCAGGGTGGTCCACGTGGACACGGGTCGCAGCCAGTCGATCGACTTCCACCCGTCCAGGTGCAAGAGGGTGCCGTCGTCACTTCTGAAGTCGATCGTGTAGCGGATCCGGCGGTGCTCCACCGGCGACAGCTCGATCGTCCCCGTCGCCTCCGCCTGCTGTGCCAGGCCGCCAGCTGCCAGCGTCCCGGCGAGGTGGCCCGACACCGATCCCAATGGATGTAGCACCGAAGGAATGTCGGCGTGCATGTCGAACCCGATGGGCTGCTCGCGACAGCCGTCGGCGGTGCGCCACGTGCCGGCCATCCGCTCGGTGAACCGCATCCCCATGCGCATCTGCTGCTCCGGCTGCCGACGGTCTGGCCCGTGCCCAACG
>JAJZLP010000328.1 GCA_021803325.1 Actinomycetes bacterium
ATGCCGTCGATGCCGTCGATGCCGTCGATGCCGTCGATGCCGTCGATGCCGTCGATGCCGTCGATGCCGTCGATGCCGTCGATGCCGTCGATGCCGTCGATGCCGTCGATGCCGTCGATGCCGTCGACAGGATGCTGCCACCCCATGCCGGGCGGCGCTCCGGTCACGACGGTGCCACCACCCCAGCTCCGCCTACCGCAGCGGCGCTCACCTCACGTTGATGGCCCCGCAGCGCCAGAGCACCGGCTCGCTGACCCACCGGCTCGGCGACCGGTCGCCGGGCCCAGTCGCCCGTCCCCACGATCAGATCGCTCCGTAGCCCGGTGGCGTCCTGGATCGATCGGCGGTAGATGCGTACGTGCTCCTCGACCATGCGCCTCGAAGAGTAGCGCTGTTCGGCGTCGCGTCGACACTGTGCGCGGTCGATGGACCCGACTCGGCGCACGGCCGCCACGAGCGCATCGTGATCGGGGCAGACGAACCCAGTCCGCCCGTGGTCCACCAGCTCGGGGAGCGAACCCCGGTCCGATGCCACCACCGGAGTGCCGCAGGCGAGCGCCTCTGCCACCACCATGCCGAAGGGCTCGTCCCACTGCACCGGGTTGAGCAGACAACAGGCGTCACCGAGGAGCGCGACCTTTGCCGCCCAGTCCACCTCCCCGACGAACGTGACGTCCCCCCCGAGCAGCGGGGCGATCGCGTCGTCGAAATAGCGGCGCTCGGCCGGCTCGCTCATCTTCGCCGCTATCCGAAGCGGCATCCCGGCGGCCCTGGCCGCGCCGATGGCCACGTCGATCCCCTTGTCCGGGTGCATACGCCCCAGAAACAGGGCGTAGCCTCCCCGCCCCGCACCGACCGGGACCCGCTCCACGTCCAGACCGTGGTGGACGACGCCAGCCAACCGCAACCCGCCTGCGGTGGACGCCTGGTGGTGCGAGATGGCGATGATGCCGATCTGATCGGCCACGGCGCGGTAGATCGGCACCAGCTCGGGTCCGAACGGCCCGTGGTTGGTGGTCACCACCGGCGGTCCCCCCAGACCGTACGCGTACAGCGGCCCAGCCACGGTGTGGTCGTGCACGACATCGACGCCGACTTCGCGCAGCGCCCGGTAGGCCTCGACCACCTGGCACACCTCGTCGACGACACCGCCACGCCCGACACCGACCGCCACTGGATGGAACCAACGGCGCTCGACCGGGCACGTCGAGTCGCCAGACGCGAACAGCACCACACGGTGGCCCGCTGCCACCAATCCTCGGGCGAGCACGTCCAGCACACTCTCGGTCCCGCCGTAGGCGGGCGGGGGGACGGGGAGCCACGGTGGCGCCACGATGCCGATCGTGAGTGGATCCTCCGCCAGTGGAGCGGGTGTCCGTTTCCGATGGTGCCCGCGGCGGGCAGCTGCCCGGGGCGGGTCGGCGTCCATCCCCGCGGCCGGTGGCCCACCTGCTTGCGGCGCCATCTGTGCACCCGTACCCGCACCCACACCCGCGCTCGACGACATGCCCGCACCCGCACCCGCACCCGCACCCGCACCCGCGCTCGACGACATGCTCGCTCCCGCTCTCGGCGACGTGCCTGCACCCGCGTCAGCTCTCGGCACCGCACCCGCACCCGCATGCGTGCCCGACGCCGCACTGGTGGCTGGCGGGGGCGTGACACTGACCATGGGCGCATCGTGCACCAATGGCGTTCGCTTGCCCCAGGGTCGAACGTCCCGATCGGCGTCAGGTGGGAGCAGATGCTCCCCGGGCAGCCGATCGCCACCCCGGACCCAACCCCACCAACTGCCCCCACCAGGGACCTTCGACTCTGGCTCCGCTCCCCGCGTGGTCCCACGATGAGCACATGTGGAGCGATGAACATGGATCCGAAGTGCTCGTGCTGGCGGAGTGCCGGCGACTCCTCGCGGTTGGTGCCAAACACGGGCTGCACGGCCATCTCGGGATCTCCGGCCAGGGCGCGCCGGTCGTCCTGCCGGTCGACTACGGCATGGACGGGCCCGACATCGTCGTGCAGATCGGCGAGGGGTTGTTCCACTCGATCGCCGAGCACGGCTTGGTGGCGTTCCTGGTCGACGGAGTGGAGAACGGCAGGGTGTGGAGTGTGTTGGTGCGGGGGTACTCGTCACTGATGGACCACCTCGCACTCGGAGCGGACTCCCCACACCCCCGAGTCCTCGCTCCGGGGAACCGTTTGGTGAAGATCCGCAGCGACGTGGTGACCGGCCGGCGGTTCACTCCGACGATGGCGGCCGCCGACCAGGCCCCGGCGTGACAGCGGCCGAAACGGGATCACGAGCCGGCAACCTGGACGCCCTCGGGAGACCGTCACCACCATCCGAGCCACCACCGGCCGACACACCACCGGCCGACACACCACCGGCCGGCACACCACCGGCCGACACACCCGAGGCCGACGGGCCGGCACCCGTTGACGTGCTGCTGTCGGATGGGTCCACCGCCCATGTCCGGCGTGCCGTGGCAGCCGACCGCACCGCCATCGCCACGTTCCACGAACGTCTGTCCTCCAAGACGTCCACCCTCCGGTACTTCCGGGCCCATCCCCGGCTGGACGAGCACGACCTCGACCGCGTCACCAGCGCTGACCCGTCGAACCCCGCGCTGGTCGCCGAACGCGACGGCCGAGTCATCGCTCTGGCCGAGTACCACCGCGCGGTCGGAGCGGACGACGCCGAGGTCGCCTTCGTCGTGGACGACGCGTTCCAGGGACGCGGCCTCGGCACCCTCCTGCTCGAGCACCTGGCCAGCCTCGGCCGCCACCACGGCGTCCGGCGCTTCGTGGCCGACACGCTGGCCACAAACCTGCCCATGCTGGCAGTCCTGCGCCACGTCGGGTTCGCCACGGTTCGGCACACCGAGGACGGCGTCACCCGCGTGGTGCTCGATATCGCCCCGTCGGCCGAAGCGGTGGCGGCCGCCGACCGCCGCGACACCCTGGCCGTGGTCCACGCCATGCAGCGAGTGCTCCGCCCCCGGTCCATCGCCGTGATCGGTGCGTCGCGTCGGGCAGGTGCGATCGGGCACGAGTTGGTCCGCAACCTGGTGGCCGGTGGGTTCCAGGGCCCGGTCTTCCCGGTGAACCCGAAGGCATCCTCGGTAGCCAGCCTGCCGTGCTGGCCGTCGGTCACCGAGGTGCCGGGCGACGTCGATCTCGCCGTCATCGCCGTCCCGGCACCGCTCGTCCCCGACACCGTCCGGTCGTGTGGCGCCAAGGGCGTCGGCGCTCTGGTGGTGGTGTCGTCGGGATTTGCCGAGACCGGGCCGTCGGGGGCGAGCGCGCAGCAGGAGCTGACTGCACTGGCGCACGAGATGGGCATGCGGCTCATCGGGCCCAACTGCTTCGGCGTGGTCGACACGGATCCCGACGTGTCCATGAACGCCACCTTCGCCCCCGATCCCCCCCTGCGGGGCAGCGTGGGGTTCGCGTCGCAGTCGGGCGGTCTCGGGATCGCCATCCTGGCCGAGTCCCGCGCCCGCAGGCTGGGTCTGTCGAGCTTCGTCTCCATGGGCAACAAGGCCGACGTCAGCGGCAACGACCTGCTCACATGGTGGGAGCAGGACCCCGCCACCACGGTCGTCCTGCTCTACCTCGAGTCGTTCGGCAATCCCCGGCGCTTCGCCCGCCTGGCCCAGCGCATCGGGCGCACCAAGCCGATCGTGGCAGTGAAAGGCGGCCGGACCCGGGCGGGAGCAGCGGCAGCAGCGTCGCACACCGCTGCCCTGGCCAGCTCGGAACAGGCCGTGGCCGCCTTGTTCCACCAGAGCGGCGTGGTCCGGGTCGACACCGTCGAAGAGCTGTTCGACGTGAGCGAGCTGCTGGTCCACCAGCCGTTGCCAGCAGGATGCCGATTGGGGATCGTGACCAACGCCGGCGGACCTGGCGTCCTGGCCGCGGACGCCTGCGCCGGGCACGGCCTGGACGTGCCGACCCTGCACGCTGACACCCAAGCGACCCTGCGCGATATCCAGCCGGATGCCGGCAGTGTCCACAACCCGATCGACCTCGGCTCTTCGGCACCACCGGAGTCCTACCGCCGCGCCGTGGAGCTCGTGCTCGGCGGGGGCGAGGTCGACGCCGTCCTGGTGGTGTTCACACCGCCGCTTGTCACCCGGGCAGAGGACGTGGCCCACGCCGTCGTCGCTGCCGCCGGGAACGCCCGCGCCGCCGGCTCCTCGGTTCCGCTGATCGCCACGTTCCTCGGCACCGGGACCGGCCGCGACGCGCTGCGGGCAGCGGAGCCGCCGATCCCGTGCTTCACCTACCCCGAGACAGCCGTTCGAGCGTTGGCCCATGCCGCCAGCTACTCGCGGTGGCGATCCACCCCGCTCCCTGCCACCGAGCTCCTGACCGGCGTCGACGCCAACGAAGGCCGCCGCAGGCTTGCCGGCGCTACAGCGCGTGCGGGCCACCAACCGCCAGACGTGGGCCAGCCCGCTCCCTCATCCACAACCCGCCCGACCCCGACCACCAGCCCACCTGGGGCCCACTCGACCCCGACCTCGACCTCGACCCCGACCACCGGCCCACCTGGGGCCCACTCGACCCCGACCCCGACACCTGGCGCCGGGACGGCTGGCACCTGGCTGACCGGCGCTCCGGCCATGGCCGTGCTCGACGCCTTCGGCGTGGCCACCCAGCCCACGGTGGACGTCACCAGCGGCACTGCTGCCGTCGAGGCAGCCACCCGCATCGGGTTCCCCGTGGCGCTGAAGGCACTGGGACCCACTGTGGTGCACAAGAGCGATGTCGGCGGCGTCCACCTCAACCTTCAGGACGCCACCGCGGTGCGCCAGGCCTACGAGGCCATGTCCCGCTCGGTCGGCCCGGCCATGACCGGTGCATCGGTGCAGTCGATGGCCGAGGACGGGGTGGAGATGATCGCGGGCTTCGTCCAGGACCCACAGTTCGGCCCGGTCGTGCTCGTCGGGATGGGTGGCACCACCGTGGAGCTGCTCGGTGACCACCGGGTCGGCCTCGCCCCGCTCGGCCGGGAGGACGCGCGCGAGCTTGTGCTCGGCCTGCGCGGCTCCCCGCTGCTCACCGGGTTCCGTGGCTCCGCCCCCCTCGCCGTGGAAGCCCTCGTCGACATCGTCGTCCGCATGGGCCGCCTGGCCGAGGACTTGCCCGAGGTCGCCGAAGCCGACTGCAACCCCGTCCTCGTCACCACCAGCGGGGCCGTCGTCGTCGACGCCCGGCTCCGCCTGACCGAGCACCCGGCAGCCCCCGACGACGACCGCCGACGGCTGCCGTGAACCACACCCGCGTCACCGCTGGCGCCACCAGGCGCGCACCGGCAAGACGACGAACCGTGGTCGCCGAGCCACCAGCCCTGCGCCCGACGCACGGTGGGACCGTGGACAAGGAGGTCCGGGCGTGGAACCACCACTGGTACGCGACATCATGGTGACCGCCGTGGTCGCGCTGCGACCGGACGACACCATCCGCCGGGCTGTCCGGGTCCTGCTGGACCACGATCTCGGCGGCGTCCCCGTGGTCGACGACAGCGGCCACCTCCTCGGTCTGCTGGCCGACGACGACCTGCTGGTGCGCGAGGGGAGTGTGCACGTGCCCAGTGTGCTGTCGCTGTTCCTGGAGCGCAGCGCCTCCTTCCCCCCGCCGTCGGTGCGCCTGTTCGACATGGAGCTGCGCAAGGCATTCGGCGCGACTGTGGGCGAGGTCATGGACGGCGACCCAGCCACCTGCAGCGAAGACGAGACCGTCGAGGCGGTGGCCACCCGCATGCACGACGGGCGCCACCGGCGTCTGCCGGTCGTGCGTGACGGCAAGCTCGTGGGCATCGTCGCCCGCCGCGACCTGCTCCGCCTCCTCGAACGCCATCTTGGCAACGGCCAGGCCTCGTGATCGTGACCTTTTCCCGTCCACCACCCCCGCACGGAGACGACCCGGAGCGTGCCGGCACCGCCACCGATCTGACGGTTCAGGCACGCCACGACCCACCCGGCCGGCACGACGAGCACGACCGCCACGACCCACCGGGCCGGCACGACGTGCGCGGCACCGAGGCGATGCCCGCAGGCACAGGCGAGCAGCTCCCCTTCGACGCCGCCTGGTGCCTGGTCGTCGCCACCACCGACGGGCCCGACGACGATGCCGGTGTGCGCGAGAGCCTGCTGGCCCTGGCCGACGGCGCGGTGGGCACGCGAGGGGTGCTCGAGGAAGATGCCGGTGCCGGCGCCGTCGTCGCCGCCGGACTGTACGAGCCGGCCGACATCGTGGGCGAGCGCCTGGTGTCCATGCCGTCGTGGTGCCGGCTGCCCGTTGCCGGCGGCCTGTCGCCCGGCCGGCGGGTCCTCGACCTGCGCGACGGCGTGCTCACCCGCGCCACCGACAACGGGGCCGCCTCGCTCCGTACCGCTCGCTTCGCCTGCATCGCCCGACCCGGGACCGGCGTGCTCGCTGTCGAGGTCGACGCGGCACTCTTCGACACGGGCGGCCCGTCGCCGGAGCCCATCGCTGGCACCGGGGCCGGCGGAACCGGCGGGGCCGGCCGAACCGACCGACCGGCACCCGGCGCTCAGCCGCCGTCGGACCGTGACGGCGTGGACATGGAGACGTTCTCCTCCCCGATAGGCGGTGGCGTGGCCCGGGCCAGCCGGACCACCTGGCTCGAAGTTCCTGGCCGCACGGCCACCACCCCGACCGGCCCCACCGCCGCCACCATCACCACGACCGGGCTCCTCGCGCTGCACAGGATCGTCACCCACCGTGTCGAAGCCAGGTCGCTTCCCGACCCCGAGATCGCCGCCGCGTCGCTGGCGAAGGCGGTGGCGACGGGCGGGCGGGAGCTTCTGGCCGAACAGCGTCGGGCGTGGAGCCGGCGCTGGGCCTCCGCCGACGTCGCGGTCCCCGGCGACCCGGCTACCACGCTGTCGGCCCGCTTCGCTGTCTTCCATGTCCTGTCGTCGGTCGCCCACGACGGCGAAGCAGCCGTCGGCGCCCGGGGGCTCACAGGCCCTGCCTACGCGGGCCACGTCTTCTGGGACACCGAAGCGTTCGTCCTCCCGCTGGTGGCGGCCGTCGACGGCCAGGCGGCGCGAGCCGTGCTCGAGTACCGGCTCCGGCGCCTCGGGCCAGCCCGCCGGGCGGCCGCCACCGGCGGCCGGGCCGGGGCCCGGTTCCCGTGGGAATCGGCGAGCACCGGCGACGACGTGACCCCCCGCTCGGGAACCGACCAGCACGGAGACGTGGTCCCGATCCGCACGGGCGACCTCGAAGAGCACGTGACCGCCGACATCGCCTGGGCAGCCTGGCACCACGCCGCCTGGCAGGGCGACTGGGCGTTCCTGAAGGGACCGGGCCGCCCCCTCCTGGTGGACACGGCGCGCTACTGGGTCGACCGCGTGGCGTGGGACGCCGACGGCCGGGCGCACGTCGACGGCGTCATCGGCCCCGACGAGTACCACGAGCACGTCGACGACAACGCGTTCACGAACATCATGGCCCGCTTCAACCTGCTGCGCGCCGCGGAGCTGGTCGAGCGCACCGGCCCGGTCGCCGGCGAGGCGGAGGAGGCCGCCGAGTGGCGCCGGACCGCAGCGGCGCTGGTGGACGGGCTCGACACCGCCACCGGCCGCTACGAGCAATTCGCCGGCTACGACCGCCTGCAGCCGCTGCCGGTCTCCGCCCTGGGCACCCCACCCTTGGCCGCCGACCTGATCCTCGGTCCCGAGCGGCTTGCCGCCACCACCATCATCAAGCAGGCCGACGTGCTCATGGCCCACCTGCTGGTGCCCGAGGAGACCGCACCGGGCTCGCTGCGCGTGAACCTGGACCGGTACCTGCCGTTCACCGCCCACGGCAGCTCGCTCTCCCCGGCGGTCCACGCCACCCTGCTGGCACGGGCCGGTCGGGACGACGAGGCGCTGGCCCTGCTGGAACTGGCCACGGCCATCGACCTGGACGACGTCACCCAGACGACGAGCGGCGGGCTGCACCTGGCCAACCTGGCCGGCGTGTGGCGGGTGCTGGTCCAGGGGTTCGCCGGCGTGTCGGTCCTCGGGCCCGACGACCGGGCGCTGCGGATCGATCCCCGACTGCCCGATGCGTGGCCGGAGCTCAAGGTGGCGGTGCGCTGGCACGGCCAGGTGGTCCGGCTGTCGTGCCGGCACGACTCGGTGCACGTGGCCTGCGATCGCGCCCTGCAGGTCGATGTCGGCGGTACGCAGGCCCGGGTGGAGCCACCGGGGCGGTGGATCGGATGACAGCCCCGCTGGTCTCCCCGCGCCTGCGAGTGCTCTGCAGCGACGGCGACAGCTTCGACCGCTGGCGCGCCGTCGTCGACAGCGCCGCCGCGTTGGTCGCCGCCGAGGCGGTGGCCGATCCGTCGTCCTGCGGCCCGGCCCCATCCCGGGACCAGTTCGTGTTGGAGCGCGCGGCAGCCACGAACGATCCCGTGCTCGTCCTGCCGACGCCCCGCCCGGGCGTCGCTGCCACCGGCGGCCACGAGCCAGCGGCGACGACGAAGCCCGGACCGGCAGGGACCCGGAGGATCCTGGCCCCGATCGACCGGACACCGGCCGAGCACCACACGCTGGTGCCCCTGCTGCAGCGCGCCGAAGCGATGGGCATCTCCATCGAGCAGATGCACGTCCTGGCCGGCCCCACCCGCCCCCCGATGTGGGAAGGCCCAGGGCATCACGCCGACGCGTGGCTGGCCCAGCTCCGCCTGCACCACCAGATCGGCGACGCCACCATGGTGGTGCGCAGCGGCGAGCCGGCCACCGCCATCCGGGCGGCGTCTCTTCGGGCCGACCTGCTGGTCGTGGCCTGGAACGGCGATGCCACCCGGGGACGAGCCCGGGTGCTGCGCAGCCTGGTGCGCCACGCCCGCCAACCGCTGCTGCTCGTGCGCGTGGCACCCCCACGCACCCCGATCCCCGAAGAGGAGCACCGATGAGACCTGACGAGCTCGAGCAGCTCGACGCCTGGTGGCGTGCAGCGAACTACCTGTCGGTGGGCCAGATCTACCTGCTGGCCAACCCCCTGCTCGGCGAGCCACTGCGACCCGAGCACATCAAGCCCCGCCTGCTCGGCCACTGGGGGACGACGCCGGGGATCAACCTCGTCTACACCCATCTCAATCGCGCCATCCGCCGACGTGACCTCGACATGATCTTCGTCTGCGGCCCCGGGCACGGCGGCCCGGGGCTGGTGGCACAGACCTGGCTCGAGGGCACCTACAGCGAGCGGTTCCCCGACATCAGCCAGGATCGGGCGGGCATGGAGCGCCTGTTCCGGCAGTTCTCCTTTCCCGGTGGCATCCCCTCCCACGCCGCGCCGGAGACGCCCGGGTCCATCAACGAAGGGGGCGAGCTGGGGTACTCGCTCCTGCACGCCACCGGCGCCGCCTTCGACAACCCCAACCTGGTGGCGGCGTGCGTGATCGGCGACGGCGAGGCCGAGACCGGGGCTCTCGCCACCTCGTGGCACGCACCGACGTTCCTCGATCCCGTCAGCGACGGCGCGGTGCTGCCGATCCTCCACCTGAACGGGTACAAGATCGCCAACCCCACCGTCCTGGCCCGCCTGCCCCAGGACGATCTCGCCCACCTGCTCTCCGGCCATGGCTGGGCGCCGGTGGTGGTGGCCGGTTCCGAGCCGGCCGATGTGCACCAGGCGCTCGCCGCTGCGCTCGACGACGCGCTCGACGCCATCGCTGCCATCCAGGCCGACGCCCGGCACCCCGGTGCCGGGCCGACCGGACGCCCGCGCTGGCCCATGATCGTGCTGCGCACACCCAAGGGGTGGACCGGCCCGAAGACGGTCGACGGGCAGCCCGTCGAAGGAACCTGGCGGGCTCACCAGGTCCCACTGGGGGAAGTGCGCACCAACCCCGCCCATCTGGCACAGCTCGAGGCCTGGCTGCGCAGCTACCGGCCCGAGGAGCTGTTCGACGCCGACGGCCGCCCCCGTGCCGACGTGATCGGGCCGGGACCGATCGGCGACCGCCGCATGGGCGCCAACCCCCATGCCAACGGAGGACTGCGCACGATCGGGCTCGACCTGCCGGACCTGGCGCCCTACGCCGTCCATGTCGCTGCTCCGGGGGCGGCGCTGGCGTCGGCGACGGGGACGTTCGGCGTGTGGCTGCGCGACGTCGTCGCCGCCAACCGGGGCAGGTTCCGGTTGTTCGGCCCCGACGAGACCGTGTCCAACCGGCTGGGTGCTGTCCTGGAGGTGACCGACCGCGCCTGGCAGGCCGAGCGCGTGCCGGGGGACGACCACCTGGCTCCCGGAGGGCAGGTGGTCGAGGTGCTGTCGGAGCACTGCTGCCAAGGCTGGCTCGAGGGGTACCTGCTCACCGGCAGGCACGGGCTCTTCAACTGCTACGAGGCCTTCGTGCACATCGTCGACTCGATGTTCAACCAGCACGCCAAGTGGCTGAAGAGCAGTGCTGCGGTACCGTGGCGGGCCCCGGTGCCGAGCTTCACCTACCTGCTGTCGTCACACGTGTGGCGCCAGGACCACAACGGGTTCTCCCATCAGGACCCCGGGTTCATCGACCACGTCGTGAACAAGAAGGCGGAGGTCGTCCGGATCTACCTGCCACCCGACGCCAACTGCCTGCTGTCGACCATGGACCACTGCCTGCGCAGCCGGCAGTACGTGAACGTGGTCATCGCCGGCAAGAACCACGAGCCGGTCTGGCTCACCATGGAAGAGGCGGCAGCGCACTGCGCCCGGGGCATAGGCACGCTGGCTTTCGCCTGCTCGGACGACAATGCCATTCCTGACGTCGTGCTGGCCTGCGCCGGCGACGTCCCCACCGTCGAGGCGCTGGCCGCCACCGACCTGTTGCGCCACCATCTCCCCGACCTGCGCGTCCGCGTCGTGAACGTCGTCGACCTGATGCGCCTGCAACCCCCGAGCGAGCACCCCCACGGCCTCCCCGATCCCGAGTACGACGCCTTGTTCCCGCCGGGGGTGCCCACCGTGTTCGCGTTCCACGGCTACCCGTGGCTCATCCACCGGCTCACCTACCGGCGGGCCAACCACGACGACCTGCACGTCCGCGGGTACAAGGAGGAGGGAACCACGACCACGCCGTTCGACATGGTGATACGCAACGACACCGACCGCTTCCACCTGGTGACCGACGTCATCGACCGGGTGCCGCAGCTCGGTCCGACCGCAGTCCGCCTCCGCCAGGACATGGTCGACCGGCGCCAGGCCG
>JAJZLP010000194.1:0-4802 GCA_021803325.1 Actinomycetes bacterium
CCGGCTCACCGAGAAGCGCTGGTCCATCACCAGACTGCCGCCACACTCCAAGGCAGCGACCACACTCGTGTAGCGGGCGTTGATGTGGAACAGCGGGAACGCCGTGTAGAGCACGTCGGTCTCGGTGTAGCCCATGAGCGCCACGGTGTGCCGAGCGAGATCGAGGTTCGCCTCGTGGCTGAGCACCACACCCTTGGCCGGGCCGGTCGTGCCCGAGGTGTACATGATGACGTTGGCGTCGTACCGGTCGATCGTCGGACGCGGCGGATCGCCATCGAGGTAAAGGGCTCATGGACCCCTCCCGCCCGACACTCCGGGCGGTCCCCGCTCCGGCTCGAACCAACGACACCGCTCTGCGGGGACCGTCGCGCTCCCCGGCGGTGCCGCCGAGGTGATCACCGCCAGTCCTGCCGAGGTGGTGGCTGACGGTGCCGCCTACGTGGTCACCGATCTCCGCCCCACGGCGCCTGTCGGCGTCCACACCTGCTGGCACTCTTCCCAACCTGATCGTCGTCCTTCATCAGCGAACCGACAAAACCAACCCACCGGTTGGTACGGTAGCACGGACATTGACGGTTGAAGCGGCCCACTCCCCGGTGACCTGCTCCGGACAGCTCGGATCGAAGCAGACCTTCGCGGATGCACTCGGAGCGGGTACTTCCGTGGACTGGCCGACACGACTGCGCTGCTCGTCGAGCACCGCCGGCCTGCGCCAACATCTCCCACGATGGCGGCGCGAGTGGTCGGGTAGAGGCTCAGTTCGCGTGCGGCGGGCCAGACGGCGGTGATCGTCGTGGCCTCCATCGCCAGCGCGCTCGCTCGCGTTCTGGTCCCGGCCATGGTCGGTGCCGCAGCATTCCCCACCGACGGCAACCGCTACGGCCTCGGCGCTCGCCAGGCGGTATCCGGCACGCTCGAAGCCTCGTAGACCAGATGGCTCTGGCGGTCAGGCTCGCTCATCGTCTGCGCGCAAGCGGGCCAGCAGTCGCAGCGCGTGGAAGCCAACGACCAGGGAGATCACCAGGGCGACGGTCGGATCGAGCCAGGTGAAGCTGCCGGTGGCGACGATGACCCCGCCGGCGACCGCAACGCCAGCCGCAGCGGCAGCATCGGCCGCGGTGTCGAGCAGCACGGCCCGAACGCTGAGCTCGCCGTTGTCATCGGCATCGCCACCGAGGTCGCCACGCAACACGACCGCTCCAGCCGCCATGACGATCGCCGCCACCCCGCTGACCACCAGCACCGGCAGCCCGTGGACGTGGTGAACACCAGTCACCAACCGGTCGATCGCTCCCCCTGCCACCAGCAGCGTCAAGACGAGCAGCCAGCCGGCGTTGACCAGGGCGGCCAAGCGGCTCGCGTCAGGCCAACCGTGCGGTCGCCGCGGGGTCGGCACTTCCAGCTGCAGAGCGAGCAAGGCGACCCCGATGGCCGCAGCGTCCCCGAGGTAGTCCACGCCCTCTGCCCACACCCCCACAGAGTGAGCGGTCACCCCGACCGCAACCAGCGCGCCGACAAGGGACAGGTTGGCGGTGAGGACGACCCACAGCCTCGCAGCTCGGGTCACCGCCGCCCGATCGCCCGACGGCGGTTCGGCGACCACGTACAGGACCATCGCTGCCGTCCACCGCCCGGCGGGCGAGCCATGCCAAGCCAAACCTGCACGCCCTTCACCGTCCGAAGACCGCAGGCGGGCCCGGTGCCAGCCGTGTCGCACCGGCACCGGCACCGGCACCGCCCTCCGGCCTGTCACGCCTCCACGACGAAGCCACGACACCCTCAAGGGGCAGCCACCCCCCGCCCTCCCACGACTCGCTGCCAGATCCTGGCCGGTGCACTGTGGGTCGAGTGCCTGGAGCGCAGCGCGCGGTGCCGTGATCCGGCGTCATGCGAGCCGGTAGAGGTCCTCGCCGGCGTCGGGCACGACCAGGGTGTCGGGATCGGAAGCCCACTGTTGGGGGTCGACCGCGGCCGCGTCGAGGTAGTCGAGGTTGACGGCCCGTACGACGGCTTCGGGGATGCCGGTGGCGAGGGTGACGGTGACGCGGGGGTGCTCCCCTGTGGCGGGATCGTAGGTACCGGCTCCGCGGAGATGGGTGGAGTGCGCGAGGTCGCCCCAGGCGTAGCGTTCGAAGCGGTCCCACTGTTCGACGAAGTAGTCGCGGCAGTGGTAGCCGATCTCGGCGATGGCCGGGTGGGTGGTGGCGATCTCGGTGATGTGTGGGGCGTAGATCACGACCTGGCCGCCGTCGGCGACGACCGGTTCGACCTTGTAGAAGCCTTTGGCGCCGGTCCACATGTCGTCGTACCTCTCCGGCAGGATGGACAGCACGCGACGGACCGGGGCGTCGAGATAGCGGATGTGGGTTCGAGCGGAGATCTCGGCGGCTGCCCGCCAGGCGGATCGAGGCTCGCCGAAGGTAGCGGCGTGGAGACGCTGGGCTGACGCGGTGACGACACAGAGGGCGACACGCTCGCCAGGTACCATGGACGCCGCCTCGTCGATCAGGGCTCGCACGGGCGTATCACCGAGGGTGCCGATGATCCGGGCACTGGTGATCAGCGCACCCAGCCAGTGCGAGATGTCGACGAGCTCGCGTCCGGACACGCCGGGGAAGAGGTACTTGTTGCCGCCGGAGAAGCCGACGACCTCGTGGGGGAACACCGGTCCGACGATCAGCGTCAGATCAGCCTCGACCACGGCCCGGTTGATCCGGATGGGAATGTCGTGTCGGAGCTGCCCTTCGGACAGCTCGGCGACCCGTTCGGCCCCGATGGTGCCGAGCTGCGTGAACGTTGAGGGATCCCACCAGGCGTGCTGGATGACGTCGGTGTCGAAAGCGCTCTCGGTGGCCCGGCTGAGCGCTGGCCCCAGGTGGGCGGCGAGGTGGGTGTCGTCCATGGCGCCGTGGGTGCCGAGAGCGACGAGGACGGTGAGCCGGGTCACCCGGCCATGGACCGCCCGGTGGATGGCGGCGAGCATCAGGGGCAACGGGCAGGTCCTCGTGCCGTCGGGCACGAGGACGCAGACGCTGCGACCATCAAGCGGCACTGCCGCGAGCTGATCGGCGATGAACGCTTCGATCTCCTCGTCGGCGAGCAGACGGCCCGGGTCGCCGATGCCGGCGGGCTCTGTGGCCAGCGTGGTGCGGCTGAGCCGGTCGGTCATGGCTTCTCCCCGAGTGTCGGCGCCTGCTGGTTGCGAAGGCACACACGCAGCACCACTATAGGGAGGTGAGACCGGCGAATTCCCTGCTCGGGCTGCATGCCGACCGGCTCCTTCCCGCCGACCCCGAACAGCGGGCCGTCGCCCGGGGCCTGTACGAGCAGGTGGCCGAACTTCCGCTGGTCTGCCCGCATGGTCATGTCGACCCGCGTCTGCTGGTGGACAACCTGCCGTTTGTCGATCCCGCCAGCTTGTTCGTAACCCCGGACCACTACGTGACCCGGCTGCTGCATGCCGACGGGGTGGCCCTCGACGAGCTCGGCGTCGGCCAGGGCCCGCTGCCCGAGGCGGCAGCTCGCGGGGTGTGGCGGCGGCTGTGTGAGCGGTGGGAGATCTTCGCCGGCACGCCCGTACGGTTCTGGTTGGAGGCGGAGCTGGCCGAGATCTTCGGCGTGTCGATGCGCCCGTCGGCCGAGACCGCGGACGCGATCTTCGACCAGGTCGCCGAGCGCCTTGCCGACGAGGCGTTCCGGCCCCGCGCCCTGTACCAGCGGTTCAGGATCAGTGTGCTCGCCACGACCGCCGATCCGTGCGACGACCTGGCCGCCCACACCGCGCTGGCGGCCGATCCGTCGTGGTCGGGGCGGGTGATCCCCAATTTCCGTCCGGACCGCTATCTCGAGCCGCAGCGCTCGGACTGGGTGGCGTCGATCCGGCGGCTCGGGGAGACGGCCGAGATCGACACCGGCGACTACGCGGGGTACGTGGCGGCGCTGGAGAACCGCCGCCGGTTCTTCGTCGAGCACGGCGCCACCTCGGCCGATCACAGCCACCCCGACGCCCGCACCGATCCGCTCGCCGATGGCGAGGCGTCGCGCATCTACCGCTCGGCGCTCGCCGGCGCGGTGACCGGGCCGGAAGCCACCGCGTTCCGCCGGCACATGCTGTCGGAGATGGCCCGCATGTCGTGTGAGGACGGGCTGGTCATGACCCTGCACTGCGGGGTTCGCCGCGACCACCATCCGGCGACCGCGACGCGCTTCGGCACCGACGTCGGTGCCGACATACCGATCCGGATCGAGCTCACCGACGCGCTGCGCCCGCTGCTCGAGCGCTTCGGCACCCATGTGGGGTTCCATCTGGTCGTCTTCACGGTCGACGAGACGGTCTGGTCCCGGGAGCTCGCCCCATTGGCCGGTTTCTACCCGTCGGTGTACATCGGGGTGCCGTGGTGGTTCCTCGACGCTCCCGACGCCATCGGCCGGTTCCGAGCTGCGGTGACCGAAACAGCCGGGTTCACCCGCACGTCGGGCTTCGTGGACGACACCCGCGCGTTCTGCTCGATTCCGGCCCGCCACGACATGGCCCGCCGGATCGACGCCGGCTACCTGGCCAGGCTCGTCACCGAGCACCGCCTCGACGAGACCGAGGCCGCCGCCATCGCCGCCGATCTCACGGTACGACAGCCCACCCGGGTCTTCAAGCTGTGACCGCGAACCAGGCGGTGCCACCACAACCACAACCACAACCACAACCACAACCACAACCACAACCACAACCACAACCACAACCACAACCACAACCACAACCACAACCACAACCACAACCACAACCACAACCGCTTTCCCGGGCGCGA
>JAJZLP010000194.1:4902-11204 GCA_021803325.1 Actinomycetes bacterium
ACCACAACCACAACCACAACCACAACCACAACCACAACCACAACCACAACCACAACCACAACCACAACCACAACCACAACCACAACCACAACCACAACCACAACCACAACCGCTTTCCCGGGCGCGAGGCGACGGGCGCCGGGCCGCACCGGTACGCCTTGTGCATTTGGGCCTCGGCAACTTCTTCCGAGCCCATCAGGCCTGGTACACGGAGCACGCGTTCGACGCCGACGACTGGGGCTACGCCGCCTTCGCCGGGCGCGGCGCGGACCTGGCCGGCAGGCTGGCGGCCCAAGACAGCCTCTACACCCTGCTCCAGCGGGGCCCCCAGCGCGACAGCGCAGAGATCATCGCCAGCGTGTCGGAGGTACACCCCGGGGCGGATCATGCCGGCTGGCTGGCCCTCGTAGCGTCGCCCCGGGTAGCGGCGATCACGGTCACGGTCACCGAGGCCGGCTGGTGCCGAGGGCCCGACGGCGGCCTGGACGTGTCCCGTCCGGACGTGGCCGCCGACCTGGCCCGCCTGCGCGACGACATCTCGGCGTCGGTGGCGACCGCGCCAGCGCGTCTGGTCGCTGGTCTGGCCGCCCGCCGGGCCGCCGACGGCGGCCCGCTGGCGCTCGTTCCCTGCGACAACGTCGCCGGGAACGGAGCGCTCGCCGGCCGGGTGGTCACCGACGTCGCCCGGCTGGTCGATCGCGCCCTGGTCGAGTGGATCGAGCAGTCGGTGTCGGTGGTGACCACCGTTGTGGATCGCATCACGCCACGCACCGGCAGCGCCGACATCGAAGCGGCAGCCCGCGCCACCGGCAGGAGCGACGAAGCACCGGTGGTGACCGAGTCGTTCAGCGAATGGGTCCTCGCCGGCGAGCTCCCCGCCGGCCGCCCCCGCTGGGAGGACGCCGGAGCGATCTTCACCGACGACGTGACCGGCTACGAGCACCGCAAGCTGTGGCTGCTCAACGGAGCTCACTCGCTGCTCGCCTACGCCGGGTCGGCCCTCGGCCACCGCACCGTGGCCGAAGCCATCGGCGACGACCGCTGCCGAGGCTGGGTGCAGCAGTGGTGGGCGACCGCAGGCCCCCACCTGGACCAGCCGACCGGCGAGATCGCCACCTACCAGGATGCGCTGGTCGAGCGGTTCGCCAACACCAAGATGCACGACGAGCTGGCCCGTATCGCCGAGGACGGTTCCCAGAAGCTGCCGATCCGAGTCCTGCCGGTGCTGCGCGCCGAGCGCGCTGACGGCCGGCTCCCCGCCGCCGCCACCCGGATCATCGCCGCGTGGCTCTGCCACCTGCGCGGGCTGGGCACCCCCGTCCACGACGTGCGCGCCGACGAGCTCGTCCCGCTCGCTGCCGGTCCTGTCGCCGACGCGGCACGCCAGGTGCTCGACGCCCTCGATCCCGAGCTCGGCGCCGACACAGCGGTGGTGGCCGCCGTGGCCGAGCAGTGCCACGAGCTGGCAGGAACCCAAAAGTGACCACCGCCCCCCGACAGGTGATCATCGGTCTCGACGTGGGCACCACCGGCGTCAAAGCCGTGGCGTTCGGGCTCGCCTCACCGTGGCGGACGCTGGCGGTCCGCCTCTACCCGCTGCTGCGACCAGCCCCGGGACACGAGGTGCAGGACCCGGCAGCGATCCTCACCGCCGCCAGCGCCGCTCTTTCCGAATGCGTCGCTTCGATCGGCACCGCCGAGGTGATCGGGGTGTCGCTCAGTGCGGCGATGCACGGCCTGATGGCCCTCGACGCCGACCTGCAGCCGATCACGCCGCTTGTCACCTGGGCCGACGGGCGCGCCAGCGAGGAGGCCGCCGACCTGGCCCGCCAGCGTGTCACGCTCGACCTGCAGCAGACGACCGGAACCCCCGTCCATCCGATGACGCCGATGGCCAAGCTCGTCTGGTTCCACCACAACGACCCAGCGACCTGGAAGGCGGCACGCTGGTGGGCCGGCCTGAAGGACTACCTGCTGTTGTGGCTGACCGGCACGCTCGCCACCGAGCTGTCCTCCGCCTCGGGAACCGGGCTGCTCGACGTGTCGACCCGAACGTGGAGCCCGCTCGCGTTGGCCGCCAGCGGGGTCGACCCCCAGCGGCTGCCAGAGATCCTGGCGACCACCGACGTTCTCGCCTTGGACCGCCAGGTGGCGGCCACCGTCGGCCTACCCGCGGGCACTCCGGTGGCGGTCGGCGCCGCCGACGGGCCGCTCGCCAACCTCGGAACCGGGGCCATCGCCCCCGGAGTGGCCGGCCTGTCGCTCGGCACCAGCGGGGCCATCCGCACCGCGGTCGACGGGC
Source organism: Actinomycetes bacterium (assembly GCA_021803325.1). Classification (GTDB taxonomy): domain Bacteria; phylum Actinomycetota; class Acidimicrobiia; order Acidimicrobiales; family UBA8190; genus JAJZYI01. The sequence continues at coordinate 7,205 of JAJZLP010000194.1, forward strand.
CGCATCCCGACCGCCACGGCCGGCTGTTCTGCTACGCCCTCACCGACGCGATCTGGGTGGTTGGCGGGGCGGTCTCCAACGGCGCCGAAGTGCTGCGATGGGCCGAGCGGATCCTCGGCGGCGGCCCGCCGGCCGGCGCGGACAGCACCTCGCCCCCAGACACGACGACCCACGTGCCAAACGAACAGGTCGCGCCGAGCAGCGACGGGCTGGTGATGCTCCCGTTCCTCTTCCCCGAACGGGCGCCGCTGTGGGACCAGGACCTCGCCGGCGCCTGCCTCGGATTGCGCCACCACCACCGCGGCGCCCACCTGCGGCGCGCCGCCATGGAAGGCGTGTGCCTGCAGATGCGCTACCTCCTCGACCGGGTCGACCACTCCTACCCCGTCGCTTCGATACGGGCGACCGGCGGCGCCTTCGGCTCCGCCCTGTGGCGCGACCTGATGGCCGCCGCGCTCGACCGGCCCATGACCGTGGTCGGCGACGAAGACGGCACCGCGCTGGGCGCGGCAGCCCTCGGCCTGCTCGCCTTTGGCGCCGCACCCAGCCTCGACCAGGCACTCGCCGCGCTCGGTGGGGTCTCGGCGGGCGTGCCCGCCACCGCGCCAGCCGAACAGGTCGCAGTCTTCGCCGACATCCGCCAACGCCTCACCACGCTGCTCGGCGCCCTGGGCAGAACCGCCGGCATCGAAGCGGGTGCAGCCGTGCCGGTCGAGCCGTGACAGACCCGATCCCAGCCGACAGGGCACCGTGACCCTCGACGGCCCGTGGGGACAGCTTCATGCGCTGCTCGGGCCCATCTGCAGCACGACGTAGCAGTCGTCTACTCCACCTTCGTCGAGGTCGAGGCGCAGTCCGAGGGTGTCGAGGACGCTGAGCACGCGGGCGACCTCGACGGCGGGATTGCCCCTCTCGAACCAGTTGATCGAGTCGCGCTGCACGCCTGCTCGCGGGACCAGGTCGCCCTGGCTGAGACCCAGGTCCAGGCGCCGGCCTTTCACGGCGGCGGCCACGTCGTGCACGGAGCTGGGTTGCCTCGGTTCCCATCTGTCGACGGTCGCCGACATCTCGTCTGGGTCGATGTGCGTCCGCTGTCAGGCACTGTCGACGACCGTCCACACCGACCGCCTGTCGACGGACGTCGATATCAGGCCTGGCACAGGGTGCCGGCACCGACGGCACGCCCGGAGGTCTCTCGACAGGTCGTGGCTGTTGGGGTCCGAGTGGAAGATCGCTCCGACCAGGCTGCCCCGCAGGTCGAGGGCGGCCTCGCTGGCGTCCTGGACCAGTTCGGAGCGCATGTGGTCGCCCATCGCCCAGCCGGCGATCCGCCGGTTCCCGCGTCGTCTCCATTGCCGGTGGCGACGCCACGGTGTTCACCAGTCCACGATCACCGCCGACGTCCACAGCGTTGACGGTCGGGCTGCGAACCGAGGTAGCGGGATCGGGCCGGCCCCATCATCAGGCGCTGATGGACCCAGTCCTCGACCGACTGCCCGCGACCGAGATGCAGCCGATCCTTGTGAACGGTGATGTCGACGGAGCGGAACCCTCCGGCATCGAGAGCAGGTCGGCCTCCTCGCGACCGAGCACGCCATACCGATCTTCGAGACCACCACCGACGGAGTTGGCCTGGAAGAGATCTTCTTCCAGCTGACCTCTGCGGCACCGGCCAAGGAGGACCCGCGATGACTCACCTCATCCGCATCGAGTGGCTCAAGCTGCGGACCATGCGCATGGGCTTCGGCGTGCTCGCCACCTCGGCCAGCCTGACGGCCCTGTTCGCCTCGCTCGAGGCCTCGCTGGCTGGCAACAGCACAATTGCAGGACCGCTTCCCTTCGCCGGAGCCACCGCGCTCGTCGCTGCCACGTTCCTCACCGCGGAGGCGGAGGCGGTGGCGGCGGTGGCGGTGCCGGTGGCGGCGGCGGAGAAGGCGGAGGCGGAGGCGGGCGGCGTGACAAGCGGCATCGTGGGCATGAGCACGACCTGCAGGACGGGGAGGAGCACGAGGGTGAGGGCGACCAGGAGCAGGAAGGGCAGCCCCCGGGCCGCGACGCCACTCTGATCGTCGAGACCTCGTCGAGCACTACGACCGCTTGGTTCGACCGGATGGCACGGTGGAGCGGATCCACCAGGAGGACTTTTGCCAGGCGACCGGGACGGAGCCGGACGACAAGTACCAGGAGGACGGTGGGCCATCGCTGGCACGGATCGCCAACATCGTCACCGCGGTGACGGTCCGGGGCTCCTTGGAGCGTCTCCTGCAAGCGGTCACCCGCAACAGCTTGATCGGGAACGGCGACGCACACGCGAAGAACTTCTCGCTCCTCCACCAACGCTCCGGAGTGCTGCACCTCGCCCCCGCCTCTGACGCGATGTGCACGCTCACCTACAACGACGACCGGCTGGCGATGTACGTGGACGGCGTCCACCCGACCACTCGGGTGACCGCGCCGCGACTCATCGACGAAGGAGCGAGCTGGGGTCTGCCTCGGCGGCGCTGCGAGGATGTCACGGACCTCCTCGACCGCGCGCCAGACGCCATCGGGACAGTCCGGGACGAGACCGCCGGAGCTCCGGACTCGATCGTCGGCGCCGTCGAGGGTCAGCTCGCGCAGCTCCGAACCTCGTAGGTGGCAATGTCCAGTCGCACAGGCCAGCGGGCGGAGGGTTGACGTAGCTACCAGCGTTAGCTACCGTGGCTAACGCTGGTAGCTGATGCGCACGGGAGGCGGCGATGGGCGACGCGAGTGGGAACTACAAGGCGCCGGGCTGGTTCACGAGGCATGTGCTCAACACGTCCGTGGCGACGCTCACGAGGTTCGGTGTCAGCGTGTGGGGGAGCCGCCTGCTGGAGGTGAAGGGACGCAAGACAGGCGAGTTACGGCGCACCCCGGTCAACCTGCTCACGATCGGCACAGACCGGTACCTCGTGTCGCCGAGAGGTGAGAGCCAGTGGGTGCGCAACGTCCGCGCCGACGGCGGCCGCCTCGACCTCCTCCTCGGTCGGCGCCGGACCAGCTACCTCGCGACCGAGCTCGTCGGCGAGGAGAAGGTCGCCGTGCTCCGGGCGTACCTGCGTCGATGGAAGGCGGAGGTCGGCGTCTTCTTCGACGGTGTCGGGCCAGACTCGAGCGACGAGGAGATCGCCGGGATCGCTGCAAAGCACCCCGTGTTCGCCATCACCGAGCGATGACAGCGGCTCCGAGCCCGATCAGGCGATCCACCCGCGAGGCACAGATCGTGGCCGCCGCGCGCCGGATCGTCGAAGAGGAAGGAGGCGCGCTCACGATGCGCCGGCTCGCCGCCGAGCTCGGCATACAAGCGCCCTCGCTCTACAAGCACTTCCGGACCAAGCACGCCGTCGAGGTTGCGCTCATCGAGCAGGGACTGCTCGAGCTCGGAGCGGCGCTGCACGGAGCCCTGTCGGGACGCGGTCGCGGCGGCATGGTCCCGCGCCTCCTCACCGCCTACCGCACCGCCGCCGTCGGCAACCCCGCGCTATACCGCCTCGCCACCTCGGGCCCCTTCCCTCGCGCCGAGCTCCCGCCGGGCCTCGAGGACTGGGCCGGGGAGCCGTTCCTCCTCGCCACCGGCGACCCGTGCCGAGCCCAGGCGCTCTTCTCGTTGGCGCACGGCCTTGTGGTGCTGGAGATCGACGACCGCTTCCCGCCTGGGAGCGACCTCCGGCGGACGTGGGACGCCGGCGCCGCAGCCTTCGCGAGCTGAGATCGATGTGCCCCGGTCGGCATGCAGGGTGAGCTCGCCCGTGGACACGCCTTGTCGGGCGATGGCCTCAGCAATGACGGTCTTCGCGATCGTGGGTTCCTCTGTGGTCTCGACCGTCCAGCCCAAGATGTAGCGGCTGAAGATGTCGATCAACACGTAGCAGTCGAAGTAGACGCCGCGAGCGGGCCTGGGCAGCTTTGTGATGACCCACGACCGCACCTGGACCGGCCGGTAGGCGACGAGGTGGGGCTCCTTGTTAGCCGGGTGGGT
>JAJZLP010000249.1 GCA_021803325.1 Actinomycetes bacterium
TGCCGGTCCCCGACGGACCGAGGATGGCGGTGATGGCACCGCGTGGGACGTCGAAGGTCACGTCCCGGAGGACCGTGTGGGTGCCGAACGACTTCGAGACGCCGCGCACGGAGATGGCCGCGTCGGTACCGTCGATCGTCGGCAGTCCAACCCCGACCGCGTTCATCTTCGAACGGAGCACTCCCGGTCCCTCCCACTGGTCACAGCGGGCACGCCCCCGGCGCAGCCGCTTGTCGGCCTTTGTAGGGGAACGCTCCCGGGAGGGGGACCTTTCGGTGGATCAGCCGGAAGTCGAGCCGAGCAGCCCGCTGTTCGTCCCGCTGAGCGTGTTCGACAGCCCGCTGCTCGTGCTGTTCAGCGTGTTCGACAGCCCGCTGCTCGTGCTGTTCAGCGTGTTCGACAGCCCGCTGCCTGCGCTGTTCAGTGTGTTCGACAACCCGCTGCTCGTGCTGTTCAGCGTGTTCGACAACCCGCTGCTCGTGCTGTTCAGCGTGTTCGACAGCCCGCTGCTCGTGCTGTTCAGCGTGTTCGACAGCCCGCTGCTCGTCCCGCTGAGCGTGTTCGACAGCCCGCTGCTCGTGCTGTTCAGTGTGTTCGACAACCCGCTGCTCGTCCCGCTGAGCGTGTTCGACAGCCCGCTGCCTGCGCTGTTCAGTGTGTTCGACAACCCGCTGCTCGTGCTGTTCAGCGTGTTCGACAACCCGCTGCTCGTCCCGCCGAGCGTGTTCGACAACCCGCTGCTCGTCCCCGGACCCGATCCGGCGCCCGATGCGGGAGCCGGGTACGGCCTCGACAAGGACGGCGGTACAGGCGACGTGGCTGGATGCGGCGGCGTGCTCGCCCCGCCGGCCCCTGCCGAAGGCGACGGCGGCACGGTGTGCGTCCCCATCGTGCTCCCAGCGGTCGGCGACGCATGGGACGGAACGGCCACCACCGGCCGGACCGGCACCGGGGGTCGGGCCGCTGCGCCGGACAGCATGAGCGCGGTGCCGACGGCAACGGCGACGGCACCCGTGGCCACGGCCATCTGTGGAACGTAGGAGGCAGCTGGCTCCTCGCTGCCGACCATGTGCTGACCCACGGCCGCTGCGTGCCGGAGCGGGACGGCCACGCGGGCCACCAGGCGCCTGGGCAGGGCGAGGACCAGGGCGATGAAGCCGCCGACCCGGCTCTCGGGACCGGAGATCATGGCGAACTCGCGCTTCAGGGCCTGGCGTGCACGCCACAGGAGCGTCTCCACCGCGGCGACACCGACCCCCTCGTGCTCCGCGATCGCCTGGTAGGACCAGCCGGATCCCTCGCGCAGCCCGAGTACCCGCTGGTGGCGTGACGAGAGCCTTGCGAACGCGGCGGATACCAACTGCGCGTCGACCTGGCGGACGAGCGCGTCCTCGGCGTCGTCATGGGCGATGTCGGCCGCCTGGAGCTGGGCGTCGTCCACGGGTGTCTGGCGCCGGCGGCGGCGCTGGATGTCGACACACTGATTGGCGGCGATCACCGTCAGCCACGGGTAGAAGCGCCGCTCGCCGGCGAAGTTGGGAAGGGCCCGCCATGCCTTCGCAAACGCCTCCTGGGCAGCGTCCTCCGCCTCGTGCTGGTCGCGGAGGCGCTGGAGGCAGAACCGGAAGAGCCGGCGATGGTAGCGCCGGTAGAGGACGTCGAAGGCGGTCGCATCACCGGCCTGGCACCGTTCGACGAGCTCCCGATCCCGCCGGATGTCGACGTTGCCGTCGCCGGGTTCGCTGACGTCCACCAGATCGTCGGGAACCCCACCGAACAGGTGGATGTCGTCGCTTCGGAGCGCCACGTCCCCGTCCTCCCCGTACCGGCCGTCCGGCCTAGATCGCACAGACGGCTACCCCTCGCCTGAGGTCGCACACCTCCAGACAACGTCACTATACGGATCGTTCACCGTCGCGCCTACCGGGCATCGGACACCGGTGAGACAACTTTCGGACAACCCGGTGTCCGGACCGTCAAGACCGCAAGGTCGGGCGCTGATAGGCGTTCCCCTTCCGACGCACAGCGGCTGACCGACCGTCCCAGGGCGACTCGGCGGCCCGTGCCCCCCAGCGGGCACCAGTCAGTAGGGACCGGGGAACCGGACATGGATGCTGCTCCCCGCCACATCGGGATCGCAGCGCAAGCGGAGGAGGATGACATGAGGGGACGCATGCGCGGGATCGCATCGTCACTGGCGGTGGTGTCGGCGGTGGTGGCCGCCGCAGCGGTGCCGGTCGCCATTTCCGGCACGGCAGGAGCATCGCCGGCGCCGGGTTCATACCAGGGTGTGGCGCACAGCCAGGCACTTGCCGTCACGATCGGGGGTAATCCCCTGACCGCCGGTGTGTCGCGGGCGATGGTCACGTCCACGCCCACCGCCCAGGCGAACGGTTCGGGCGAGCTCACACCCGGATTGACGTCGAGCCAGTCGGCCAATGCGACCAAGGCCGGCCAGAACGACGTAGCGGCCCAGACCTGTGCCGCCCCACCGCCATTCCCGCTGCCCGCGCCGCTGTCCGGCGCCGGCTCGTTGTCACTCGGACTGGCCTGCGGCTCGGCGAGCGCCACGGTTGACGCCGCCGGCCTCCCGTCATCGACGTCCACCGGCTCCATTGCCTCGCTGGGCATCAGCGGCTCGGGTGCGCTCAACCAGATCGTGCAGTCGGGCGCGCCGCTGGCCGGGACGCTGCAGTCCGTCCTCGGGGCGCTCCCGCCGCTTCCCGCCGGCGGCGCCACGCTCGGAAGCGTGCTCGACCAGTTGGGCGCGTTGGTGACCGCGGCCACCGGACTGGTGACGGTCGGTGTGGGCCCGTCCACGTCGACGGTCACGACGACGACGTCGAGCGTGACGGCCACGGCCTCCTCGCAGGGAGCGACCGTCGGTCTGCTGCCGGGCGTGGGGCCGAAGGGGGCACCGCTCCTCTCCGTCACCGTGGGAAAGGCCACCGTGACCTCCTCCCTGGACCGGGGCACCGCGGCCGGTACGGCGACGGCCGACCCGGGGATCGTCTCCGTCTCCTTCGGTACGGCCGCCACCGGCGTGCAGACGGTCACGATCGCTCCCGGCCAGTCGCAGACGTTCCTGTCGGGCACGCCGTTGGCCAGCACCATCTCGGTGGGAGCGGGCAGCGTCACCCACGGCCCGGGAGCGGCGACCGCGACCGCACACGGCGTCACGTTGGACCTGGCGACGGGGATCGACGGTGGGATCTCCGTGGACCTTGCCAGCGCCGGTTCGTCGGTCAGCGGTGCCGCACCGGCCGCCCCGGCTTCGCTGCCCTTCAGCCCGTCGACGACCGCGGCGCCGGCAGCGGCACCAGCGCCCGCCCAGATCGTGGGCGCCACCTCGGTGCACACGGGTGAGCCGTGGGGCGGTGCCACCCCGATCGTCGGGCTGGCACTGGCCACCGGTCTCTCGCTGGTCTACCGGCGCCGGCTGACGCAGCTGGTCCGAGCAGCTGCGGCCCGTCTCGTTCGCTGACGCCGATGTGGGGTACGTGGTTGATGGGGCGCCGGCGCGGAACCGCCGGCGCCCCGGGGGCGAGATCGAGGCGATCGCGCCAGGCCGGCCGGGCAGCGGTGACCGCGCTCGGCGTGCTCCTGGTGTGGGGGTCGCTCGGGTTCACCGGGTACGCAGCGGGATGGACATTGCACAAGGACCACGCCCAGAGCGTCCTTCTCCGTCAGGCGACGGCCCACGGAGACAGGAGCGCCACCGCCACCCCGCAGCCGTGTGTGCAGGCCCAGCCGGCGACCGGGCAACTGGCCGGCGTGGTCTCCATCCCGACCATCGGACTACGGGCTCCGGTGGAACAGGGCACCGGCGACACGCAACTCGCGGTGGCCGTGGGCCACGTGCCGGCCTCGGTGTGGCCCGGCGAGGCGGGCACCTCGGTGCTGCTCGGTCACGACGTGAGCTACTTCGTCCACCTGGACGCGCTGCATCCGGGCGACCTCGTCCAGTACCAGGATCGGTGCAGCACGGTGGAGTACCGGGTGACCGGGAGCCACGTCGTCCCAGCCGGCAGCCCCATCGACAATTCATCGGGCCCGACCCTCGTCCTCGACACGTGCTGGCCCACCAATGCCCTCTTCTACACATCGCAGCGCCTCCTGGTGGACGCGGTGGAGGTGAGCGGAGGCCAAGGAGGACATAGCGCCCCGACCGGCCCCACCCCCACGGCGGCGCCGCCGAACTACTCGGTCCCGGCCCCGCCGGCCCTGGTTGCCCAGGGCCTGACGCTCCAGCAGAACGAAGAGCCGATGGGAACCCTCACGTTGACCGGCTCGCCGTCGATGTCGTGGGAGGAATCGCCCGGCCCGTTGGCACTCACCGCGTCGGCACTCGAGGCCTTCTTCGGCGGCGTGCACGCCACCGGATCGGATCGGGCCGACTGGTGGAGCGCCGTGGCGCCCGGCGTGGCGATGCCGGGGCCGCTCGTCGGCGCGACCGTCTCCAGACACGACGCGCCGCTCGACGTGTCGATCGACTCGGCCGACGGGGTCCCGGATGCCGTCACCCTGACGACTGACGTGACGGTGTCGGGTGGCGCCGCTCCGGGTCCCTATCACGAAGTGGTCACCGAGGACGTCAACAGCGGTGTGGTGACCGTCCACACCTGGCAGATGACGTGGAGATGAACGATGCATGACGCCTACGCCTTCGACGGCGCCGATCACAGCCTCACGAGGGGTTCGGCGATCGACCACCTGCTCCGGCGGTGTGGGGAGATCGCGGTCGCCGCTGGGCGTTCGGCGACACATGCCGGCACGGTGGTGCGACGGCATGCCCGTACCGTGGTCGTGGTGGCCGGTGGCGTGGCCAGCCTGGCTGTGGGGGCGGCACTGGGGGGAGCCGATGCCTCGGTGGCGGTCTCGGTGCCCGGGGTCCATGTCCTGCACCGGATTGCCCCGTCACCGTCGGCCGTCCCGAGGCCGGCACCGGGAGCCGCCGCGCCCGGAGCAGCCCCCGCCGCCCGGCCGGGACCGGCTCCGGTGCACGACGCCGCGCCCAGGTCGAACGCGGCCCGGCCGGCCCTGCGGGTCAACTCGGGAGCCACGGCATCGCTCGTGACGCCGCCACCGCTGCCTTCGGCATCCCCACTTCCGGCGCCGGCATCGGCGCCCCTGGCAGCGGGCGCGCCCGCAAGCGGCACGGCTGGCAGTGATTCTTCGGCAGGCCTACCGGCCGGCTCGACCGGAACCGGCACATCAGGAACCGGCACATCAGGAACCGGCACATCAGGAACCGGCACATCAGGAACCGGCACATCAGGAACCGGCACGTCAGGAACCGGCACATCAGGAACCGGCACATCAGGAACCGGCACGTCAGGAACCGGGACGGGGACCGGGACCGGGACCGGGACGGGGAGCTCGGCCGCCACCGGGACCTCGGGCACGGGCTCGGCCGGAACCGGCACGTCGGGTTCCAGCCCAGGAGGTACCTCGGGAACCGGCACCACCGGAACCGGCACGTCGGGCTCCGGCACCACCGGAACCGGCTCGGGTTCGGGCACCGGTACCTCGGGCACCGGCTCGACCGGTACCTCGGGCACCGGCACCGGCTCGACCGGTACCGGCTCGTCGGGTGGGCTGGGGGGCGCGCTGGGCGGTCTGCTCGGCAGCCTCTGAGCGCCGCACCGGGACGGGCCGGTGCAGCCGCGCGTATCCGTCGATCGTGACCGCAAGGTGACGGCCGGATCGACGTTCCATGTTCGTAGGGGTCGCGCTGTCACGAGTGGGACCACGGAAGTCGATGAGCGGTACCCACGTAGGGCGTGCCGGGAAGAGGGGAGGGGTAGTGCCGGATCGAGCGGTGCTCGGTGACCGGGCTGGAACGGTGGGTGGGGTACGCAGGGAGCGCCGGACCCGGCCCGGTGGGTCGCGGATCGGCACGTTCCTGGACGAGGTGGGGACGATGTTCGCCACCGCCCTCGAAGCGCTGCGGCTCGGGCTGCGTCAGGGCGTGCCCGTGGGCGAGTTCCTCGACCAGTGCTGGTTCCTGGCCCGGGTCACGACGCTCCCGCTCATCCTGGTGTCGATCCCCTTCGGCATGGTGATCGCGCTCGAGGTCGGTTCGTTGCTGCAGCAGATCGGAGCTCAGTCACAGCTCGGCGCGGCGATGGTGCTGGCCGTGGTGCGGGAGCAGGCACCGGTCGCCACCGCCCTGTTGATCGCGGGTGCCGGCGGATCGGCCATGTGCGCCGACCTGGGCTCACGGCGCATCCGGGACGAGATCGCGGCCATGGAGGTCATGGGCGTCAATCCGCTGCAGCGACTGGTCCTGCCCAGGCTCCTGGCGGCGACCCTGGTGGCGGTCCTGCTCGACAGCGTCGTGTCGGTGGCCGGGATCGCCGGCGGGCTCTACTTCGGGACGCACAACATCCACATCACCTCGAGCAGCTTCTTCGCGACGTTCAGCGAGCTCAGCCAGCTCGCTGACCTGTGGATGGCGTTGGCGAAGGCGGCTGTGTTCGGCTTCCTCGCCGCCATGGTCGCCTGCTACAAGGGCATGTCGGCGAAGGGCGGCCCGAAGGGCGTAGGGGACGCCGTCAACCAGGCGGTGGTGATCACCTTCGTCCTGGCCTTCTTCGTCAACTTCGTCCTCACCATCGTGTACTTCAACTTCGTCCCCCAGAAGGGGATCTGACATGCCGGGCGCCGCGGCCACCCTCGTGGACAGTGCGTACGAACAGGTGGCGTTCGCCGCCCGGGTCGTGCGATCGCTACCGGCTGCTCTCCGGTACCGGCGCGAGATCGCGCTGATCGTCTCCGACATCACCATCGGCACCGGGGCGCTCGTCATCGGGGGCGGCATGTTCTTCGTGGTGACGAGCATCGCCTTCTTCACGGGGACCGAGGTCGGCCTGGAGGGGTTCACCGGCCTGCACCAGATCGGCGCCCAGGCGTTCACCGGTGTGGTCTCTTCGCTGGCGAACACGCGCGAGATCACCCCGCTCGTCGCCGGCGTGGCCCTGGCCGCCCAGGTCGGCGCCGGGTTCACCGCCCAGCTCGGGGCCATGCGGATCTCCGAGGAGATCGACGCGCTCGAGGTGCTGGGAGTGGACAGCGTCGCCTATCTGGTCGGCACCCGGGTGTGGGCGGCGCTCATCACCATGATCCCGCTCTACCTGGCTGCGCTCTTCGCCAGCTTCATCGCCACCGAGCTGATCGTGACCCAGTTCTTCCACCTGTCCGCCGGCACCTACAACCACTACTTCCGGCTCTTCCTGCCACCCATCGACGTCCTCTACTCGTTCCTGAAGGCGATGGTCTTCGCCATCGCCGTCACCTTCATCCACTGCGCGTACGGGTACCGCGCCTCGGGCGGGCCGGCCGGCGTGGGCGTCTCGGCGGGCCGGGCCATCCGCGTCTCGATCATCGTCGTGGTCGTCGTCAACTTCATCCTCTCGATCGTGCTCTTCGGCGGCGTGGGTTCCACGGCGAGGTTGGTGGGATGAGCGCCGTGCGGGTGGCCATACGGGCCGTCGTGGTGCTGGCCGTCATCGCCGGCGCCGTCGCCGGCGTCACGGTGGCGGTCGCGGCATCCGATGGCGCGTTCGCCGGTTCCTACCAGGTGGTGGGGACGTTCCCCGCCGCCGGTCAGGGGCTCCATCCGGGCTCGGAGGTCACCTTCGACGGCGTCCAGGTCGGCCGGGTCGGTTCGATCGCCCTCGCCGGCCAGCGCGCCCGGATCACGCTCGTGCTCCAGCACCGGTTCCGGCTCCCCCGAGCCGCCACCGCCACCATCCGTCCGCAGAACCTGTTCGGCGCGGAAGAGATCGCCCTCACCTCCCCCCATGGCGATGCCGGTCCGTGGGTGGCCGCCGGGGCGACGGTGGCCCGCACGGCCATCTCCAACCAGATCGCCGACCTCTTCGCCGTCGCCGATCCGCTGCTGTCGAAGGTCGATGCCGCCGACCTGTCCGCGTCCCTGTCCGAGCTCGACCAGGCGACGTCAGGCGAAGGCCCCCGGATCGCCTCCGGCCTCTCGGCCGGGAGCCGCCTGGCCGGCCTGCTGGCCACCACGATCGGCGCCCAGCTCCACGCGCTCGACTCGCTGACCGCCTTCTCCGCGGCGGTCGCACCGGACGGTGCCGGCATCAACGCCGTGGCGGGCCAGGCCAACGCGGCCCTCCCCGCGATCAACGCCGCCGAGGCCGCATACCAGCACCTCCTCGACACCCTCACCCCCCTGGCGCACGACGTCGCCCAGTTCCTGGCCGCCTACCGGCCGGACATCGGTGCCCTGCTGCAGAGCGGCGACAACGTGACCCGGGTGCTCGTCGCCCACCAGAGCGACATCGAAGCCCTGGTGCGCGGGCTCTACCAGTACGTGACGAAGATCGCTCTGGCCGCATCGGGTTCGCAGACGTTGCCCGACGGCTCGAAGTTCGCCTACTTCCGCACCTTCATCGAGTTCAGCGACGTGAACAACCTCGTGTGCAACCTGATCGCCCCGGCGGCTCCGTCGCTCTCGTACCTCGTTCCCCTCCAACAGGCACTCGGCGCGTCGGGGAGCGCGTTCGACTGCTCGGCACAGGTGTCGACGTTCAATTCGCTGCAGCGCGGCACGGCCACCACGACGACGCCGCCATCGACGCCGGCGCCCGCAGCCGCGACGCTCCCCACCGGGACGGGCGCGCTGTCCGCTCAGGGAGCGGCCGTGGCCGGTCAGCTCTACCAGGCGCTCGGTGCGCCGCAGGCCCCCGCCCCCCACACGTTGGCGGGCTACCTCTCGATGCTCCTGGGGGCGGGATGAAGGGCCGGGCCCGGCAGGGACGCTCGCGGCACCTGGGAACCGCCCTGCAGTTCGGTGCCTTCGTGGTGGTGTGCCTCGTCCTGCTGGTCGCACTGGCCCAGCGGATCGGCAACCTCAGCCTCTTCAGTCACCGCGTCACCTACGAGGCCCAGCTCTCGGACGCCACCGGCCTCCAGTCGTCGGACTCGGTCAAGATCGCCGGGGTCACCGTCGGGCAGGTCACCGCCATCGGCGTCCAGCGGGGACACGCCCTTGTCACCTTCACCGTCAACAGCGGCGTGCACCTCCGCACCAGCACGAAGGCGGGGCTCCGGTGGCACAACGTGCTGGGTCAGCAGTACCTCTACCTCTACCCGGGCGCCACAGGCACCGCCCTCCGCCCCGGCGGGGTCATCCCCCTCGCCAACGACGTGGCGAGCGCCAGCGTCGGTGCCCTCCTCAACGCGCTGGGCCCGTTCCTCTCGGCCGTGAACCCGCAGCAGGCCAACACCTTCCTGCGCAGCGTGGTCGCCGCCCTCGACGGCAACGAAGCCAAGGTCAACAGCCTGATCGCCGACGCCGCCACCGTGTCGCAGACCGTCGGCTCACTCGACAGCCAGGTCGGCCAGGTCATCGGTGATCTCGACCAGGTGCTGACCGCACTCGCGCACCGAAGCGGTGACATCGGCACCCTGCTCTCCAACCTGCAGTCGGTGGCACAGACCCTGGCCAGCCACAACGCCCTCCTCGACTCCGTCGTCACCAACCTCGCCTCGGTGACCGGCGAATTCGCCGGGCTCGTCCGGTCGAACCAGGGAACGCTGCAGTCCTCCATCGCCGACCTCCAGTCGGTGACCTCGGTGGTCCAGGCACACGAAGCCGCCCTGTCCCAGGGGCTGTCGACCCTGGGGTCGGGTCTCGCTCCCTACGCGGAGATCTCGGCGTTCGGCCAGTGGTTCCAGATCCAGACCGTCTACACGTGCATGGCCGGCGAGACGAGCTGTACCTACATCAACCCGTCCAACCCACCGGCCGGGTCCGCGCCCGGCGGGGCGGCACTTCCCGGGGGACTGGGAACGCCGGGGACGTCACCGCTGTCCATGCTCCAGATGGTCGCCGGCACAGGGAGCGGTTCGTGAAGGCCTTCACCGACCGCAATCCCCGGCGCATCGGGATCGTGGCTGCTGGCGTCATCGTCGCCGTGGTGGCCGCCGTCCTCGTCCTCAACCGGTCGTTCTTCGCGTCCGGCTACGCGGTCGACGCCCGCTTCCCGGCGGCCGGCGGCATCTCGCCGGGCACCGACGTCCTGGTGGCGGGGGTGAAGGTCGGCTCGGTGACCTCCGTTCGCCTGGTGGGTGACCACGTCGACGTGTCGATGCTGATCGATCACGGGGTGGTGCTCCCGTCCCGCACCGCTGCGGCCGTCAGCGTCCAGACCCTTCTCGGACAGCTGGACGTGACCCTGCGCCCGATCTCGGGATGGTCGCGGCCGCTGGCCAGCGGGGCGTTGATCACGGACACGTCGCTGCCCACCGAGCTCTACAACGTGGAGAACGAGGCCGGCACCGTCCTGGCCGGCACCGATGCGGGCGCGCTCAACAGCCTGGTGACGGAGCTCTCCTCCATCGCGGCGGGGAAGCGGACCGAGATCACCCAGATCGTCAACGGACTCAACCGGTTCACCGGCGTCGTCGACCAGCGCCGCACCCAGGTCAGCCAGCTGATCGACGCGGCCAACGTGCTGTCTGCAGCGGTCCAGCATCGCGACGCCCAGCTTGCGTCGGCCATCGACAACCTGTCCACGGTCGTCGGCGGGTTGGCCCAGCACAGCACCGACCTCGGGACGCTCATCGTCAACACCGAGCAGGCTGCCTCCCAGGTGGACACCCTGGTGGGGCGGAACACACCGCAGTTGACGGGGTTGATCAACCACCTCGATTCGGTGCTCGGCGTGCTCTCGACCCACCAGCTCGACCTGGCCCAGGGGGTCTCCACGCTGGCCAGTGCGGTGACCGGGTTCCAGTCGGTCGGGTACTCGGGACCGGGCAACACGCCCAATCAGTGGGCCAACATCTACACCAACCTGCTCGGCACCTCGGGTGTCTACGGCGTGCTGGGCAACTGCGGCGCGCTCGACCAGGTGCTCGACCAGGCGCTCGGCCCGGATCCGCTGGCATGCAACCAACGGTCGGGACCGCTGGCTCCCGGCGCCGGCGCCACCGTGCCGGGAACGTCGCCGACCGCTGGCGCCGGTTCCACGGGGCTGGGGAGCGTGGTCACCGGAGGTGGCTCATGACTCGCCGTGCCGTCCGTCTCGGGGCGTGGGTCGTCTCGGTCGCCATCGTCGTCACCGGCGCGGCGGTGGCCGTGAGCC
>JAJZLP010000076.1 GCA_021803325.1 Actinomycetes bacterium
CCAGCTGACCACGGCAGGATCGGCCGCGACCGTGCCGGTCGCCACGATCGCCGGTACCAACACCGGCCTGAAGCAGAGCACAGGAGTCGCCTTCGACTCGGCCGGCAACATGTTCGTCGCCGACGCCAGCGCCGATTCCATCACGGAGTTCTCGGCTGGTCAGCTGGCCGGGCTGTCGGGGACGGTCGACCTGACGCCGGCAGCGAGGATCGCCGGTGGCGCCACCGATGTGACCTTCCCCTTGAGCCTCGGGTTCGACAGCTCGGGCAACCTGTGGGTGGCTGACGACCAGTTCGCCCGGATCGTCGAGTTCTCCGCCGCCAGCCTGGCCGGGCTGGGAACGACCACGACGGCGTTGGCGCCAACGCTGGTGGTCAACGACAAACCGACTCCCTTTGGCAGCCTGGGTGCTCTGGCGGTCGACCGCTCCGGGAACGTCTGGGTGAGCGGCTCGGTCGGAACAAGCTCCATCAACCAGGTGTTCGAGTACTCGGCGGCCGAGCTCGCCGGCAAGACGGGCTCGGTCGACCTGGCGCCGGTTAGGTCGGTCGCCGCCAGCACGACGGCGGTCCCCGAAGGTGTGGCGTTCGACGCCAGCGGCAACCTGTGGGTCACCCTCCTCAACGGTGGCGTGTCCACCGTGGTCTCGTCGGTGGAGGAGTTCTCGTCCACGCAGATCGCCGACCTGTCGAGCACCCCGTCGCCGACCCCCGTCGACATCATCACCGGCGCGAAGACCGGTCTCGCCGCAGCCGAAGGCATTGCCGTCCTGCCCGGCTCGTCGTCCGCTCCTCCTGTGGGGCCAGCAACGAACGTGGAGGTCACGTCGGGCCCGCCGGCGTCGCTGGCCGTCGGCCAGCGCTTTTCGGTGTCCGCCTCGGTGGTCGACGCCCACGGCGCGGTCGTGGCGCCGACCCCGGGTTCCGACGCGCTGACCCTGTCGGGGTCGCCCGATCCGGTGACGTGTGCCACCAACCCGACGACGACGACCACCGGGTCGGTCACGTTCAGCGGCTGCACGATCGACACCGCCGGACCTGACACGCTGACGGTGTCGCTCGACGGCTCGACGACGGTGAAGCCGGCATTGGCGCCGACCGTGGTGTCGCAGACTGCGGTCGGTCTCGTGTTCAGGCCTGTCGCCAACCAGGTGGCGGGCGCCGCCTTCGGCGTGGCGGTGTCGGTGGTGGACGCGGCGGGCACGGTCGACGCAGCCGACAGCACCACCACCGTGTCCCTGTCGGGCGGCGGGATCCTCTGCGCTTCGAACGCGGTGACGGTCACGAAGGGCGTGGCCGACTTCACCAAATGTGAGATCACGGGAGTGGGTACCCACACGCTGTCGGCCTCGGGCACCGGCGGGGTGAGCCCGGGCACCTCGCTGACCGCGACGAGCAACCGCTTCGAGGTCAGTGCCGGCGCGGCCACCCGGCTGGTGATCCTGCACGCTCCGTCCACGGTGACGGCCGGCACGCCCTTTACGGTGCAGGTCGAGGCCGAGGACAGTGTCGGCAACCCGGTCGGGAACTTCACCGTCGGTCTCCGGACCATGCCGACGAACGTGCTCATGGGGACGGCGACCGCC
This sequence comes from Actinomycetes bacterium, assembly GCA_021803325.1. Lineage (GTDB taxonomy): Bacteria > Actinomycetota > Acidimicrobiia > Acidimicrobiales > UBA8190 > JAJZYI01. The sequence goes on from JAJZLP010000076.1 coordinate 1,586, forward strand.
ACCACCGGCACCTCCGGCGCCAGCGACGGCATCGCCACCTTCACCGGCCTGTCCGTCGACCGGGCCGGCACCTGGACGCTGCAGGCCGACGGCCCGACCGTCACCACCACCATCACGGTGAAGCCAGCCGCCGCCTCCGGGCTGCGCATCACCGGCGCCCCGACCGCCGGCGCGGTGGGGGCGTCGCTGTCCCCCGTGACCGTGCAGGTCGTCGACGCCCTGGGCAACGCCGTGACCGACGGTGGCCTGGCCGTGCAGCTGTCGTCGACCCCCGCCGGCCTCGAAGGCAGCCCGATCACGGTGGCCACGGACGGCGCCGGGCTGGCCACATTCCCTGCGGTGGCCTTCGCCTCGGCTGGGACGTTCACCGTCGACGCCGCGTCGTCGGTGGGGACGGCCACCAGCGGCGCCATCGTCATCGCCAGGGCCACGCCGACGGTGTCCGTGAGCGGCAGTCCCGACCCGGCCACCCCCGGCGCCGTCACCTACACGGTGACCGTCACCGGACCGGCCGGTGCCGCCACGCCCAGCGGCACGGTCACCGTGTCCGATGGCACCGCCCATTGCAGCGCCACCCTGGTCGGGGGCATGGCTGCCTGCGCCATCGACGAACCGGCATCGACGTCGCTGCACATCACCGCCCACTACACCGGTGACGCCAACTATCAGGCGGCCACCGGCACCACCACCGAGACGGTCGACCAGGCAGCAACGAGCACCACCATGACCGTCGGGTCGACGTCGCTCACCTACGGCGCCGAGCAGTCCGACACGTTCACCGTGCAGGTCGGCCCCGTCGCTGGGGGCCCGACCCCGACCGGCACCGTCCGCGTCCACGACGCCACCACCGCCGCCACGATCTGCACGGCCACGCTGCAGGCGGGCGCCGGCGACCTGGCCACCGGCAGCTGCACCGCCACGGCCACCGCCATGCCCGGTGGGACCAACCAGGTCTCCGCCGTCTACGGCGGCAACACCGACTACCTGGGCTCGGCGTCGCCGTCGACGACGATCACGGTGGCCAAGGCAGCGACCACCACCACCGTGGCCGGCCCGACCACCCCGGCGGTCACCGGCCTCGTGACCTACACGGTCACGGTCTCCGGCCCCGGCTCGGCTCCGGCGGGCACGGTGGTGGTGCGCGACGGCCAGGGCGGCACGTGCGCGGCTGCCACCCTGGTACCGGCGGCGACCCCGGGGACGGCGACGGCCACCTGCACCCTGCAGGAGCAGGCCGCCGACAGCCCCTACCACGTGACCGCCACCTTCGGGGGCACCGGCAGCCTGAAGGGCTCGACCGGCTCGGTGACCGAGACCGTCGCCAAGGCCGCGCCGTCGGTGGTCGTCACCGCGGTGCAGGGGAAGCACCACCGGATCAGGACCGGCGCCGTCACCTACGACGTGGCCGTCACCGGCCCGAGCGGCGCCCCGGACCCGACCACGCCCACCGGCACCTCGGTGACCGTGTCCGACGGGCACTCGACGTGCACGTCGGTCCTGGTGGCCGGCCATGGCAGCTGCACCCTCGACGAGCAGGCCAGCCTGTCTCCCTACCAGGTGACCGCCGCCTACCCCGGTGACGCCAACTACGCCGCGGCCAGCGGCTCGCTGCACGCCGTCGTCCGCAAGGCCACCACCGTCACCACCCTCACCCAGTCGCAGACCTCGGTGGTCTACGGCCAGGAGGGGAGCGAGACCTTCACCGTGGCCGTCACCGGCGCCGCCGCCGGCCCCGACCCGACGGGCCAGGTCGGGATCTTCGACGCCACCGTCGCCACCATCGGCAGGGTCGGCTTCGTCCACCCCCTGTGCCTGGTGACGCTGGTGCCGTCGGCGACGCCCGGCACGTCGGGCGGGTCGTGCAGCCTGGCTCCCACCGAGCTCAACAGCTGGGACCTGCACAAGATCGGCCCCGCGACGATCGAGGCGTACTACAACGGGGACGCCAACTACCGGTCGTCCGACGTCGACACGGACGACATCTCGGGTGCGCTCACCGTCACGCCGGCCACGCCGACCGTGACGATCGCGTCGTCGCCGGTGCCGGCGATCACCGGCCTCGAGACCTACACCGTGACGGTGGCGGGCGTGACCGGCGGTGCCGTGCCCCAGGGATCGGTGTCGGTGTCCGACGGCACCACGACTGCGCCCTGCACCGCCACCCTCGACGCAGCCGGCCAGGGCACCTGCAGCCTGCAGGCGCTGCCCGGCACCGTCACCGTCACCGCCACCTACACCGGTGACACCGACTACACGCCGGCCACCGGCGTCGCCAAGCTCGCCGTCGGCGCCGCCCTCCCGGTGGTGTCGATCATGGGCCAGCCGACCACCACCTTCGGCGCCGAGACGGCCGCCGGCTACACCGTGACCGTCACCGGCACCGTCGGCGGCCCGGTGCCCACCGGGCCGATCCAGGTCGAGGCCGAGGTCCACGGCGCCGACGTCACCCTGTGCTCCACCACCGTGGCGGTCGAAAGGTGCACGCTCACCTCCCCGACGGCGCTGGCGCCGGGGACCTACCAGGTGATCGCCGTGTACGCCGGGGACACCCACTACACCGCAGCCACCGGCGGTCCCACGACCCTCACCGTCGAGCAGGCCACGACCACCACCACGGTCAGCGGGCCGAAGACGACGCCGCAGGCGGGGCCGGTCACCAGCACCGTCACCGTCACCGGTGTGCCCGGCGTGGCGCCGACCGGGACGGTCACGGTGCGCGACGGCGCCGGCGGCAGCTGCACGGTGGTGCTCACCGCGGCCGACGCCGGGGTGGGGACCTGCGCCATCACCGAAGCGGCCGACGGCACCACGGCCGCCAGCTACACGGTGACCGCCACCTACGGCGGCGACACCAACTACCAGCCGTCGTCGGGGACCACCACGCAGACGGTGCTGCCCGACACCTACACCACGGCACTGTCGCTCGCCCCGGCGACCGTCGGCTTCGGTGGTGAAGGCGCGGTCGTCGCCACCGTCACCGTGACCCCGACCGGCGGTGCCGCGGCGCCGTCGGGCGCGGCGGTGGTCACCACCTCAGTGTCGGGCAAGCCCGTCACCCTGTGCACCGCAGCGGTCACCGGGGGGTCGGGCACCTGCACGCTGTCCTCGGCGGCGGACGCGACGCTGGCGATCGGCACCTATCCGGTCGTCGCCACGTTCGGCACCGGCAACCCGCCGTCGGCGGCGACGGACCTCGTCGTCGCCATGGGCACGCCGCTCGTGACGGTGAGCGCCTCCCCGGACCCGGCCACGCTGACCGGCACGTCGGCCAGCGTCACCTACACGGTGACGGTCGTCGGGCCCGGTGCCGGCTCGCCCGTCCCGACCGGCTCGGTCGTCGTGTCCGACGGGGTGAAGCCCACCGCCGGGACCTGCACCGTCACGTTGGCAGGGGGAACCGGTCACTGCACCATCGCCGAAAAGGCGGCCGGCACCCTGGCCATCACCGCCGTCTACACGCCCGACACGGCCGCGAGCGCGCACTACACCACAGCCACCGGTGGGACCACGGTGACCGTGGTGAACCCGGGTGTTCCGGTGTCGACCAGCGTGTCGGTGGTGACGGTGACGTCCACGCCGACCACCACCGCCCTGGCGCTGTCGCCGTCCACCGTGGTGGCCGGCAGCGAGAGCAGCGTGGTGTTCAGCGTGTCGGTCACCTCGACCTCGGGCGTGCCGTCGGGCACCGTCAACGTCGAGACCAGCAGCTCGGTGATCTGCACCGTCACGCTCGTCGACGGGTCCGGTACCTGCTCGCCGGTGGCCGGCGAGCTGGCACCCGGAAGCTACGGCGTCGACGCCGTGTACGGCGGCGCCGGCAGCTTCGCCACGTCGACCAGCGCCTCGCAGGCCCTGACGGTGTCGCCCACGCCGTCGATCGCGGCGGCGGGCGGGTCGATCACCCACCCGAGCAACCAGCCGGTGCTGCCGGCCGACGGCTACTGGCTGGCCGGCGCCAACGGCGCGGTGTTCGCCTTCGGCGGCGCCCCGTACTACGGCGGCGGCAACACCCTCGTCGGCGGGACCGGCACGCCCATCGTCGCCCTGGTCCCCGACCCGGCCGGCGGGTACTGGGAGGTCGGCACCAACGGCGCGGTGTTCGCGTTCGGCGGGGCGGGCTACTTCCATGCGGCCAACACCTTGAACGGCGGGGCGGGGCCCGGCACCCCGATCGTCGGCATGGCCGCTGCTCCTGGCGGCCAGGGCTACTGGGAGGTCGGCGCCAACGGCGCGGTCTACGGCTTCGGCCCCAGCGCCGCCTACCTGGGTGGGGCCAATGCCCTGAACGGCGGGGCGGGGCCCGGCACCCCGATCGTCGGCATCGCTGCTGCTCCTGGCGGCCAGGGCTACTGGGAGGTCGGTGCCAACGGCGCGGTCTACGGCTTCGGCCCCAGCGCCGCCTACCTGGGCGGGGCCAATGCCCTGAACGGCGGGGCCGGGCCGTCCACCCCGATCGTCGGCATCACCGCAGACCCGGCTGGCGGCTACTGGCTGGTCGACCGGGGCGGTGACGTCTTCGCCTACGGCGGGGCGGTCGACCCCGGCCAGCCCAGCTCCCTGCCCGGCGGGGCCGGCTCGCCGGTGGTCGGCATCGTCAGCAGCGCCGACGGCGGCGGCTACCTGGTCATCGCCCAGGACGGCGCCGTGTTCGCCTACGGGGACGCCACCTACTCGGGCGGCAACACGCTGCCCGGCGGCCTCGGCACCACCGTCGTCGGGGGCGGGCACGGCTGACCGCTGCCTGCGTAGCTCGGCACCGTGCTCCGGGGCGCTCCGATGTGCGGGGCGCTTCGGAGCGCGGGTCCTCCGGGGCGCTTCGGAGCGCGGGTGTACTGGAGCACGGGTGTACTGGAGCACGGGTGCTCCGGGGCGCAGGTGCTCCGGAATGTGGGTGCTCCGGCGTGCGGGGTGCTCCGGGATGCGGGTGCTCCGGGGCGCTCCGGGGAGCGGGTGCTCCGGCGTGCAGGTGCTCCGGCGTGCGGGGTGTTCCGGGGAGCGGGTGCCCCGGGCGCTCCGGCGTGCGGGTGCTCCGGGGTGCGGGTGCCACGATGGGCCCGATGAACCTGTTTGGGCCTGATCCAGCCGTGCAGCCGGCTCCAGCGGCGCAGGTTTTCGTGTCCACGGCCGGCCGGGTCGCACGGGTGCTGCGCTGTCCGCCGTGGATGCCGACGGATCCGCGGGTCGCTCGGGTGCTGCATGGTTCGCCGTGGACACCGACGGATCCGCGGGTCGCTCGGGTGCTGCATGGTCCGCCGTGGACGCCGACGGATCCGCCGGTCGCTCGGGTGCTGCATGGTTCGCCGTGGACACCGACGGATCCGCCGGTCGCACAGGTGCTGCGCTGTCCGCCGTGGACACCGACGGATCCGCCGGTCGCTCGGGCTCGTGACCGGCCTGGCGTGCTGCTCGCAGTCTGTCGCCGGCACAGCCGTGTCCTGGCCGACGTGGGGAGCGGCCGGTGAGCACTGCCACCGGCAACCACGACGCCCTGGTGGCACGGCTCGCCGCGGCGGGATGCGTCGCCGCCGACGAGGAGGCCGACGAGCTGGCGGCCGCGGCCGCAGGTGACGCCGAAAAGCTGGAGCGTCTGGTGGCGCGCCGGGTGGTGGGCGAGCCGCTGGCGTGGGTCACCGGCACGGTCCAGTTCCTGGGACACCGGGTGCTGGTGCACCCGGGCGTGTACGTGCCCCGTTGGCAGTCCGAGGCGCTCGCCGCCCGGGCCGTCGCGCTGCTGCCGGAAGGCGGGCTGGCCGCCGACCTGTGCACCGGTGCCGGCGCCATCGCCGTGGCCATGGCCCGGGCTCGGCCCGGTGCCCGAGTGGTCGCGACCGACATCGACCCCGCCGCGTGCTGCTGCGCGGTCGCCAACGCCGTTGCTGCTGGGTGTGCCGTCGAGTCAGCCGGGGGGGTGGTGGTCCTGGCCGGCCACCTGGCTGACCCGGTACCCGCCGACCTGCGCGGCCGGTTCGACGTGGTCGTCGCCGTGGTGCCCTACGTCCCCAGTGAGGAGATCCCGTTCTTGCCACGCGACGTGCGCGAGTTCGAGCCGTTGCGTGCCCTCGACGGCGGGCCGGGGGGAGTGCAGCTGCTCGAACAGGCCGTGTGGGCCGGGGCTGGTCTGCTTCGAAGCGGCGGAAGCCTGCTGCTGGAGCTCGGTGGCGACCAGCACCGTGCCGTGCTGCCGGTGCTGCAGGCCGCCGGCTACGGGCCACCTGGGGTGCTGGTGGACGACGACGGGGACGTGCGCGCCGTGGAGGCTCGGTACCGCTGACGGTCTTCTCGCCCTGAAGGGCGGGGATTGTCGGGGCGGGTCAGGCGGCGCACTCGGCACCCCAGTTCCGGTCCCTTCCTGTTTCGACGCCGTGCGCCTTCCCCGGTGGCAGGTCGGCCGACCACGGTCCTCGGTTCCAGTTGGGTGTTGCTGGCTGGGTGCCTGTGGCGGCTGGCTCCAGATCTCGGCTGTCTGCTGAGCCGGATGCCAGGCGCCAGCGCTCCTGGCGCCGACGACAATGCCCCACTGCGTGTCACGAGCAGGGGCCTATACCACGCCAGGGACCGCCGGCACGGCGAACAGCTCCTGGGTGCTCCCCGTCCGGGGGATCAGCTTGTCACGGCCTCGCTGTTCAATTCGGCGTCCAGGTAGGCCATTGCCGTGACGAACGCGGTGCGCTGCTCGGGGCTCAACTGCTCCAACACCCGGACGATCGGCGCCGTCGCTCCCTGCAGCCAGCGGTCGACGCAGGCTTGCCGGCCTGGCGCCATCCGGACGATCGTCCGGCGACGATCGGTGGGGTCGGTGAACCGCTCCACGAACCCGACACGCTCGAGGTCGGCGACGAGGCCGCTGGTTGTCGCCAGGTTCAGGCCGAGCGTTGCGGCGAGCGCGCTGACGCTGGCCTGGTGGTCGCGGACGAGCGCCAGGGCCGAGCGATGGCGGGGACCGAGCACGTCGGCCCCGTCCACGCCGGTCTCGGTGGGGGAGCGGCGAAGCCCGCGCATCACGCGAGGCAGGAGCAGCACCAGCCGCTGCAACCCCTCGTGCACGGTGCACCCCGGGGTGACGATCGCCGGAGGATCCATCGCCGGGTCGTCGCTGCCCGCTGGCGGCGTGGTGGCGTGGTCAGGCTCGCTGCCCGCAGCGGCCGGAGGTGGATCCGACGCGCTCGACCGACTGGAACGGCGAACTGCCATGCGCCGAGCCTACCAGCGGGACCATCATGCTATGGTTGTAATAGCCAAACTATTTGGTGATACGAAGCGGTGGTCGAATCGCCGCGACGTCCTTCCTGGAGGTTCCGACCATGACTTCGAACGATCCCACGGCAGGCAGAGCAGCAACGGCAGCACCGGCTCCCACAACGGCGACGGCAGGTACGACGGTGGTTGGGGGCACGAGCGTGTCGGACCACGCCGGGACCTGGACACTCGATGCCGAGCACACGTCGGTCGAATTCCACACGAAGGCGATGTGGGTGCTGGGGGTCAGGGGAACGGCGAATGCGCTGCGCGGAGGCGGAACGGTGGGAGAGGACGGCGCCGTCTCGGGGAAGCTCGTCATCGACGCGACGTCGATCGACACCAGGAACAAGCGGCGTGACGCCCACCTGCAGACGGCCGACTTCTTCGACACCATGCGGCACCCGACCATCGAGCTCGAGGCCACGGGTGTCCGGTTCGTCTCCCCCGGTCGCGCCGAGGTCACCGGCACGCTCATCGTGCACGGGCAGGGCCGGCCGATCACCGTGCCAGCTGACGTCGAGGTCGACGACGGCTCGGTGACCCTCAGCGCCGAGGTCGCAATCGACCGCAGCGAGTGGGGAATGACCTGGGCCAAGATGGGAGCCGGCCTGCGCAATCGGGTCGTGGTCCACGCTCGGTTCACCAAGGACTGAGTGCCGCCAGGGATCGCTTGTCCCCGAGGGAACGGCCTCGCTGACGACACCGACACTGGCGTCCAGGGGAGCTGGCGTCCAGGGGAGCTGGCGTCCAGGGGAGCTGGCGTCCAGGGGAGCTGGCGTCCAGGGGAGCTGGCGTCCAGGGGAGCTGGCGTCCAGGGGAGCTGGCGGTCTGTCCGGTCGGCCGGCGATCCTGACGCGAAATGTGTCCGGCGCCGTCAGGCGTTCTTCGGCAGCTTCGAGAACGGCGTGTCGCGGTCGGGCCCCGGCTCCTTGGGCAGCCCGAGGACGCGCTCGCCGATGATGTTGCGCTGGATCTGGTCCGTGCCGCCGTAGATGGCGGGCGCCTGGGCGAACAGCGCCATCTCGGTGACCATGGCCAGCGCCGGCATGCCGGTGGCTTCGACCAGGGCGGCGCGGGACTCGTCGTCGTAGCCGTGCAGGGTGCCGTAGGGGCCCATCAGGCGTAGGCCGATGTCGCGCAGCAGCCGGGTGGTCTCGCTCATCGACAGCTTGGCCACGTTCGGCATGCCCGGGATGTCCCGGCCGGCCTGGCGGGCGGCCTTCACCCGCTCCGCGTTGAACCGGCCCAGCTCACCCAGGGTGTAGAGGCGCACCAGGTCCTGGCGGACCAGCGGGTCGTCGGCCAGGCCCCGCTCGCGGGCCAGGTCGAACAGCAGCCGGACGCCGGCGGTGGCCATCGAGCCCGGGCTGCCCGTGTCGTTGGAACGCCGGGCGTTGCCGACGAAGTCGCCCGCTCGGCGGGCGAGGTGCCCGACCACGGTGCCGGGGCTGGCGCCGCTGCCGCCGGCGGCCGAGCCGCCGCCCGAGCCGAGCCCGGCTCGCTCAAAGGCCAGAGTGGAGTTGGCGACCCGCCAGCCGTCGCCGGTGTCGCCGATGCGAGCGTCGTCGGCGACCCGGGCCTCGGTCAGGAACACCTCGTTGAACAGGGCCCGGCCCGTCATCTCCCGCAGAGGCCGCACCTCGACGCCGGGCTGGTGCATGTCGATCGCGAAGTAGCTGATCCCCCGGTGCTTGGGGGCGTCGGGGTCGGTGCGGGCGATGAGCATGCCGATGTCGGCCACCTGCCCGCCCGACGTCCACACCTTCTGCCCCGTGACGACCCACTCGTCGCCGTCGGCCACCGCCCGGGTCTGCAGCCCCGCCAGGTCCGAGCCGGCCTGCGGCTCGCTGAAGAGCTGGCACCACGAGTCGCGACCGGTGACGATCCCGCGCACGTAGCGGTCGATCTGTGCTTGGGTGCCGTGGGCGGCGATGGTGGGGGCGGCCAGCAGCAGTCCCAGCCCGCCGGGCGCGCCGAGAGCGCCGAACGCGGCGATCTCGCGCTCCACGCGCACCGAGTCCGCCCGCGACAGGTCACGGCCATAGGCGTTGGCCGGCAGCGACGGGGCTGACCAGCCGGCCAAGCCGAGGCGCTCCCACCATTCGCCCACCGTCAGCTCGGGATCCCAGTTGTCCTGGAGCCAGGAGCGCAGCTCGGTCACGAGCTCGTCCTCGGTGTCGCCGGTCCGGTTCGTGGCAGCAGTCGTGGTCACGTTCCCCACCTCCGCTCGCCACCGTACCCCGCGCCG
>JAJZLP010000268.1 GCA_021803325.1 Actinomycetes bacterium
GGGTCCCGGGTCGGTGTGTGGGGTCCCGGGTCGGTGTGTGGGGTCCCGGGTCGGTGTGTGGGGTCCCGGGTCGGTGGCGGCTGAGTGCTGTGTCGACGGCGCTCGTGTCCCGCTACGGTCGAGTGGAGGGGTCGATCCGTCCCCCGGCGCACGGTCCCGCCGGGTCCGCACATCGGAGGTGAGGCGCGTGCACGCGTACGAGGGCATGATGGCCGAGACGGTCCACATCGTCGGGCACGGAGGCGACGAGATCGCCGCATATTTCGCCCGCCCGCTGGGTGCCGGACCGTACCCGGGTGTCGTCGTGATCCACCACATGCCCGGCTGGGACGAGGCAACCAAAGAGATCACCCGGAAGTTCGCGGCCCACGGTTACGCCGCCATCTGCCCACACCTGCACTACCGGGAGGGACCTGATGCCAGTCCCGACGATGCCGCCGCGGCATCGAGGGCAGCGGGCGGTGTCTCCGACGAGCGGTTCCTGGGGGACGCTGCGGGGGCGGTCCGGTACCTGCGCGCTCTGCCCTATGCCAGCGGCACGGTCGGGACCATCGGCTTCTGCTCAGGTGGCCGCCAGTCGTTCCTGGCTGCGTGCGCTCTCCCGATCGACGCCGCTGTCGACTGCTACGGGGCCTTCGTGGTCGGGTCGCCGCCCCAGGGCATGCCACTGCGGGTGACGCCGGTGGTCGACCGGGCAGGGGACCTCGGCTGCCCGCTCCTCGGGCTCTTCGGCGAAGAGGACCAGTACCCCTCGCCCGACGAGGTGGCGGTGCTGGAGCGTACCCTGACCGAGCACGGCAAGACCTTCGACTTCCACACCTACCCGGGAGCGGGCCACGCGTTCTTCGCCGTCGACCGGCCGAGCTACCGGCCCGAGGCGGCTGTTGACGGGTGGCGGCGCGTGCTCGACTGGTTCGATCTTCACCTGGGGTCGCCAGCCACACATGGTGGCGTGCCGGATGGCTCGTCCGGCGGTGGCGGGTCGGGGCGGTCCTGACGTGTGCAGCTACGTCACCGTCAGGACCGAGGTGGACGGGAGCGGGAAGGGGCCGTCGGGTTGGTTTCGGCTGTCGCACGCCACCGTGTACTTCGACCATCCCTACCACGCGCCGCTGGAGCACTCGCTCAACATCGATTTCGTCGACGAGGCAGCGGGACCGTCGTCGCGAGTCGCCGTCGAGCTCAGCGCAGCATCAGCGCGCGCCCTGGTCCGATGTATCCAGGACGCGCTCGAGGCGGCCGGTCCGGCCGCGTCGCTCTTCAGCCAGGCCGGGCATGTGCCGATGGCAGGTTCTGAGGACACGACCAGGATGACACTGGCGACATCGGCAGCGTCCTGGTCGGAAGGAGGCAGGTGCCATGGCACAGCAGACCCATCGCAGCGGTCGGAGCAGCACGCTCGACCCGACGAGGCCGACGGGATCGGCCCACGGGCACCACGAGGCCACCACCGAGGATCTCGGTGACGATGTGCGTGCCCTTGCCGTGGTGGCCCGCTCCGCGGGTCGGGCCTCGGTGGTCCGCCAGGTCGATGGCATCCTCGTGCGGGTGACGGTCGAAGCTGCTTGATCAGGTCCATCTTGGAGGCGGTGTGGGCGCCGCCGGGGTGGGTCGTGTGGTGTTGAGCGCCGCCGGGGTGGGTCTTGCGGGGAGAGCGCCGCCGGGGTGGGTCGTGTGGTGTGAGTGGCGCCGGGGTGGGTCTTCCGGGGAGAGCGGCGCCGGGGTGGGTCGTGTGGTGTTGAGCGCCGCCGGGGTGGGTCTTCCGGGGAAGAGCGGCGCCGGGGTGGGTCGTGTGGTGTGAGCGGCGCCGGGGTGGGTCGTGCGGGGAGAGCGCCGGGCTCACGTGTCGTGGCTTCCCGGCGGCCGGGCAGGTTCAGCGGGCTCGCAGCTCGGTGACCAGGGCACCGGCTTGGCGGGCCATATCGGCGCCCAACGGCGCCATGTCGCTGTGGCCGGCGATGGCCGCATAGCTCTGGGCGTTGGGTGCTGACGCCAGGACGTCGAGGTCCGAGGCGAAGCGGTGGACAGTGCTCTCCAGGCGAGCCAAGGCTTGCCGATCGTTCGGCGGCACGGCGGTGCCTGCGAGATCGTGGGCGAAGATACGCAGCGTGGCTGCGATGGCAGCGTCCTCATGGGTTATGCACGGGAGCTGTGCCGCCTGTGGTCGGGACCGGCAGGACGAGATGGCGTGCTCCGAGCGACTCAACGACGTCGCCATGGCATTGACCTCGGTGGAGATGTCGGTGGCGGCAGCGATGCCGGGCCCGCTGGGCGCCGAAGGGAACAGGCTGCGAAGGGCGAAGCCGGCGATGGCCAAGCCGATGGCTCCCATCACATAGGCGGAGTGCCGGCTGGTCCACCGCCGCCGGCGTCTGGAGGTCGGCCGAGGCGACTGCGGTTCGATGCCGGAACCGGAGGCCAGCGCCGGGCTCCGTCGCCCATCGGCGCTGGTGCTCACGTCGGTTGGGGCGCGACAGGTGGTGGCTGCGTGCGGTGGTGTGCTGGCCGGCGGGTTGGCTGCCACGGTGGTGTTGCGCTGATCGGCGCTGGTGGCCGGTTCGCCTGGGTTGGCCGGTTCGGTGGTTGTGGTCGGGCAGGTTGGGCCGGCCGGTTCTGTAGTTACAGTTGGGCCGGTTGGGCCGGTTAGGCCAGCCAGTTCGGCGGTTGCAGTCGGGCCGGTTGGGCCGGTGGTTGCGGTTGGCCAGGTCGGGCCGGTTTGATCGGCCGGATCGGCTGGCGTGCGACGGGTCATGGTCGTGTGCCGTGGCACGGTCGCGGCTCGATCTGCTGACCCGGCTGGCCGCTCGGTGTGGGCGTCGTCCCAGGTGGTGCCGGTGGATGCGGGTCTCACGCTCTATACTCCTGTCAGGCGCAAAGCCGGATCAGGCTCGTGACGGATTGCGGCTCGGTTGGGACGCGAGCGATGCGAGCGTAACGGAGGGATGCGGAGCAGTGCTCGTCCTCAGCCGTCGCACGCGTGATTCGATCATGATCGGGCACCAGATCGTGGTGACCGTGCTGTCGATCGGGCGGGACCAGGTACGGCTCGGGATCGAGGCACCAGCGGATGTCGAGGTCCACCGCGAAGAGGTGTACCGCTCGATCCAGCACGCCAACCGGCTGGCGGCGACGTCCGCCGGGGATGTCTCCCAGCTTGCGGGGGTGGTGCGCCCTGGCCTGGCGACAGCCAAGCCCGGCGATGCCGAGCGCCGGGACGATCCCGCTGCGCCGGCACCGGAGCATCACGATGCCGAGCGTTCGGGCTCGGCGACGAGCGGCACGGCCACTCCGTAGGCCGATCCGTGCTGGACCACCTGGGCGGCTGCCCAGGTGTGCCGGTTGATCACCAATGGTCCCAGTAGGTTGACCTTGGGTGGTTCCGGCGGCACCGCCAGGGTGACGATGGTCAGGATCACCGCGTCGTCGGCGCCGTGGAGCTCGAGGCGTTCGGCCGACTCCTCGTCGACGACCACCTGGTAGTCGGGGAACACCACCCCTGGCGGCAGCACCGTGAAGCACAGGTCGGACTGGTCGACCGCCCGCATCCGACAGAACGGCTCGAGCTCGGCTCCGAGCGGCTCCAACACGAACCGGGTGGCGGCGGGAAAGCCGGGGAGCCCGGTGGCGAAGGACAGGGTCGCTTCGTTCCCGTCGCCGGTGAGCCCGTCGGAGCCGAAGGCGGTGCTGCTGGTGTGGGTCTGGGTGATGGGCACCGTGCGTATCTCCGTCTTGGTCCGGCGTGGCGGGTGGGATGCTGTTCGTCAGCAGGCTCGGTCGAGCCTCAACCGAGGAATTGTACGAGGGACTGCTGGGATACCTGGGCGGTGGCCCACAGGGCCGCCTGGTAGGAGCTCTGGGCTTCGGTGAGCTGGGTGGCGGCCTTGGGGAGATTGGTGTCCTGCAGGTTGCCGAGCTCGGTCTGCAGGGCCTGCTGGGTGGCGGTCGCCTGAGCCGAGAACGCCTGCATGTTCTGGTAGTTGGCACCAAGCGTGGCGGCTGCATTGGCGACGGTGGCTGTGGCCGCCTGCAGGTGCTGGAGGTCGACGCCGGTGGCGGCGCTGAGGTTGCCCGACCGCAGATCGTTGACGATCTGCTGCAGCACCCCGACGGACCCCGAGGTGGCGCCGGCACCGGTCAGCAGGCCCGCTGTGCCGGTCCCGAACACCGTCGAGCCGATCTGGGCGATGGTCACCTGCGTGCCGGGGGCGACCGTCCGGCTGGGGGCTGTGGTGTTGCCCAGGTAGGCCCCGGTCGAGTCGAATGCTTGGGTGGTGCTGCCGGTCCCGGCGAAGATCGCCTGGTTGTTGTAGGTGGTGTTGGCCAGTCCGAGGATCTGCTGCAGGCCGGAGGCGACCTGCGCGGCGATGCCGTTGACGGCAGCTGTCTGTCCGGACAGCGCCTGTCCGGACACCGACTCCACCGCAGAGGTGATGGACTGCAGAGCCGACATCACCTGGTTCAGCGTCGACGTGCCCTGCTGCAGCCAGCCCTGGCCGTCCGCCGCGTTCGACACGTACTGCTGCGCCCGGGTGAGGCTGCTGTTCATCGTCATGACGTCGGCGGCGAGCGCCGGGTTGTCGGACGGCTGGTTGATGACCATCCCGGTGGAGATCTGCTCCTGCAGCGTGGCGATCTGGCTCTGGTCGGTGCCGATGCTGGTGATCAGCTGGCCGGCGATGGTCTGCGGGGTGGGCGACAGCGCCGGGCTGGAGAACGAGATGGCGGTCATAGCGCCTCCGTCACACGGCCTGCAGCAGGGATTGGATCATCGTGTTGGTGACGGTGATCACCTGGGCCGCGGCCTGGTAGGCGTGCTGGTAGCTGAGCATGGTCACCATCTGCTGGTTGGTGTTCACCCCGGCGATCTCCTGCAGGTTCTGGTTCGCCGCGTTGGCCAGCGACGTCTGCGACGTCACCTGGTTGTTGACCCCCTGCACGTCGGTGCCGAGCCCCTGGATCAGCGTGGTGTACGCCTGGTCGGGGCCGGTCGCCGACGTGCCCAGCTCCGCCAGGGTTTGGGCGTTGCCGGCATTGTTGGAGGCCGAGCCGCCGACGGTGGACACGCCCAGCGTCCCCTGCGGGTTGGCGGCGACCGACGGGTTGACCGCGATGTTCGTCGCGGTGATGCCTGTCGTCGTGGCTCCGGCACCGCTGGTCCCGCTCTGCACGAACAGCGGGTCGCCGGCGGTGCCGGCGGTGGTGGTGTAGCCGCTCGCCAGCTGGGTGTCCACGGTGGTGGTGAGCGCCTGGGCCACCGTGTTCAGCTGGGCCTGGTACTTCGGCAGGTAGGTGTTGACGGCCCCGAGGTACCCGGCCGCGGTGCCAGACGACACCGACAGAGCGAGGTTGTTGGCGGTGTTGATGATGCCGAGAGCGCTGGCGCCGCCGGTCCCGGTCACGGTCCCAACCGACAAGGTGTCGACCGTGCCGCCCTGGACGATGGTGCTGCCGCCGACGCTGACGTTCATCGACCCGTCTGGCTGGGTGGTGGCGGTGGCCCCGAGGTCGGAGGCGAGCTGGTTGGCCAGCTGGTTCTGCTGGTCGATGAGGGAGTTGGCCGATCCGCCGCCGCCTTTGACCGACGCGATCTGGGTGTTGATCTGCGCGATCTGGGAGAGCAGCCCGTTGTCGGCGCTCACCATGGTGGAGAGCTGCGAGGTGGTATTGCTCGCCGTTTGGGAGAGCTGCGCGGAGGCCTGGTTGAGGCTGGTGGCGAGGCCCTGGGCCATGTCGGCCACCTGGGTGTAGGGCGCCTGGTTGCCGGGGTTCTGGGCGATGGCGTCCCACGCCGACCAGAAATTGGCGAGCTGGGTGGAGAGGCCCTGGCCGTTGGGCTCGGGGAAGGTTGCCTGGGCTTGGGTGAGCACCTGCTGCAGTGCGGTGGCCTGGGCGAGCCCACCTTGTGCCTGCTGGTTGGCGGTCTGTGCCAGCTGGTCGGGGACCTGGCTGATCCCTACCACCCGGACGCCGGTCCCCACGCCCAGGAGGTCGCCGGGCGGGTTGGTGGTGAGGGTCGGGCTCTCGGCGACGTACCCCGGCGTGTTGGCGTTGGCCAGGTTCTGCGCGATCGTGTCCATGCCCGCCTGCTGGGCGTTCAGGGCTGATGCGGCGATGTCGAGGCTCAGGTTGCTCACGGGCCGGTCCTCACACCCTCGTGTCCACCAGCATGGCGCCGGCAGCGCGCGCCTGCGGCGGCGATGCCGAGCTGCGGCGCGCCGGGTCTGGGCCGTAGCCCTGTTCCACGCCGATCAGGGCGAGCGCGTCGGCGGTGGCGGCCAGGTTCCGGGCCAGGAGGCCGCGCGTGCGCGCCGCCAGTTCCTCGACGTCGTGGAGCTGGTCCTGCAGGTTCCGGCGATGGCTGCGCAGCAGCTCGGCGCTGTCGGGGAGCGCGCAGGCCAGAGCCTCGAGGTTCGCCCCTGGGGCCAGCCCGGCCTCGGCGGCCACCACGTCGGCGATGTTGCCACGCCGTGCCTCGACGTCGGCGAGCCGTGTCAATGCCTCCTCGACAGCGGCCGTGGTTCGAGCCAGCCACCGATATCGGCCCGAGGCGACCATCAGGAGCTCAGCTTCGAGCTGGAAGGCGAGCTCCTCCAGCGCCTCGCGCTGTTCCCACAGGCATGACGACAGCGCTTCGACACCCATGCGTGGGGTATCGGCGCGCCCGGCTGCCGGGTGTAGGGGGAAATCGGAACGCGGTCGCCGGCTCACTGCAGCACGAAGGTGCCGGTGAAGAGCACCTGGGTCACCTGGGGCGAGCCCTCCGACGGGCCGAGGATCGCCTGGACCCTGGCCAGGATCGCCTGCTGCGCCTGCGTCCGACCCGCCGGGCTGAGCAGGGTGCTGTAGGTGTCGGAGCCGAGGACCTGGATCACGGCGTTCTCGATGGCCGGCTCGTCGGTGGCCAGCTTCTTCTGGTTGGCGGCGGTGGTGAGCTGGAGTGCCACGTTGGTTTGGACCATGTGGCCGTCGGCGGTGGTGACGGTGAAGGGGCTTGTCGTCGGCAGGGGGTAGATCATGCCGGCCGGAGCGGGGTGAGCCGCGCTGTAGTGCGGCTTGATGAACATCCCCTTCTCTTTCAAGCCGACCAGTGCCAGCACCACGACCACGCCGATGATGAGCTTCGTCTTCTTCTTCTTGGGTTGCTCGGTGCCGTCGGCGGCGACCTCCTTGCCCTTCTTGTTCTTCTTGCCCTTCTTGCCGGCAGGTTCGGCGGCCGGGACGGCCACGGGGGCGGGGCGAGGCATCCCGGTACCGGCGGCTGTTGGGTCGACAGGGCTGGGCATCACGGTCATGGCTGATGGTGTCCTGGTCCGAGGATGACGATGTCGATACGGCGGTTCCTGGCCATGTTGGCCGGCGAGGTGTTGGGAACGACGGGGTGCGTGGAGCCGTAGCCGACAGCAGCCAGGCGGCTTTCGGCGATGCCGTCGACCTTGTAGAGGCGGACGACGACGTTCACCGCTCGTTCGGCGGACAGCTCGGTGTTGGTCGTGAACGGGCCACCGATGATCGGCTGGTTGTCGGTGAACCCTTCGACGTCGACGACGTTGGTGTCGGTGCTGAGGACGGTGCCGATGGTGTCGACGACCTCGTTGCCGATCGGGTTGAGGCTGGCCACGTCGGAGGCGAAGAACACGTGGTCGCTCAGGACCTGGATCACCAGGCCCTGCTGGGTGACGGTGGTGGTGGCCGCCTGCTGCAGGCCTTTTGCCGCCAGCGCCTGGTTGACCTGGGCGGCGATGGTGGCCAGCGACTGTTGCCCGGCCGTGGCAGCGGACGCGCTCGAGGACGTGGTGCCAGGAGACGTGGTGGTGGTGGTCGACTTGATGGCTATCGACGGGGCCAATTTCGTTCCGGCAGTGGGAGCGAGCGATGCGTTGGCCAACAGGCCGTTGCTCGCCGACAGGATCCCGGGGTTCGGGTTGAACGCCTGGCGGAAACCTGTGGCCAAGGCGATGAACTTCTTGGAGTTGATGGAGCTGGCGGCGAACAGGACGATGAACAGAGCCAATAGCAGCGTGATCATGTCGGAGTAGGTGAGCAGCCATCGCTCCCCGTTCTCGTGCTCCGCCTCGTGGGCATCCGCCGCGTGCCGTCGGCGGGTCACGCCGCCTCCTCGGCCGATCCACGGCCGCGATCGGCCCGGTCCTTGGGCGACAGGTAGGCCTGCAACCGGGCGTGGACCATCCGCGGGCTGTTGCCCGCCTGCACGGCCAGCAGCCCTTCCAAGATCATGCGCTTGCCGTGGATCTCGAGCTCGCTGGCCCGTTTCAGCTTGTTGGAGATCGGCAGCCAGAAGATGTTGGCCGACATCACACCCCACAGTGTGGCGGTGAAGGCCGAACCGATCGCCGGGCCGATCGCATTGACGTTGTTGAGCGACCCGAGGACGTGGATCAGGCCGACGACGGTGCCGATGATCCCCAGGGTCGGGCCGAACCCACCCATGTCGGCGAAGAATTTGGCCCCCATCTTGTGGCGGTCCCGGATCGCGGCGATCTCGCCCTCCAGGATCTCTTGGATCTCCTCGGGGTCCACGCCGTCCACGGTGAGCTCCACGCCTTTGCGGAAGAAGGGGTCATCGACCTCGGCGGCGGCCTTCTCCAGGGCGAGCAGCCCCTCGCGCCGTGCCAGCTCGGCCAGGTGGACCATGCGCTCGATGTCCTCGTCCGGCGAGTGCTCGGGCGTGCCCAACGCCGCCTTCAAGACGTTCTTGATGTTCTTGACGTCGCTCTTCAGGAAGCCGCCGGCCGCCGCCATGAGGGTCCCGCCGAACACCAGGATGAGCGGCGCCGGCTTGAAGAGGACAGCCGGGCTGGATCCGTCCATGATCATCGACAGCAGGATCGCCCCCAGAGCGGCACCGACGGCGATGGGAGTCATCCGGTCGAGCTTCTTCATCGCGCCTGGCCCCCCTGGTCTCCGCTGGGGCGCGGCACATCGTCTGTGCCGTCGGCAGCGGCGCTTGCCGGTGCCGGTGGGGTGACGAGCCGCAGCGGCGCCGAACCGGGGGCCGGGTCGACCGTAGGGACGTGCGAGGACAGGGCGAGGATCGTCGCCCGGTGCATCTGGATCCTGCCGATCAGCTCGTCGAGCGTTTCGGCCACCACGTATTTCGTGCCGTTGATGAGGGTGAGCACCGTATCGGGCGTTTCCTCGGCCCGCTCGATCAGGTCTGCATTGAGCGCGATGCGTTCACCGTTCAACCGCGTCAGAGAGATCATCCGTTCTTCTCCTGCCGCTGACGGGCGGCTTGGGCCGCCCCGCGAACCATCTATCGGCACGCTCGGTGGCGGTCTTGAGAACGGCGGTCTGCGCTCGGGGCGCGCCAGGTGTCAGCCGCCAGGGGCCGGTGTGGCCCGATCGTTGCGTACTGGCTGGGGCTTCGCCCGGCGGATCAGCCGAGGTGGGGAGGTTCGGGTGGAAACTGGCCGCCGGACTGCTCTCGGGAGCGGTCCATGGCCGAGCGGCGCGCCTGCTCCACCATGCGCACCACCTGGGCTCGCCGAGCTTGCTCGATGTAGCGGGTGGTCACCCCGCCCACCAGGGCCGCACCTCCCCAGCACAGCAGCAGCGCGATGAGGAAGCGGACCAGGGCGTCGGTCGGGGGGATGGCGCCGTCGAGGATGCCCGGCGCCATCGGCAGGGATAGCAGGATGGCGACCGCCACCACCGGACCTGCATGGCGGACCTTCACGCGGCGACCAGATCGCCGATGGTGGCGGCCCACCGCTCGGGGCTCGCTGGCCGGCCATCGAGCCGGGCGACGGGCAGGCCGGTGCGCAGCACCGAGGCCGGGCTGACGGTGGCTTCGACATTGCCGACCATGAGAGCGTCGACGCCCCCGATGGCGGTGGCCCAGGCGGCGATGTCCTCGGGCTTGGCTAGAGCGTCGACCGTTCCCCACACGGCGTCGGGCCGGAGCACGGCGAGGGCGTGCGCGGCCCACGACCTGGACCGGCTGTCGAACCCGGCGTCGATGACCACGACGGTCGAGGTCCGATCACGCCGAGCGGCGATCCAGCGGGCAGCCTCGTCGATCTCCTGCAGCCCCGGGGCGCTGTGGTCCGAACGCCCTGCTGAAGGGATCTCGGTGGGGACGACGGCGCTGCCGGTTCGGCTTGGTACCGTCCCGGAGCGACGGCCGCGGGCAGGCCCCGCCGACACTGCTGCGATCGGCGCCCGGGTGGCGCGGTCCGCCGAGGGCGGAGCGATGGCGGCGACATCCCCGGCGACCATCCCGAGCTCAGCGGCCAGCCTGGTGGCGTCCGCCACGGCTTGGTGCAACGGCCCCACCACGGCGAGGAGACTGCCGGGACCCTGTGGGGGGTCGGGCGGGGCTGGGAGCCGGCAGAAGGCGTCGATCAGGACCTCGCCGAACCGCCTGCCGTCCGCCATGCCGGCTGCGAGCCGCTCGACCTCCTCGGCGGCCAGGCCGGCGCCGAGGAGGCGGTCCGCCAGCGAGCCCGCGTGCGCTAGCACCGGCGTCCGGCTGGCACCAGCGGCAAGCCGGCCGGCTGCCAGCGTGGCGCGGCTGCGAGGCGACGCGGCAACCCGAGGCGTCGCCGAGGACGGGACCGGGGCTGTCGCCCGGATCGGAGCGTCAGGCGCCTCCGGGGACGGCGCTGCGTGGGAGGCGGCCGGTGATCCGGTGCCGCGGCCGGCGTCTGGCGCAAAGCGGTCGGCGGCCATGCGCTCGGCCGTGGGGCGGCTGCCAGCGTCGTCGGCGGAGCGGCGGTCGGCAGCGGATCGGAGGCCCACGGCGCCGTCGCCAGCACCGCGGTCAGCGGCACGGCGACCGATGCCTGGGCTGACTGCGCCAGCGAACGAGCCGGCGGTGTCCCAGCCTGCCAGGGCCGTCGACCCAGCCGCCACTGCTGCCGGTGTGCCCGGTGCTGCCGGTGTGCCCGGTGCTCCTGGGGTGCGGGGTGCTGCCGGTGTGTGGGGTGCTCCTGGGGTGCGGGGTGCTGCCAGTGTGCCCGGTGCTGCCAGTGTGCCCGGTGCTGCTGGGGTGCGGGGCCGTTCCGCCGAGGCGTGCCGACCGCGCTGGCGCCGGGGGGCGGGTCCGGTG
>JAJZLP010000017.1 GCA_021803325.1 Actinomycetes bacterium
CGGTGCCTGTGGTGAGTGCTGCGGCGCGGCGGGCAGCCGATGCGCCCCGGGCGTGGCGGGCACCGACGATACCGGTGGGCTCCCACACGGTTGCCGTGCTCCAGTCCAGGTCCATGGGATCGTCCGACACAGCATTCGAGGCAATCGACGCCGTCGCAGCCCATGGTGTGAGGGGCGACGTGGTGGTGCGGCAATCGTCGTCCACCCAGGCGTCAGAGCCTGTGGTGGGGTCGATCTGCATGGTGGGGTCGCCGTCGCCGGTGGGGCCGGCGTGCACAGCGAATTCGACCGCCGCGACGTGGTCGATGCCTGTGGCGAGACCGGCCCCCGCGATGTCCTCGATACCGTCGATGTCGTCCACGTCGTCCACGATGCCCACGATGTCCTCGATACCGTCCATCTCGTCCTCGTCGTCCATCTCGTCCAGTTCGTCCAGTTCGTCCTCGATACCGTCCACGTCGTCCACGCCGTCCACGCCGTCCATCTCGATCTCGTCGACGTCCTCGACCTCCTCGACGTCGTCGATCGTGTCGGCGTGGTCCTGGTCGCCGGTGTCGTCGGCCCAGGCGGTATCAGCCCAGTGTGTGGCAGTAGCCGGCACGTCGCTGCACCCCACACTGCCGGTCTGCCCGGTCTGCCCGGTCTGCCCGGTCCGTGGTGACCGGGTCGCGGTGGGAGCCAGGTCGACGACGTCGTCCATGGCGTCAGCCATCGCCGCCAGCATCTGGTCGGTACCGGACGTTGCGCGGCGGCGGGGTGCGGGCGATGCGGACGTGTCGCGGACCTCGATGTCGGCGACCGCCGGTGCCGTGCCGGCACCCGACCGTGCCGGGGGCCGGCCTCCGCCGTGAGCCGGCGAGCGGCTTGCACCGTGAGCCGGGGGGCGACGGCGTCCGGCGCGGGACGCGGTGCCTGCGGCAGGCCGGCGGTCCCGGGTGCCGGCGCGGTCCTGGGCACCGGCGCGGTCCTGGGCACCGGCGCGGTCCTGGGCGTCGGCGCGGTGCGGGTTGGCGCCGTCGCTCGATGCTCGGGAACCTCCGCTCGGCTGGGCCCGTCGCGATGCGCCCGGCACCCCGTCGTCGTCGACGATGAGCCGGTACTGTTCGCGGGCGAAGAACCCCATCACGCCACCTTGGCGGGTCTTCTCGGCGCGGACGATCTTGGCCTTGGGGCCGAGATCACGGTTGATCTCCTCGAGCAGGGGCTCGAGGGCGGGACCCTCATACAGCTTCGGCTGTGCTGGCAACGTTCACCACTCCGATCCGGTCGACCTTCACCTGCGGGCCGAGCTCGTTGACGGACAGGACACCGAGGCGGGGGACTGCCGCCGCCAGCAGCCGGCGGAGCGCCGGGCGCAGGCGAGAGGCGCACAGCAGGACGGCCTCGCGTCCCTGCTGCTCGATCTGCTGGACCAGGCCGTGGACCTCGCGGACGAGGCTCTCGACGACCTGGGCGCCGACGGTCAGCACGCTGCCGTCGTCACCGGGCCGTACCGCTTCGGCCAGCGTGCGCTCGAAGGCGGCGTCCAGCGTGATGACCGGCAGGACGCCGTCTTGGGCATACTGCGCCGAGATGGCGGGCCCCAGAGCGGCACGGGCCGCTTCGAGCAGCGACTCCGCGTCCTTCGACTGCCGTGCCCGCTCGGTGACGGCTTCGACGATGCGCACCAGGTCGCGCACGGCCACGCCTTCTTCGAGGAGTCCGCACAGCACGCGGTGCAGGTCGGTCAGGCTGACCTGCGCGGTGGCCATCTCCTCGACCACGGCGGGGTCGCTCTGCTTGAGCCCGTCGAGGAGGATGCGTACCTGCTGGGCAGACAGCAGCCGACCAGCGTTGGCGGTGGCCACTTCGCCGAGGTGGGTGGTGATGACCGACGAGCGGTCGATGACGGTGGCCCCGGCCACCAGGGCCTGCTGGCGCAGCTCGGCCGGGATCCACTTGGCCGGCAGCCCGAACACGGGTTCGGTGGTGGTCCCGCCGGGGAGGCCGTCGATGCCCGCCCCGATGGCAAGCATCCGGCCCACCGGAGCGGTGCCCTGTGCGACCTCCACGCCATGGAGCCGAACGGCATAGGCGTCGTCGGCCAGGGCCATGTTGTCGCGCGTCCGGACGGTCGGGATGATGAGGCCGCGGTCGACGGCCAGCTTGCGGCGCAATGCCTTCACCCGGTCGAGGAGGTCCCCGCCACGCTCGGGGTCCACCAGGTCGATGATGGTGGGGGAGAGCTCCAGCTCGAGCGGCTCCACCCGCATCTCGGCGGCGAGCGCCTGGGGGGTGTCGAGAGCGGGTGCCTCGTCGATGACCTCGGCTTCGGCCACTTCGGCCAGGCGCTCCTGGGCGCCGAGCCGGTTCCCCAGGAACCAGACGAGCCCGCCGACGGCGAGGAAGGCCAGGTGCGGCAGGCCGGGCACGATGCCCAACCCGGTCAGGACGACCCCGGCGATCTTGACGGCGCGGTACTGGCGTCGGACCTGGCTGACCAGGTCGCTGCCGAAGTCGTCCTCGTCGGTGGCGGCGGCCCGGGTGACGACCAGGCCGGTGGAGATCGACAGGAGCAGTGCCGGGATCTGCGAGACCAGGCCGTCTCCGACGCTCAGCAGGCTGTAGGTGTGCGCGGCGGAGGTGACCGACATGTGCTTCTGCAGGATGCCGACGGTGAGTCCGCCGATCAGGTTGATGGCGGTGATGACCACTGCGGCGATGGCGTCGCCCCGGACGAATTTGGAGGCGCCGTCCATCGCACCGTAGAAGTCGGCCTCGTCGGCGACCTCCTGGCGCCGGCGGCGGGCGTCGGCCTGGTCGATCAGCCCGGAGTTCAGGTCCGCGTCGATCGCCATCTGCTTGCCGGGCATCGCATCCAGGGTGAACCGGGCCGCCACCTCCGCCACCCGGCCGGCGCCGCTGGTGACCACCACGAACTGGATGACGATCAGGATCAGGAAGACGATCAGGCCGACGACGATCTGGCCGCCCACCACGAAGTTGCCGAAGGCGGCGACGACCGTGCCGGCGTTGGCGTGCAGCAGCACCAGGCGGGTCACGCTCACGTTGAGCGCCAGGCGGAACATGGTGGCGACCAGCAGGATCGACGGGAACACCGAGAAGTCGAGCGGGCGCTTGACGTGCATCGTCATGAGCATGATGACGATGGCCGCGGTGATGTTGATGCTGATCAGCAGGTCCAGCACGATCGTCGGCATCGGGATGACGAGCAGCACGACGATCAAGATGACCGCAGAGGGCACGCCGATCAGGCTGAACCGCTTGCGCATGGGACCTTCCGGACGCGACAGGCTGTCGAGTGGCAGCGGGCCGGTCCGTGGCCTGCGGGTTCATGCCGTCCTGGCTGGCTAGCAGGGATATCGGCCGCCGTCGGGCTGAGCTTGAGGACGACCGGGGAAGGCGGTTCGGCAGGCAGGAGCGGCACAACTCGGGCTCAAGGGCGCTTCCGCCAGGGTCGATGAGTGCAAGACCATCGAGGCAACGCCTCTGGGTCATCGACGAGGAGCAAGATGACAGCAGACAGAGTCTTCTCTTACGAGCCTGGGGATGCGACTGAGGACGAGACGTACGCGTGTCGAGACCCAGAGGTGGTGTTCCAAGCCAGCGGTGCGCGCCGGACGGTTCTCTGCTCCCACGGTGTCGGGCCACACGCTGAGCTCCTGAAATTGGCATTGCCGACCTTCGAGCGGTTTGCCGAGTTGCACGGGTACGACGTGGATTTCGGTTTCCGGCCGCTCCAGCACGACCGGCCACCAGCATGGAACAAGGTGGTGGCGATCGGGAACCTTCTGGAGGAGTACGACACGGTCGTGTGGATCGACTCGGATGCGGTAGTCGTGGACCCGCGGCGCGACATCCTCTCTGTCGCCGGTCCGGAGCGATCCATGTGGATGGCGATGCACCACTACGGCGGTGAAGAGCAGCCGAACACGGGTGTATTGGTCGTCCACCGCAGAGAGGAAGCACGAGAGCTCCTGGCTGCTGTCTGGCAGGTCACGCATCTCATCGAACACCCGTGGTGGGAGCAGGCGGCGATACTGCACCTGCTCGGGTATGACGTGTCGACGATCGGGCATGCCAAGCTGGTCAGCCCGACCCGCTGGTTCGACACGGTCGGCTGGCTCGGCAATGAGTGGAATTCGATCAGTCAAGACCCGCATCCGAACCCGCTCATCAACCACTACGCCGGTGTCTCGCACGCTAACCGGGTCTTGTCCATGTCGCGAGACGTGCGGAACGCAACGGGTCCGCGAGGATCAACCGTAGATGACGGGCGAAAGCTCTCCGTAATTCTACCCCTGGGGCCGGGTAGCGCCGAGCGCGCTCTGGTCGGTATCTCGATGCTGGCATCGTTGGAGAGGGATCTGGAGCTCGTCATAGTGGATGACGCATCGGAGCTGCGAGGCGTGCTCGCCGCAGTGCAGGGAGCCGTGCGCGTCGTGCGACACGGGCAACGGTACGGTCTGCCTACCTGTTGGGATGCTGGCATCGCGGTTGCTTCGGGCGAGACAGTCCTTCTGCTGGATGGCCCTGTCGTGCTGGACAGGGATTGTGTCCGCAGCCTGCTCGATGCGCTGGAACCCGGGGTGGTTGCCACCACGGCCACCGCACCCGGTGACGCTGGCCTGTCGCCGTGCCGTGCATCTGTGCTTGCCGCTCGCCGAGCGGATCTGCAGGCTGCCGGCATACCGCTGGGAGCGGGTCCCGGCGACGTGATGGCCGAGCTGTGCTGCCGCCTGGCAGGTAGTGGAAGGACGGTCGTGGCTGTACCGACGGCTGTCGTCCACAGCGCAGTGGACGTGGCTCCACCAGCGTCGCCTCAGGGTCAGCTGGCGCCATGGAAGCTGGCCTTGATGCGTTCTTCGTACGTGGAGCGGCTCGACGAGGTCCCCTTTCGTGAAGAGCTCCCTGCCGTGCTCGACGCTCGGGGCCTGAATGGTATGGGCGCGGAGATCGGCGTGCAGACGGGGCTCTTCTCGCACTACCTCCTCACATACTGGGGTGGTCGGCGGCTCCTGTCCATCGACCCATGGGAGCACGCCTCGGCCGACGAGTACGAGGACATCGCCAACGTAAATCAAGCGGTCCAGGATGAAAGGTATCGTGAAACATGCCAGCGCTTGGCCATCTTTGGCAATCGGAGTGTGGTGGTGCGCGCTCGGTCGACCGAGGCGGCGCTGGACGTGGACGACGGAAGCTTGGACTTCGTGTACCTCGATGCGCGTCACGACTACGACTCCGTGCTGGAGGATCTCCGGTCGTGGGTTCGGAAGGTTCGACCTGGCGGTATCATCGCAGGTCATGACTACGTCGATGGCGACCTGCCCGAGGGCAAGTTCGGTGTTCGGGGCGCGGTCGACGAGTACTTCACCGATCTCGGGCTGAGTGTGGCGGCGACGACGCTTGATCCGCCCTGGCTGTCGTGGATCGTGTCGGTACCGGCATATGCGGTGGAGAAGCGGATTGCTGTTGGCGCCACCGGTCGGGCCGCTGCACAGTAGGCGGGCAGGACTGCGGCAAGGTCACCGACGCACCCTTGCTGATCTGCGGTGACGGCCAGACCCAGATCCGCGACCGCCCTGGTTATTGGCGACCATCCTCAGTAGGCGGGCACGGCTTCTACGGCCGTTGGTTCACACGCGATCCAAGATGCCGTGGAGCGTAGCTCGCATCGGTGGGCCGATCCGATTCCAGCTGCAACGAGGCAGGTGGGCTACGCCGTTCCATATGGATTCGTGGACGAGTGTACGACCACTCACGTTCGCATCGTGCGGGAGCGTCCGCAGTGGTTGTAGATGAACGCCACCGCCACCGCCACCGCCACCGCCCGAGAACCAGCGCATTGGTACCGATATGAATGCCGATCGGGTCGCGACGGTGGCCGCTTGCTGCCTTCGGAGGCGAGCCCCCTGACCAGCCCAGCGATAGCGCTGATCTGGCAGTCGAACTTCAGCCGCCGGCCAACGTGACGGTGTCGTTGCGTTCGGGCTGATCCACGGCGCCAGAGCGCGGTTCGGACCCGGTCAGCGCGAGCAGCCGGTCAGCAGCGGTCGTGGCTGCCAATTCCCAGGTGAACGAGGTGGCGATGCGGGCCCGACCCGCCTCGCCCTTGGCCCGGCGTTCCGGCTCGGCCTCGACAGCGGTTCTGAGCGTTTGTTGCAGGTGCTCGCGATCGGGTTCCGCCCACCAGAATCCGGCGGGACCGGGGGTGAACCCGTCGACCTGGAGAGGCGAGGGGCGGGCTTTCAGCAGCCAGCTGGTCTGCAGGTCGCAGAAGTCGAGGCACGCTCCATATCCCGTGATGATGGTAGGCAGCCCACAAGCCATGGCCTCGGCCACGGGCAGCCCGAAGCCCTCGCCCCGGTACGGGTGGACCAGGACATCGCACGCCCTATACAACTGGGCCATCTCATCTCGGCTTAGGCGCCGGTCCACGACCTCGATGGCGGCAGATCCCCGGTCCGCGGCGGCAGCCCGAAGTTGTTCGTCCATCGAATCACCCCGGTAAACAGAATCGCCGCCAAAGGGCTTCACGACCAGGCAGACGTCGTCGTCGGGCCCGAAGGTGTCCAGGTAGGTGTCGAGAAGTACATCGAACCCCTTGCGGGTAATGGTGCCGCCCACGAAGAGCAGACGCACGGACCGATCGGTGCGCAAGGGCAGTCGCTGGCCGCCGGGGCGGAAGGTGTCGGTGTCGACACCGTTGGGGACGACGGCGATCTTGTCGGCGATGATCCCGCTGCGCACATAGCAGTCCTTGACCCAGGTGGTCGGCACCCAGACCTCGTCGACATGGCGATGGATTGGCTCGATCCACTCCGCTGGGATGCCGCCGAACTCCCATGGCTGCACCAAGACCAGGGCACCAGCGGTCGGCGCCGACAGGTCCGGTGGCCAGCGGTGGCGGACCTCGACGGCGACTGGCCCTGTGCCGGCGGGCCGGCCGATGCCACGGACGGCGCGCAGAGACCGGATGCTGTCGGCGGGAAAGGGCCGCTTCTCGGTGGTCCGTGCTTCCACGTGGATGCGCTCGTCGCTGGCCAGCTCTCTGCAGAGCTCACGTGAAACCGTGGCGAGGCTGTGATCAGCATAGATGTCGCCCATCCAGCGAATCCGGGGGGCATGTCCGGTCGAGACAGCGGGGTGTCGGTGGTGACGGGTCCCGAGCGCGCGGAGCCGCTCGTCGGCTGTTCGGCTGACCTGATGCCACTGCCAGCGCGCCTCCACGTCCGACCTGGCCTTCCGGCCGACACCGTCGACGAGCGAGCTGTCGGTGGCTGTCCGGTGGAGCAGTTCCGCCAGGTGCTCCACTGATGGTTCGGCCCAACGGTGGCCACGATAGAAGCTGACGTCCATGCGCTCGTCGACCGGTACTAGGCGCTCCACATCCACGAGCAGGCTGTTGGAGTCGTCCATGAACTCGAGGTTGCCGCTCCACCGCGTGCCGATAACGGTAAGCCCGCACGACATGGCTTCGAGGAGGGGGCGGCCCCATCCCTCGCCGCGGGCCACGCCGACGTACACGTCGGCGGCGGCCATCAGCCGGGGCATGTCGCTCGGTGAAAGCGGTTCGCCGACAACCATGATCGGCGCGACATCAGCGCGGCTCGCGCCGAATGCCGCCAATTGCTCGTCGACGAACGATTCGACAGCAGCAGCCGTGTTTCCTTGGAAGTGGGACCGGGGGAAGCAGCGCAGGATCAGCGAGACAGCGCTGTCTGGCCGGAATGCACGTGCCCATGCCTTGAGCAGCACGTCAGGCGCCTTGCGATGGCTCCATTCGAACACGCTCAGGTAGCGTCGTCCTGGCGTGCAGGGGAGGTCAAGTGGCGGCAATCCCGGGCGGAACAGGTCAGCGTCGACGCCACCGGGCACGACGTGGATGGGGACGCGTACCCCGGAGCGCGCAAAGGTCTCAGCGTTGAAGGAAGTGGGCACCCAGATCTCGTCAACTTGGTTGAGCTTCGGGACCCAGTCGCTGGGGATGCGGTCAGTCTCGAACATCGTCCTGGCCACCGTGTGCGCGGCGTTCTCGACTGCCGAGACGGCATAGCCTGGCACGTGTAGAATGACCGCCGCTGATTGTGTCGGGAGCATGGACAGGGACCGTTGTAGCAAACCGGCAAGGTCAGGCGTAGATGAGAGGCCAGCCGCAAACGCCACGGACTCATCGCCGGTGGACGTCGCAGCGATGGTGTAGCCGCGCTGCGAAAGACCCGACAAGAAGCCGCGCGCCTCTTCTCCGTAGCCGGAGTGGTTGAGGAAGGGGCCTTTCCACACCACGGCCCCGGGCAGTGGAACGTTGGTGCCAGTGGCATTGCTTTCGACTGGAGTGCTGTGCACGTCGCTCGGTGCGGCGTTACTTGCAACGGGTCCAGCATGCGAGATGTCCAGGCTGTTGTTACACCCGTTGAGGGAGGGCGTACTCGCGCCGGGAGATGACGCCGCCCCCAGGTGCTCCGCCGGCACCGTGGGAGCTGGCTTCGCCGATGAGATCACCTCGCCGAGCGGCGGGCAAAGGGCAGCAGCTTCGGCGCAGATCTGTGTGCGATCCGGCTCCGCTGCCGACGCCAATATGACGGCGAAACTTCCCTCAGCCCACTTGTCGACGAAGGCTGCCACTGCGGTAACGGCTGCACGTCCCCGGTGTACGAGGGGAGCATTGATGTCGGCGGCCATGAATCGCAGCGGGCAGGCACTGTCGTGCCCAGCGGCCCGTAGGCGTGCAGACCAGACGAGGGCGCGCTCGATGGGCAGCCGGCGGGCAAGGATGGCAGCGGTGGCGAGCACGGCGGCGGAACCAGGTCGTGTTTCGAAGCAGGCTTCGAGGGCAGCGTCGGCAGGTCCGTCCTGCAACTGGAGGATCTGAGCCAGGAACATGGGCTGTCGGGCGTCAGGGATGGCAGCAGCGAGGGCAGTGAGGGGCCGACCGGCTTGTCGCAGGTAGTCGACGACCGTGCCGAGATGCGTGTCGATGACGCCCTCTTCGGCGAGGATGGCCAGGATCGTGTCTGCTGCCTCGCCGGGGCGACCGCTGGCGGCCAGCGCCTGAGCCCGCATGGGGGCGAGCATCGTGGCCGTGTAGGCGAATCCGTCATCGTCGGCGATGCGGTCGCCGAAGGTGTCCAGGAGCTCCAGCGCCCGGTCTGGGTTGCCGCTGCCGAGCGCGATGGGGACCTCGAGGAAGTTGGCCATCACCGGTGTGGTGCTGTCGTCGCGAAGGCGGTCCACCCACTGCTTCGCTTCGTCGAGCCTGCCCAGCAGGGTCAAGGATTCCGTGATGGTGCGCATGGCGAGATGGCGAGTGACCCGGTTGTCCGTGAGCTCGAGTGCCTCGAGAGACGGAGCGATTGCTTCTTCGATCCGCTGAGCGGTCAAGTAGGACCGCCCAAGTGAGGTGAGAGCGAATCCTCGCTGCCATCCCTCGGACTCAGCTGCTTCCTGTGTGGCCACCCGAAGATTGCGATCCGACTTGTTCCTGGTCTGCATCACCTCGTCGAGGTAACCCGTATGCCGGATCCGACCGGCCTCGAGCACGGCTTGGTGGATCCCTCCGTGGGTGGAGCGGCGGGTGATCTGCTCGTGGAGCCGGCCTGTCCACTCGCACCGGGTCCGACGGAAGATGCGTGCCGCATGGTGGATGAACCCCGCTCCGATCCCGGTGCCGGTCAGGTTCTCGATCGGAACCGACCAAGCATCGATCTCCGGCTTGGTGCTGAGCAACAGCTGCCGGAGGCCCCGAGGATCGTCGCAGACGAGTGTCTCATCGGCGTCCAGCCATGCGATCCACTCGCCCCGGCAGTGCCCGAGGGCAACATTGCGTGCACGGGCGAAGTCGTCGTCCCAGTACCCGTCGAGAACGACGGCGCCGAGGTCGCGGGCGAGGTCCTGGGTGCCGTCGGTGGATCCGGTGTCGTAGACGACAATCTCGTCGACGAATTCCCGGAGAGATGTTAGGCATGTCGGGAGGTTGTTGAGCTCGTCTTTGACGATGAGACATGCGGAGACGAGCGGGTTTCGACGGTTGGCGCGTGCGGGCACGAACTGGCGTGGAGCCACGGTGCTCGACGTCGGGTTCGCGATCGGGGCGGGGGAACGTCGCATGACCAGCGTCATCGGCATGCACGGGTCCGAAATGAAGTGTGGGGCTCGTCGTGGCCCCTGCAGTCCGAGGGAGAACCGAACCGACACAACGCGGGCACAACACACGGGGCGTGCGGGGCGAGGTGCTCAAGAACAGCGTTGGGCCCGCCGACGTTCAACCCCGTCCAGGGCATTCTGCACGGAGGTTCGAGGCCTTGGGCGCCGGTTGCCGTGACAACGTGATCGGTACGTGCATCGGCGAGGAGTACTGGCCCGAAGGTCTCACGGACGAGACCGCGATGAGGAGGAACGGATGTCTTCGCTCGTAGTGAACACCAACCTGTCGGCGATCAACGCCTACAACAACCTGAACGCGACCGACAACGCCATGACGAAGGCGATCTCGCAGCTGTCGTCAGGGCTGCAGATCCAGACGGCCGCCGACAACCCTGCCGGCTACGTCGTGTCCCAGGCGCTCGAGGCGCAGACCAACGGCTACCAGCAGGCGATCTCCAACGCCCAGAACGGCGTGTCGCTGATCCAGACGGCGTCGGGTGCCCTCAACCAGATCTCGTCGATCCTGCAGACGATGGACCAGCTGGCCCTGAACTCCGCCAACGGCGCTACCAACGACGCCAACTCGCTGAACGCCAACCAGCAGGAGTTCCAGGCTCTGCAGAACCAGATCGACCAGATCGCCAACACCACGTCGTTCGGCACCACCGACCTGCTCAGTGGTACCTTCACCGGTCAGGTCCTGCAGGTCGGCGCCTTCGACAACACCAACCAGCAGATCACGCTGAACATCGGCGCGGCCACCACTGGCGCGCTCGGTGTTGGGACCAGCGCTGCCTCGGTCGGCACCCCAACGGCGGCGGCGGGCGCGGTGTCGCTCGTTCAGAACGCCATCAACACCGTGGCGTCGCTTGAGGCCAGCGTGGGCGCCACCCAGAACCAGCTGCAGGCGGTCGTGGCCAAC
>JAJZLP010000182.1:0-15502 GCA_021803325.1 Actinomycetes bacterium
CTTCGGTGGGCTGTGTGTCTTCGGTGGGCTGTGTGTCTTCGGTGGGCTGTGTGTCTTCGGTGGGCTGTGTGTCTTCGGTGGGCCGCGTGTCTTCGGTGGGCCGCGTGTCTTCGGTGGGCCGCGTGTCTTCGGTGGGCCGCGTGTCTTCGGTGGGCCGCGTGTCTTCGGTGGGCCGCGTGTCTTCGGTGGAGGACGCCGGCTCCCCGGACTTGTCGGTCACGCTGGCTTTGCCGTCCGCCGTCGCTTGCGCAGCCAGTAGTGCGCACCGGCGCCGTCGGAGCTCTCGTCCCCGTGGGCGTCGACCAGGGCTTCGAGAATGCGGTCCGAAAGATCGCGGTCCCCGGCGTCGACTTGGGCACGCTCGGCGCCGTCCAGCCGGCATGTCACCTCCAGCTCCTCCGTGCTCCAGTGGTAGCGGAGCCGGAGCGTCCCGGCCGGTTCGGAGCCGGTTTGGTGGAGCAGCCGCGAGCACAATTCGTCGATGGCGAGCCGGAGATCCTCGATCTCCTCGAAGTCGAAGTTGGCGCGAGCGGCGATGGCGGCAACGGTCATTCGTGCCAGGGACAGCAGTTCGGCCTTGGCGGGGATCGCCAGCTCCACGACATCAGACACGGCATGGCTCCTCGTTGTCACGGTCGAAGGTGGTCGGCGTTGGTTCGGGCGATGCTGAGACAGACCTGGAGGTGCTCGTCGTCCACAGTGATCGGCGTGCCCACGGCGCTCGGGTCGGGCGGCGTGCTGCTGACGGTCATGCCGGCTGGTCCGCGGTAGCCGCCGCCGCCGTGTCGTGCACGGCGAAGACCGAGGACAGGCCGGTGATCTCCAACACCTTCAGGATCTGAGGCTGGGTGACCACCAGGCGGAGGTCGCCTCCGGCCTCGCGGAACCGCTTCAGACCGCTCACGAGCACACCGAGCCCCGTCGAGTCGATGAACGACACCTCGGTCAGGTCGACCACCACGGTGGCGTGGCCGGCGTGGGCGAGCTGGAGCAGCTGCTCACGGAGCCGCGGCGCCGTGTACACGTCGATCTCGCCAGCTGCGGCCAGAACGGGGATGTTGTCTCGGGCGGTGACGTCGAAGCGCACTTCCATGCCGTGGTCCTCCTCGGCTTCGATCGTGCCCCGCCGGGTGAGCAGGGCAGCACCGGCCCACCTGCTGGTGGGCAGTCACGACACTATGGTGCCGCACACCGGAGTCGTGGTTCCTCCCGCTCGGAGCGGGCCCGGCTGAGACCTGGATCGCGCGCCGACGAGGCTGTGATGCCCGGTGGCGCTGCGCCGCTCGGCGGTGCTCCTCTGGCCGGATTGCCGGGACCGGGACTGGTGCGCCGCTCAGCGGGATGCCGCTGGTGGCTCGTCGCCGCTCGCCGACGCGGTGCGGGTGATCAGCTGCCGGCCCCCGACGCGAGCGCTTGCAGAGCGGCCTGGTAGCTCTGGGTGAGCAGCGGCACCAGCGGCTCTGGTTCCACTTCGAACGCCCAGGAGACGTGGCAGGCATCGGGCCCGCGCTCGGCCACGGAGACGGTGGCCTCGTGGTGGGTCACCGGGATCCCACCGCCGACGATGCTGTAGCGGGTACTGCGCTCGGTGTCGTCGGTTCCCAGGTGGCGCTCGACGACCTCCGTGCCCATCACCGAAAGGGTGCGGGTGTCGCCGTCAACGGTGCAGCTGTCAATCCCCGGCATCCAGCGGGCCAGGCCACCGAAGTCGCGGACCACCTGCCATACCGAGTCGGCCGGTCGGTCGATGTCGACGTCAACTTCGGCTCGTCCCATCTGTGCCCTCCTTCGTCCGGCGCCGGACGTGCCCGGCCGGCTGCGCACGCTCAGCATGCCACCGGCGACGCGAGGGCGCCCGTTCGGTGCCGGGATGTGCGGTCGGCGCCCGTCCAGTGGCCCGGCCCCGCACGGGGTAGGAGCGCCCGTCGAGCGCTGGGCTCACACAGAGGGAAGCCCGAACCAGGCGGGTACGCGGCTCGGCGGTCGCCGCGAACGGCGTGATCGGAGGTCCGTGGCCGTGCACCGGATGCGATCGGGCGCGACCGGGCCCGGCATGCCGCTGGCACGCCGGGCCCGGGTCGGTGGGGGACTGCTGGCCGCTCGGCGGAACGGCTGGCGGTTCGGTCAGCGGAGATCCTGGCGGATGGTCTGGATGTCGGTGCGTGCGGCGCGTCCCGCCTGGACCGCGTTGGCGAGTGCGGTCCGGGCGGTGCTGAGCATCGACTGGTCGGCGGGGTAGTCCGATGGCACCTGCGCCAAGATCTGGGCCACCGGAACGGCCGCCACGTCGGTGGTGGCGGTGGCGATCTGCGCCTGCAGGTCTGAGAACGCCTGCTGGGCGCCGCTCACGTTCTTGCCGGTGCCGGCTGCCTTGGTGATGTGGGCCTGGATCTTGGGTTCGACCGCTGTCGCCTTCGCCAGCAGCGCGGTTGCCCTGCTCGCCCCCACGGTCAGCCGGACCTGCGGCGCGACCAGGACGTAGACGCGGAATGCGGTCACCATGGTCCGAGCGGTGGCGACAAGCTGGGCGCAGGTGGTGGCGCCTTGAGCGGTGGTGAGCAACCCGGCCAGGCCGGACCCGTTGATCGTGTCCTGTTCGGCGTGCAGGATGGCCCCGAGCGCGGCAGCAGTGGCACTCGGCAGGTCCTTGGCTCCCGACACTCGGGTCTGCAACGTGCCCAGGAGCGTGGTCCGCCCGGTGAGTGCAGACTCGAGGGCGCTCTGGGCGGTCGAGAACGTCGACGTCGTGCAGCCGGCGACGGGTCCGGGGTGCCTGGTCGTGTCGCCGGCACCGGTCGTGCTGCCGGTACCGGTCGAGCCGGACGGGCTCGACGAGCCAGTGGCGGCGACGGCGACACCGGGGACCGCTACGGCCATGGCGCCGACCATCGTGCCGGCGGCCAGCCGGCGGCGGGCTCGGGGGGAGAGTCGCATGGGTTCGCTCCTTCGCTTCGGTCCATCTCCGCGGGGTCGCGGACTTCGCTGCCTGCATCGTCGTCGGCCCGGGTCATGGCGCGATGAGCGCCGTGTTAGGGCCGTGTGATGGGGTGTGAGGTGTGGGGTGTGGACCCGATGGGTCTGGGCGTGATGGGTGTGGCGGGAGGCGGGCACGGCGGGAGCTGGAGCGGGCGCCGAGCTGTCGGGGCTGTGCCGTGCGGTGCCAAGATGCAGCATGGTCACCGATCAGGAGCTCAGCTCCCCAGCAGTAGCAGGTGCCGTCCCGGTCGGGGGGGCTCCTCTCGTGGACGGGCCGGCCGGCAGCACGTCTGCCGCCAACCGGCGCGAGCCACCGGCCCGAGCTTCTGGGGCACGGGACCGGAGCGCGCTCGGACTGGCTGCGCTGCTGGCCGGAGCTGGCGTCCTCCACATGCTCGTGCCCCGTCCCTACGACGCCATCGTGCCCCGCTGGGTTCCGGGACGGGCCCGCCGGTGGACCTACGCCAGTGGCGTTGCCGAGCTGGCGTGTGCCGCAGCCGTTGCCGCGCCGCGAACGAGGCGTGCCGGCGCGGCTGCTGCCGCGGCGCTGTTCGTGGGCGTGTTCCCCGCCAACGTCCAGATGGCATGGGACTGGCGGCGGCGGGGAGCTGCGGCCCGCCTGGTAGCCATCGGCCGGCTGCCACTGCAGGTGCCGCTGGTGGTATGGGCCTTGGGGGTGCGTCGGCGCACGACGGAATCCTGAGCACCCGCACCCGCACCCGCACCAGCGTCCTCCCGGGCGAGTGGGGAAGGGCGGTGTCCGCCCACCCGCGGCACGTGCCCGCCTCGAGCCCGACGGGCTGCGCCTACCGGCTTCCGTCGAGCGGACGATGGAAGACCCAGCGCCCCCAGTGGCCGAGCGGCGCCTGAGGGAGCCATCCGACTACGCTCGCCACCAGGTGGGGTGTGGTCCACCAGGATTTCCCAGGCACTGAGCCAAAAGATCACGGAAAGAGCCGTGGTATGCGCGTGCCGTGGCAGTTGGTGTGAAGCGGTCGGAGCGGGCCGACCGGTGACAGGGGACAAGCCGGCCGGTAGCCGGGATGATCCCCCCAGGGAGTGGTGGTGGTGCGGAGCTACTACGACGTGCTGGGCGTGGAGGTCACGGCGACCCGCGAGGAGATCCGCCACGCCTATCGGCAGCGGGTCCGCGCCTTGCACCCGGACGGGCACGGCAGCCTGCCGCCACACGCGGCTGCTGACGTGACCAGCCAACTGGTGGAGGTGACCGACGCATGGCGGGTGCTCGGGGACGAAGATCGGCGCATCCTGTACGACCAGGTCTGGCAGGCTGCCGCACGCAACGCCCGGTTCCTCGCCGGAGGATCGCTGTTCGGCATGGCCATGGGCGGTGCGCCAGCCGCTAGGACCGGCATCGGCACGCGGCGTCCGCCTCCCTCCCGGCCATGGTCCGCTCGGCCCGGCCCCGGAGCAGCGTCCCCGCCCACATCGTCTCCGCCCACATCGTCTCCGCCCACATCGTCTCCGCCCACATCGTCTCCGCCCACATCGTCTCCGCCCACATCGTCTCCGCCCACATCGTCTCCACTTCAACCGCCACAGTGGGCAGGAACAGGGGGCGGCCGGCAGATCTGGCACCGGCGGAGGCGGCCGGTGGTACCCGGCCCGGCGGGTCCGCCCGGCCCGGCGGGTCCGCTGGCGCCGCAGTCCTCACCGGCACGGCAGCGCCAGACCGACGGTGGGCGTCCGCATGTCTGGTTCACGGCCGACGTGGCGGGTGCACCTGGTGTGGCGGGTGCACCTGGTGTGGCGGGTGCACCTGGTGTGGCGGATGCGGCCGGTTGGGCGGGTGCGGGTGCGAGCCGTAGCCGCATGGCAGACGAGTGCCGCCTGTGCGGCTGCGCGCCGGCAGTTCCCGTCGATCTGCGCGGGCAGCGGCCCGGCCTGGTCAGCGGCCTGCTCAGCGGGGGAGGCGCTGTGGAGCGCGGCCCGCTCTGCCGGTCATGTGGGATCGCGGTCATGCGTGAGCTGACCGATGTTGCCCTGTGCGGGGGCCGGCCCACCGGCGGTCACGGCATCCGCACCCCCCGGCGCTCACTGGTGTCCGACATACTCGCATTCGGGTGGCTGCTCAACCTACTGACCGTCGCCGGCAACCTGTCGTTCTGGTTCCGCCTGTGGCGCTTGGCGCCGCCCCGGCGCGATCCGGCAGTGCGAGCGCCGCTCCTTGCTCCGCTCGACCCCGGCTTGCCGCTCCGGGCCCGCCGGGGTGTCGCCGTGGTCATGGCGGTTGTCGGGATCGTCCTGGCGGTGGTGGCGGCCGTGCTGATCGCCGGCCTGCTCACCCACGGCGTGGCGCCGACGTGAGCGCGGTCATGACCTGACACTCGGGGCGCCGCTGCCGACGCAGGTGTTCAGGGGGCAGCAGCGCTCGCCGAGGGAGGTCCAGGCGAGCGGGGTGTGTCGGCGTGCTCTGGGAGTTGCGGTAGGTGTCCCGGGGGAGGTCCAGGCGAGCGGGGCATGCCGCAGGCCCTGCGTCTATGTCCTTGGCAGGGGGTAGGTGGAGCGGTGCTCAGCGTGGTGATTATCACAAAGAATAGCCATACCACTACATAAGGTGATATCTCGGGTGAGCGGCGCTCTACACTGTTGACCAGTCGACCGATGTGGTTCTGCCGGCTCGACACGCTGGCAGACCACGACGGAGGAGCCGGTGACCGCACGTCCGCAACAGCCCGAGCCGTTCGTGCGAGGGTGGGTGTTCGCGCCGGCAGGCACGGTCGCGTACCCTCGGCTGCACCCCCAGGAGTCGGATCAGGTGCCCGGTGACGTGTGGTCGGCCGCCACCCTTCCCGTCGGCGTGCGCATCGAGGTCGTGGGCGACGCCACGGCGGTCCGGCTCCGCTACCGGACGACAACGGCCGACCTGGGGTACCGCGGTGACGGAGCTGGCTGCACCTTCGTGGTGTTCCGTTCGGGTCGTCGGATCGCCGAGGCACCGGCCGTCCTCGGCGACGGCGAGGTCGTCCTTCCGCTGGTCGGCGACCCTGAC
The DNA here is from genome assembly GCA_021803325.1 of Actinomycetes bacterium. Classification (GTDB taxonomy): domain Bacteria; phylum Actinomycetota; class Acidimicrobiia; order Acidimicrobiales; family UBA8190; genus JAJZYI01. Next base: position 5,990 of record JAJZLP010000182.1, read on the forward strand.
CAGCCCGCAGTCATCTACCTCCCCGAGGGCATGCGCCCGGTCGTCCACCAGATCCAGCCCGTCGACGGCTCGCTGCGCCCGGCGCCACGCCAACCCCGATGCCTGATCTACGGGGACGCGGTCACCCAAGGCTGGCTCGCCTCGTCGCCCGTCGGATCGTGGTCGACGGTCGTCGGGCGGACGCTCGGGCTCGACGTCTGCAACATGGGCTATGCCGGCACGACCCGTCTGGAGCCCGCGGTTGCGCAGATGATGGCTCGCACCCCGGCCGAGGCTGTCGTCGTGGCGGTAGGGACAGGCTGCTGGTCGAAGCCCCCCCACAGCACGGCCCTGCTGGTCGAGGAGTTGCGGTCGTTCCTGCAGCTGGTGCGGGCCGGGCACGCTCGTGTGCCGCTCGTCGTCATGAGCCCGACCTGTCGGCCTGCAGCCGAGGACACGCCGAACGTCTTCGGTGCCACCCTGACCGATCTCCGTCGCGCCGTCGAAGATGTGGTGACAGACCTGGCCACCAGCGACAACCGGCTGGCGCTCATCGACGGTTCGGCCGTTCTGGGGCCGGAGGAGCTGGCCGACGGCACGTACCCCGACGACGAAGGGCACAAGCGGATCGCGGCTGCTGTCCGCAAGGTGCTGGTGCCTCGTGGCGAGGAGATGCGACAGGCGGCGGTCGCTCGGTGGCAGGAGGAGATGCTGGCCAACACGCCGGCCTACGCCCACATGGTGCAGGCTCCCAAGCCTCCGGTACCCGCTCGGGCGAAGGCTTCTGGCCCGGCGACTGCGGTACCGGTTGGTCCCGGTCCGGCGCCGGACGTGGTTGCCGGCGTGGCAGACGCGTCAGGCCCTGTGATCGCGGCGCCGGTCGGTCCCGATCCGGCTGCTGGTCCTGCTACTCCTGCTGGTCCTGCGGCGCCGATCGCAGGTCCGGCTGGTCCCGCTCCGGCCCCTGCCCCGGTTTCGGTGGCACCCCGCCCCCCGGGGGAGCCCGTCCGGGGCGGGGCCGGGCCTGGCGGGGCAGCCGCGGGCCGGCGGTCGGGCGACGATCCTGTCGGGCCGACGTCCGGCGACGGGAACGACCGAGCGAGCGAGCCAGGAGACCTCCCGGACGTCCCCGAGGCGATCGCCGCGGCGGCACGAGTGACCGCGGCGGCTGCCGAGGCATACGCAGCGGCGACGACCCGAGGTCTCGTCCTCGGAGCGGTGCCGGCCTGACCGCGAGCGTGTCGATGTCCGTGCGCGTGCAGCGCCCGGACTGCCGGTCCAGCGGTTGCCAGTGCTCGCTCCCGTGCCAGGCGACGTCCATCGGCGGGCTGTGGGATATCGCCTGGTGCCGGAGGACACGGACTGCGGCTCGGACCCGCCGGTCCAGGTGCCCGGTGCGTCGAGCCCGTCACTCCGATGGACGGCAGCGGCCGCTTCATGCTCGCCCGCCGATTGCTCGCCTGCGGGTTGCTCGCCTGCCGGTTGCTCGCCTGCCGGTTGGCCTGATGCGGTGACTCCAAGCGGACGGGTCGAGCCCCATCACGCGCGCGGTCGCGCTCCGTGGCAACGCTCGCCAGAGCGGGCGTCGAACACGTCTTGGAAGCGCGCCGATGGTGGCGGCGGCTGCCCAGCGGCACGGGCCCGTGCCTGTCCTACGATCGCCTCGACGTACCACCGCCGAAATGCCCGGTGCGCCGGTGGCGTCCCCAGGGTCAGCAGGCACGAGGTGCGGGCGTAGTCGTCGGCTCGGTCCAGCGCCGCCAAGTACTCCTCGCCCGCGTCGGCCGTGGACGCCGGCAGTGTCAGCGTCAGGTCGGTGGTGGTCGAACCGCGCGCTGCCGCGTCGAGGGCTTGGTGCTTGATGGCGTTGCGGACAGCGGCGAAGTGGCGTACGACCCCCTCGACCACCGAGGCGAGGTGCCCTGGCAGGTCTCCTCCCGCACCTGCTGCGGCCCACGTCAGCTCGCGGACCAGATCGTCAACGTGGGCTTTGGCTTGCAAGAGCAGCCCGGTCGGCACCTCGCCGAGGTGGACGGTGACCGTCGGCTCGGCCGTGTCGTCGACGCACGCGGCGACCAGCGTGTCGCGCCCGACGGTGGGAGCGGCGCGATCTGCGGTTGGAGCCCCGAGATCGGCCCACACGACCTTGCCGCGGCCCTGCACCCGAGGCTCGACACCCCAGGCGCGTGCCAGAGCGGACACCAGCCAGAGCCCGCGGCCGGTCGCCGCTTCGGGCACATGGCCTGCATACTGCGGCAAGGCCCCGCCGCTGTCCTCGACTTCGATGCGCACACCGCCTTCGGCAGGCAACAGGCGCAGCACGACGGGTGGCTCCCCATGCAGGAGGGCGTTGGTGGCCAGCTCGGTCAGGACCAGCACGGCGTCGTCGGTCAGCTCGGGGGCGGTCTCGCGCACGACCGCCATCGCTGCTGCCCGGATGCGGGGGAGGGCGTTGTCCGCCGCATCGATGGTGAGCTCGACCAGCGCACCACCGTTCACCGGTGTGCTCGACGTTCCCGCGAGGAGGGACTGGCACGACGTCGGCCGCCGATACCCGAACGATGCCCGTCGGTGCTGCGCCGTGCGTGCGTCGAACTCCTCCCTCCACCCGAGCGTCACATCATCTGCATGCAGCATGCCGCACGGCGTGGGTCATGTTCACCGCGGCGGCCATGTTCAGCGCGGCGGGCCCTTCGGTGTGCTGCCAGCACCGGGGTGCGAGTGCGGTGTGCTGCCGGCACGGGGTGCGAGTGCGGTGTGCTGCCGGCACGGGGTGCGAGTGCGGTGTGCTGCCAGCACCGGGATGCGAGTGCGGTGTGCTGCCGGCACCGGGTGCGGTGGGTGGAAGGCGCTGTCAGCTCAAACCGAGCATGGCCGAGCACACCGGCCACTGCCCCCACCCGGCAAACTGCTCCAGGCGCATGGCGGCCTGGTCCTGGGTGGCCGGCGATGCTGTGCTGGGCAGGCCCGGGTAGCCGAGCCCCTGCCAGGTGGACAGCGAAAATTGGTACGCGCCGTAGTACCCGTTGCCGGTGTTGGCCTGGTAATCGCCACCAGACTCGCACTCGCGAAGGCGGGCGAGATCCTGCGCCATGGAGCTGCCGGTGGGGACGAGCGAGCCGACGTCGACCGCCAGCGGCGCACCTTGGCGAGCTGCCTGCGCGGCCGCCTGCTGCTGGCGCAACGCGACAAGGGCCTGTTGCCGGGCGAACGCCTGCTGCTGCGCCAGGACCCGCTGCTGCTGCTGGACCGTGGCCAGCATGGCCTGCTCGTGCGTGATCGCCTGCTGCAGCGCCGTGTACTGCCGCCCCAGCATGTCGTACGCAGCGGTGGCCGCTGCCTGCTCGGAGCGCATGACCGCCTGCTGCTGGGTCACGATCGTTCGGTCCCGGCGGAACGTGTCGATGGCCCCGGCCTCGTTGCCGCTGGCGACGGCGGTGTACTCCCGCATGGCAGAAGCCTCGGTGGGCGAGCTCGAGAAGATGGCCAGCGCACTGTTGCTGCCGCTGTCGCTCATGTACGTCTGGAGAGCGACCGTGCGGAGCGTGGCCGTGGCCTGGGACAGGTCGGTCTGGAGCCGGCCGAGGGTCGACTGCTCGTTCTGGATCGCCGCGTCGGCGGCGGTCAGGCGCGCCGACTCCTCTACGGTGCGGGCGGCCAGTGTGTGGAGCTGGTGGGCGGTCGACACCAGCCGCGCCTGGATGGCCGCTGCCTGGGACGCGAGCCCGGGCGCCGTGGTGGGACTGGCGCCTGCGGCCGCGGCGGGCAGCACTGCGGCCGCCGCCAGGGCGCCTGCAGCCATCGCCAGCGAACCCGCGCGCGCCATCGACATCAATGGGCGGCGGGCGAGGCGCACGGGTGGTGCTCCATCGCTTCGGGACACGGCACCGCGCAGGCTAGTCACCGTGCCGCCATCGTGCACGCGGAGTCACAAAGCACGAACAATCGACCACGGTGAGCGGCGACCTGGGTGGGGTGGTCTGACGGGGGTTGCAGCGGCCGCGGGCAGCGAGGTGGGGTGGTCTGGCGGGGGTTGCAGCGGCCGCGGGCAGCGAGGTGGGGTGGTCTGGCGGGGGTTGCAGCGGCCGCAGCGTGGTAGCACGGGATCATGCGCCTCCGGATCTTCACCGAGCCCCAACAGGGGGCCACCTACGCCGACCTCGCCACCGTTGCCCGGGCCGCCGACCGGCTGGGGTTCGACGGGTTCTTCCGCTCCGACCACTACCTGCGGATGGGTGGCGGCGACCCGGGGCCCGGTCCCACGGACGCCTGGACCACGCTGGCCGGGTTGGCGCTCCAGACCAGCCGGGTTCGGCTGGGCACGTTGCTCACCTGTGCCACGTTCCGGTTGCCCGGCCCGCTGGCAGTCGCCGTGGCCCAGGTCGACCAGATGAGCGGGGGCCGTGTCGAGCTCGGGCTGGGTGCCGGATGGTTCGAGGACGAGCACCGGGCCTACGGAGTGCCGTTCCCGCCGTTGGAGGAGCGCTTTGAGCGGCTGGCAGAGCAGCTGCAGGTGATCACCGGGATGTGGGCCGCCGGCCCCGAGCAGCCCGTGTCGTTCGCAGGCACCCACTACCGCGTCGAGGGCAATCCCGGCCTTCCCCGACCCGTGCAGTCACCCCGCCCGCCGGTGATCGTCGGCGGTCTCGGCCCCCGCCGAACGCCGGCCCTGGCGGCCCGGTTCGCCGACGAGATCAACATGCCCTTCCCCCCGCTGGCTGTCTTCGCTGAGCGCCAGCGCGACGTCGACCTGGCGTGTGCGGCGGTCGGCCGGGACCCCGCCAGCCTCCGCCGTTCGGTGGCGCTCGTGGTGTGCTGCGGGAGCGACGAGGGCGAGATCGGCCGGCGCGCCGCCGCCATCGGTCGGGAGCCAGGTGAGCTCCGGGAGAACGGGGCGGCCGGCTCGCCGTCGGAGGTGGTCGACCGGCTGTCGGAGTTCGCAGCTGCCGGCGCGGAGCTCGCCTACCTCCAGGTGCTCGATCTCACGGACCTGGACCACCTCGAGCTGCTGGCTGCCGAGGTCATGCCCGCCGTTGCCTGACCGGCGCCCGCAGGGGCGGCGATCCACGTCCGGTTTTGGCACGTGCCGCGGGTGGGGTCCGACCTTTGTTGGTGCTGTGGGCCACGGTCGGGCGAAACCCGGCTGGGTCCGGCGTCGTCGTGCCGCGTGCAGCCCGCAGACCCGGCACCCAGTACGCGGCATCCGGTACCTGGTGCCGGGTACCGTGGGGGGATGGGACCGGGGGAGCGGAGGCTGGCTGGCGGGTGGAGCCGGCTCGTCGCCAGGGGGATCGGATTGAACCGGTGAGCGCAGCCGTCGCAGCGCCCGTGGTCGCTCCTTGGGTCGAAGTGCGGGGCCTGACCAAGCGGTTCGGGTCGGTGCTGGCCGTGGACGACCTGAGCTTCATGGTGCGGCCCGGCATCGTCACCGGGTTCCTCGGTCCGAACGGGTCCGGCAAGACGACGACGCTGCGCGCGGTGCTGGGGTTGGTGCGCCCGAACGCCGGCCAGGCGCTGGTGAACGGTGTCGCCTACCGCGAGCTTGAGGACCCCGTCCGCACGGTGGGGGCGGTGCTCGAGTCCTCGGGCTTCCACCCTGCGCGCTCGGCTCGCGCTCACCTGCAGGTGCAGTGCAGCGCGGCGGGGATCGACCAGCACCGGGCGGACGAGGTGCTGGAGCTGGTCGGCCTGGCCTCCGAAGGGAGCCGCGGCGTCGGCGGGTACTCCATGGGGATGCGCCAGCGCCTGGAGCTGGCCCGGGCGGTGCTCGGCGACCCCGACGTGCTGGTGCTGGACGAACCGGCCAACGGTCTCGACCCCCAGGGGATCGCGTGGTTGCGCTGGTTCCTGCGGTGGTACGCAGGCCGGGGCCGGGTGGTCCTGGTGTCGTCGCACCTGCTCGCCGAGGCGTCGCAGACCGTCGACGATGTCGTGATCGTGTCGGGCGGTCGCCTGGCTGCCCAGGGGCGCCTGGCGGACCTGATGCACGCCGGATCGGCTGAAGCGATCGAGGTCCGGACCACCGATGCGCCCCGCCTGGCCGCGGTGCTGCGCGGCGCTGGCTTGGAGGTCCGGGACCAGCCGCCGGACGGAGTGGTGGTGCGTGGCGCCAGCCCCGAGCGCATCGGAACGCTCATGGCCGAGCACCGCATCGTCGTGCTTGCCATGTCGTCGACCGTGACCGGTGGGGCCGCCAACCTCGAAGGGCTGTTCTTCGCCCTCACCCGGGACGTCGGTGGCGGTACCGGGCCCGGACCGGTCGGCGGCGGCCGGACCCGGCGGGGGCCGCCCCAGCCTCCGAGCGTGGAGGCGCCGGCGTGACCGACGAGGTGCACGAGCCCACGGGCGCATCGCGTCCCAGTGTGCCGCCTGCCGGCATGGCGCCAGCCCAGCCGGGTCCGGTGCCGCCTGGAGGGCAGTGGGAGGCGCCCGGAGTCCTGGCCGGTCCAGGTCACCGGCGCAGCCGGACCGGACGAGCCCTGGCGGCCGAGATCCGCAAGCTGCTGACGGTGTGGTCGACCCCGGTGATCGTCGCGGTCGGCGTCGTGCTGACGGTCGGTCTCGGCGTTCTCGTGGGATATGCCACCGGCCATGGCAGCCATGCCCGGGACCTGCTGCTGCCGGCCCGGGGAACCGCGTCGTGGTTCGACAGCGTCTTCTCCGTCATGACGATCGCCCAGGACCTGGCGCTCATCGTCGGTGTGGTGGCCGTCACCGCCGAGTTCCGGCACCGCACGGTCACAGCCACGTTCCTGGCGGAGCCCCGACGGGGGAACGTCGTGGCAGCGAAGCTCGGCGTGGCCGCTCTGGCCGGGGCGACCGTGGCTGTCGCCGCGGCGGTGGGCGACCTGATCCTCGGTGCCGTCTTCGTCGCCACCGGCAACGGCACCGCCTCGACGATGCTCACCGAGCTGGGCCACGTGGCGCCCGGCGTGGTGGCCGCGTCAGCGCTCTTCGGCATCTACGGCGTGGGCCTGGGCGCGCTGTTGCGCAACCAGGTCGCCGCGCTGGTCGTCGGTCTGGGTGTCACCGTGATCCTGGAGCCCATCGTGCGCGGCATCGTTCCTGGCGTGGGCAAGTGGTTTCCCTCCGCTGCAGCCCAGTCGCTCGACAGCGTCACGGCGCATGCCTCCTCGGGCTTCGCCAGCTCGACGTTCCCGTTGCTGTCGCCCGGTGTGGCCGCCGCTGTCCTGCTCGGCTACGGGGTGGTGCTCGCCATCGCCGGGGCGCTCACCACCCTGCAGGCAGACATCACCTGACTCCGGGCTGGGACTCCGGGCCGGGACTCCGGGCTGGGACTCCGGGCCGCTTGGGACTCCGGGCCGCTCGGGCGGCGCAGGGTCACCCGGAACGAGGGGCCGGGACTCGCGTGGCCGTGAAGGAACCGACAGTGGCCGACGGACCGACCCGATGGCGAGGTAGGCTAACTACCGATGATGCCCGTGTCGTCGACCGCCGATCCCGTCCGGGTGGGCCGAGCGCTCGCCCGCCTGTCGCGGCTGCTGGAGCAGGCGTCGTCGGACGCCGGGCTCACCCTGGCGCAGTACCGGGTGCTCGTCTTCGTCGCAGACCGACCCGAGCGGGCCTCGGCGCTGGCCGTCAAGGTCGACGTGCGCCGGGCCACGCTCAGCGCCATCGTCGGCGGCCTGGAACGGGCCGGGCTGCTGCAGCGGGTTGCCGTGGAAGGTGACGGACGGGGTGTGCAGCTGCAGGTGACGCCCGAGGGACGGGCGGCGCTGGCCATGGTCGACGACACGCTGGGCAGCCGGTTGGCGGACGTCATCGCCGCCGGTGCGGTTGCCGGCGGCACGCTGGCCGCCGAGCTCGAGCGCATGATCGCCGGCTTCGAGGCCGTGTGCGGATCCCCCGAGCGCGCGCAGCCCGGCAGCGGGGCCCGGTGAGCGAGACCGCCGGGGGTTCGGGGGCCGGAACGTTCCGATCCGGCTCTGGGGGCAGAGCCCCGAACGCAGACCCGGTGGCCGAGACGTTCCGATCTGGCTCTGGGGGCAGAGCCCCGAACGCAGACCCAGGGGCCGGAGCGCTCCGCTCTGGTCCCGGGGCCGGAGCTCCGCCGGTGCGCACCGGGCTCGCCCTCCTCGTCATCATGATCGGGGTGCTCATGGCGGCGGTCGACACCACCATCGTGGTGCTGGCGCTGCCCGAGCTGGAGCGGTCCCTGCACGTGCCGCTGTCCGGCGTGGTGTGGGTCATCATCGCCTACCTGCTCGTGATCACCGTGCTTGCGACCCAGGTTGGGCGGCTCGGCGACATGTTCGGCCGGGTGCGGATGTACGAGACGGGCTTCATCGTCTTCATCGTGGGCTCGGCACTGTGCGCGCTGGCCACCAACGAGGCCACCATCATCGTGTTCCGGGTCCTGCAAGGCGTGGGAGGGGCGCTGATCACCGCCAACAGCGGTGCCGTGATCGCCGACACCTTTCCCCCCGAGCGCCGGGGCCGCGCCTACGGGTTCAACGCAGTGGGGTTCAACGTCGGCGCCATCCTCGGCATCCTGCTCGGCGGCGTGATCATCACCTACGTGTCGTGGCGGTGGATCTTCTGGATCAACGTGCCTGCCGGCCTCCTGGCCTTCTCGCTGGCCCTGCGCGTCCTGCGCGACAGCGGTCGCCGCCAGCGCCAGCGGCTCGACCTGGCCGGCATGGTGACGATGGGCGCCGGGCTGTTCGGCGTGCTGTGGGCCATGACCCGTCTGGCCACGGTGTCGTTCTCGGGTGACGTGCTCGCCGCGCTGGTCGGAGGGGTTGCCCTCCTCGTCGCCTTCGGGTTCGTCGAGCGGTCCCGGTCGGCCCCGATGCTGGACCTGTCACTGTTCCGCATCCCCACGGTGACCCCGACACTGCTGGCGTCGATGTTCCAGGCCACGGCCAACTTCGCCGTGCTGTTCCTCGTCATCATGTACCTGCAGGGCGTGCGGGGGCTCAGCCCGTTGCACGCGTCGCTGCTGCTCGTCCCCGGCTACCTGGTGGGGGGGCTGGTCGGACCTTTTGGTGGACGGATCTCGGACCGGATCGGGCCGGTGTGGCCGGCCACGGTCGGCCTCGCCGTCGAGATCGTCGCGCTCGTCGTCTACACCCAGCTGCACACCGACAGCGCGCTGGTGCTGGTGGTGGTGGCTGCCGTCGTCAACGGCATCGGCGCCGGGGCCTTCTTCCCGGCCAACAACGCCGCGGTGATGGCAGCCGTGCCCGGCGAGCAGTTCGGCATCGCCTCGGGCATGCTCCGGACCTTCGCCAACGTGGGGATGGTCTTCTCGTTCGCCGTGGCCATCTTGGTGGCTGCCCGCTCCATCCCCAGGAACCTGGCCTTCGCCATCTTCGTCGGCACCACCCATCTCAGCCGGCACCTGGCCGGCGCGTTCACCACGGGGTTGCGATCGGCGTTCTTGTCGTCGATCGCCTTCATGGCGATTGCCGCCGTGCTGTCCGCCACGCGGGTCGTGCACCGGCATCGGGTCTCCCCGACGTCGGGTGGCGCCGCCGCCGGGGGCGGTGCCGGCCAGGAGTAGTGCCGGCC
>JAJZLP010000182.1:15602-48455 GCA_021803325.1 Actinomycetes bacterium
CCGCTCCGACTGCGGGGCGGTCGTTCTCCGAGCGGAGACGGCACTTCGTACGGTATCGACCGGCCAGATCTCATGGCGTCGTTGCCGTGGCTGCTGTTCCTGATGATCACCCAGGATCGGAGTGCCGTCGGACGGACGGCGGCCCCCTGCCGGTTCCGTCGACCCCATTCGGCCGGCGCCGGCGTCGGCAGCGTGACCGGATGCTTCGGCTGCGACTGGATCGACGCTGTCGGAGGAGGGAAGCAGCGGTGCGTCGCACGTGACAGGCGGTAGTTGACGGGGCGCGGCAAGGTCTCCAGCAAGGTCGCCAGCAAGGTGGCCCGGTCAATCTCGAGGGGTGACTGAGCCCGACAAGCCGCTCGCGTGGGGTGCGAGCAAGGTGCTGCTGGCATCAGCAGCCGGTGGCCACGGTCTGGGCTCAGCGGGGTCGCACGCAATCGGCGCCTGCACCAGCCGCCCGGTCCCGGAGCTGTCCGGAACCGGCGGGGCCGGTCCGGGCGGGACGGACGCCAACCCCCCCGGCGTTCGTTCCGCCCGGACCGCTGCCAGCGGTGTCGTGCGCCAGCGGCATGCCGGGGCCCGGGTGCATGGCGCAGGTGGGGCGATCACGGTGCCGGTACCGGTGCCTCTGGTCGTGTCTGGTCCTGCGCTTGTGCCTGTGCCTGGTCCTTCGCTTGGAGCGAGGGGGTGGCGCCGGACAGCGATCGCGCTTGCCTCGAGGGGACCTGTTCCCTATGGTGAGCGTCCTGTGCGAGGCGGCGCACCCGGCGGGCTCGGGCGACGGCTTGCTCCTCAGCGATCTGCTAGGTCAGCGGGCCAGGGCGGGTGCCGGGGGGCGCCGATCGAGGTGACCGATCTCCCTCCGTCGCGTCCGTGTGAGCGCCGTCTACCGCAGGGAACGGTCGTGGCTTTCGCTGCTGCGGCAGGTGCTCGATCGTCGAGGTGCCGGGCATGACCGGCACCGCGTTCGCCGGAACGCAGGATCCGGCCCGGCCGGCCACGCTTCGCCTGCGCCCGGTCGCAACCCGCCGCCGATCGGCGGTCGCCGCGGTCTCCGCGCTCGTGGCCGTGGGCTCGACAGCGGTGGTGGCATCGGCCTTCGCTCATGCGGGGGCGACGAGCGCGGTGCTGGCGCTCCGCACCACCGTCGTCCCTGGGGCGCCGATCTCGGCCACTGATCTGCGCGTGGTCAAGGTTCATGTGGCCAGCGGCGTGGCGGTTGTCCCCGCAGCCGAAAAGGACCAGGTCGTGGGGCGCCAGGCGGCGGCCAACCTGCCGGTGGGCTCCCTGCTGGCTCCCGGCGACCTGGTCACCGCGTTCGCTCCGCCGCCGGGGAGCGCGGTCGTCGGCGTCGCGGCTGCGCCCGGCGCACTCCCTGCAGGCGGCGTCAGCGTCGGCGACGAGGTGGACGTGGTGGCGACGGGATCGGCGAGCGCATCAGGACCAGCCGTCAACGTCCCGGCGGGGACCGCGACACCAGCGGCGCAGGCGGCCGCCGGAACCCCTGGTGCCGCATCGGGTGCGGCCGTGCAGACGGATCCCGTCGTCGTCGCCGGTCCCGCACCGGTGGTCGCCGTGGCGTCGGCGTCCAGCGCCACGACGTCCGGCGGCGGAGCGCTGGTTGTCTCCGTGGTCGTGCCGATTGCCATCGCTCCCACGGTGGCGGCGTTGTCGGCGTCGGGTGGTGCTGCCCTGGTCATCGTTGGTCCTGGGTCGTGACGATCGTGCCGGCCGTTCCAGCTGTGCCGGCCGTTCCAGCTGTGCCGGCCGTTCCAGCTGTGCCGGCCGTTCCAGCTGTGCCGGCCGTTCCAGTCGTGCCGGCTGCGAATGGTCGTGGGTCGTGACCGTCGTGGCGCTGTGCTCGGTCAAGGGCAGCCCTGGTGTCACGACGTTGGCATGCCTGCTCGGTGCTGTCTGGCCCGTTGGCACGCCGGTGGTCGTCGCGGAGTGCGACCCCGCCGGGGGTGATGTGGCCGCTCGCTTCGGCCTGCAGGGCCGGACCGGGATGGCGAGCTTCGCGTTGGCGGCGCGCCGTGCCGGGGAACCGCTCGAGGTGGAGCCGCATCTGCAGTACCTCCCCGGTGGGCTCGAGATCCTTGTTGGGGCACGCCCCATGGAGGCCGCCCGAGCTGTGGATGCCGAAACGGGCGGGGTCGACGCCCTGTTGCGCCTGGAACGCGACGTGATCGTGGACTGCGGGCGCATTGCGCCCGACGCATCGGGTCAGCGGCTGCTGCTGGCCCGGGCCGATGCCGTCGTGATCGTGGCGCGGTCCGACGTGTCGTCGCTGGGCCATGTGGAGACCGCCGCGGCCCGACTGCGCCAGGAGCGCAGCGGCGCTCTCGCCTTGGCCCTGGTCACCGGGCATCGGCACGCCCCCCGCTCCGCTGGCCGTGGACTGCCGCTCGATCTCGCCGTCACCATCCCCGACGATCGTGCCGCCGCGGCGATCGTCCGGGGCGAGGCGGGGAGCCGCCGACGCCTGGCCCGGTCGCCGCTCGTGGAGGCCTCCGAGCGCCTGCGCCGCTGGATCAGCGCCAGCACGGTGGCGACCAGCAGCGCTGCCCGGACCGCTCGGCCGTTCGCCGCTCGGCCGGTCTCCGGTCAGTCGTTGCCCGGTCAGTCGTTGTCCGGGCAGCCGTTGTCCGGTCAGTCGTTGCCTGGCGATCCGGCAGCCGGGTGGCCCGAGCCGGCCAGCTGGGCGCAGCCAGCGGGCTCGGGTGTCCCGATCGAGCCGTCGGGGACCTGGCCGTGACCGGACCGGTGGTGGGCTTCGGTGCCGACGATCACATCGTTCACCGTCTGCGGATGGACGTGGCCGACGACCTGGCTGCTGCAGGCGGCACCGGTCTCGACATCGACGACCGCCGCGAGCTCGCTCGGCACCTGGTGGTGGATCGCTTGCGCCACCGTGTGCTCGACGACCTCGCATCGGGCCGGCCTGCTGCGGGACCCGATGACGAACGCCGGATCGTCGGAGCTGTCCTCGACGCCCTGTTCGGTCTCGGGCGCCTGCAGAGCCTGATCGACGATCCCGCCGTCGAGAACATCGACGTCAACGGCGCCGATGCGGTGTGGGTCACCTATGCCGACGGGTCGAAGGTCCAAGCGGAGCCCATCGCCGGCAGCGACGAGGAGCTGATCGAGCTCGTCCGCTCGGCGGCAGCTCGCCTGGGGATGTCCGAACGGCGTTTCGATGTCGCGCAGCCCGAGCTCGACCTTCGCCTTCCCGACGGCAGCCGGCTCTCAGCGCTCATGTCGGTGACGCGGCGGCCGGCACTGTCGATCCGCCGCCACCGCTACCTCGATCTCGGGCTGTGGGACCTGGTGAGGCTCGGCACGCTGGGCGACGGGCTCGCCTCGTTCCTCGCCGCCGCGGTCAGGGCACGCAAGAACATCGTGGTGGGCGGAGCCATGAACTCGGGCAAGACGACGATGCTGCGGGCACTGGCGGCAGAGATCCCCGAGCGTGAGCGCATCGTCACCATCGAGCAGGCGTTCGAGCTTGGCTTTGACAGCTCGGGGCGCCATCCCGATCTCGTCGCGCTCGAAGCGAGGTTGCCGAACACCGAGGGCGAGGGTGCCTTCCCCATGTCCCGTCTGGTCCGGCGGGCGCTGCGGATGAACGCCGACCGTGTGATCGTCGGCGAGGTCTTGGGCGACGAGGTCATCCCCATGCTCAATGCCATGAGCCAGGGCCGGGCCGGCTCGATGTGCACGATCCATGCCAACTCGTCCCACGGGGTCTTCCGGCGGATCGCTTCCTATGCGGTGCAGGCCCCCGAGCGCCTTCCCCTGGAGGGGACGAACCTCCTCGTCGCCGGAGCGATCGACCTGGTCGTCTACCTCGACATGGCCGTGGGGCCCCGCCATCTGTCGAGCGGCTGGTCCGGCCAGAGCGGACCGGTGTCGTCATCTGGTGGCGCGCCGGCCGGTGCCGGCCAGGTCGCCGGCCGGTCCGCCGCGATGCCGCGGCGCCGGTTCGTGTCGTCGGTCCTTGAGGTCGTCGACGCGGACGGGCTCCATGTGGTGTCGAACGAGGTGTTCCGGCCCGGGCCCGACGGACGGGCGGTGACCGGTGCGCCGCTGCGGTCCGCCACGCTCGAAGAGCTCGTCGCCCACGGGTTCGATCCGGCATCGTGCCGGACGCAGCCCGGGAGGATGCCGTGATCACCGCTGTGCTCGCGACCGTCACCGGGTTGGCCGGCGCCGCTGGCTTCGGGTGGTCCGTGCTCGCGCGACGACCTGCGGGTGGTGGCGCTCCCGGTGTGCCGTGGATGCGCCAGCCGGCCCGCGTGGCCAAGGAGGCGTGGCCGCGCCCGGCGCGGCTGCTCGTTGCTGCTGCCGTTGCCATCCTCGCCGGGCTGGTGACGGGATGGCCGGTGGGCGCGTTGCTGGCCGGCTGTGCCGCGGTCGGGCTGCCGGCGCTGTGGGCCCAGACGGGCGGGCACCGTGCCGCCGACCGGCTCGAAGCGGTGGCCGCGTGGACGGAGATGCTGCGCGACACGTTGCACGCGTCGGTCGGTCTGTCGCAGGCGGTTGTGGCCACCGCCGCAGTTGCACCACCCGCCATTCGACCGGCGGTCACGGCCCTCGCCGACCGGCTCGCAGCTGGCGTGCCCGCGACGGTGGCACTGCGGACCTTTGCCGCCGACCTCGACGACGCCAGCGCCGACGTCGTCGTCTGCGCGTTGCTGCTCGCGGCCACCGCCCGAGCCCAGCGGCTCGCCGACCTGTTGGGGGCGCTCGCCACAGCCACCCGGGAGGATGTCGTCTCCCGGCTGCACATCGACGCGGCCAGGGCGTCGGCCCGAAGTGGCATCCGCATCATTGTGGTGTTCTCCATCGGCTTCGTCGCAGCGCTGGCCGTCCTGGCCCACAGCTACCTCGCGCCGTTCGGGTCGGTGACGGGCCAGCTCGTGCTGGCGGTCGTCGGCGCGTGCGATACCGCAGCGCTGGTCCTGCTGGCTCGGATGACTCGGCCACCAGTCGTACCGAGGTTGCTGGACACCGCCGGCTGCGGCTCCGTGGCCGTGGGGGGCGGTCCCGGCGGCTTCGCCCGTTCCGTCGGTGTGCCTGCCCGCCAGCCCGGTGCGTCCATCCGCCCTGTCGGTGTGCCTGTCCGACAGACCGGCGGGTTCGCCCGCCCCGTCGGTGTGCCTGGCCGCCAGCCCGGTGCGTCGTCCAGCCCCTTCGGTGCGTCGGCTCGGCGTTCGGGCACCGCCGGGCCGGACCGCCAGGTGCCGGTGTCGCCGACCGCGGGCCGCGGCGCCACAGCAGGGTTCGGCGCAGCCTGGCGCACCGGTGGCTTCAGTGGACGGACACCTCGGGATATCGCTACACCTCAAGACATCGCTGGACCAGCACATGTCGGCGGTGCTGGAGCGACACGCCAGGCGACCGGTCAACCGGCGGTCCGGGGAACCGAGGGCGAGCTATGACCACGGTGGTGCTCGCCGTGATCGGCGTGCTGGCCGGCGTCGGCGGCATGGTCGTCGGGCTGCGCCGGTCGCGTCCGCGCCGGCCCTCACCATCCGACGAACCGGTTGTGCGCGTGGCGGTCGTCGAGCACTGGCTGGCACCGGATCTGGCCGTAGCGGGAACGACAGGGGAGCAGTTCCAACGGCGCGCAGCGGTTGCCGCAGCCGGCGGTGCTGCGGTCGGCGTGGCCACCGTTGCCGTCCTGACCGCCTGTGGTGCTGCTGTCGGTGTCTTCGGTGCCGCCGGCTTCGTCGTCACGGGATCGGTCGTGGGGGTCGCCCTCGCCGTCGTCGACGTCCGGCGCCAGGCGGGGCGTCAGCGGCGCGCCGCCGTGCGGGCCGTGGGAACGTTCCTCGACCTCGTCGTCATGTGCATGGCTGGTGGGATGGGCGTGGAGAGCGCACTCGAAGCGGCGGCCGGCATCCCCGACGACGGGTTTTCGCAGCAGGTGGCCCAACGCCTGGACGTCGCCCGCCACGACGGCCGCCCGCCGTGGGCGGTGCTCGCCGACCTCGGCGCCGCACTCGGCGTCGAGGAGCTCGGCGAGCTGGCGGGCGCCATCAGCCTCGCCGGCACCGAAGGCGCGCGCGTACGGGCGACCCTGACGGCCAAAGCCGAATCCCTTCGCCGACGCCAGCTTGCGGCGATGGAAGCCGAGGCTAACGCCATGACCGAGCGGCTCTTCGTTCCCGGCGCCATGCTCCTCATGGGGTTCCTGGTGTTCCTCGGCTACCCGGCGCTGGTTCGCGTCCTGTCGGGCCTGTGAGAACGCCGTGGGCTCATGAACGCTGAAGCATGGTCTGGCGAGGACCGACGGGTGGGACCAACGGGTAGAGGAGCCGAGGGGGCGGAGACTCGATGCGCCGGTCCGCCGAACCGACCGGCCGTATCAGCTGGCGTTGTGGCGTGTCGGCACCTCCGCCGCGAGCAGCTGGTGTACCCGCTGGTGGGAAATACCCAAGATCACAGCCGCGTCGCGCATGCTGATCCCGCGGGCGGTGAGCGCCTCGGCTGCCTTGCGGGTTCGCTCGACCGCCAGGCGATCGGCGTCGCGGGCGTGTGCTCGTGCCTGGCGGGCTTGATCGATGGTGCGGCTGGCGGATTTGGGCAGCACCGGTCGAGGGACGAGCTCGATCTGGCCCTCGTCGGTCTGGAACCACAGGGCAGCTGCTTCGCGCATGCGAGTGAGGGCCTGCTCGATGGTCTTGCCCCAGGTGTGAACCCGTGGTTCCTCATCGAGCTCGACGGTCCAGCGCCCGTCCTTCTCCCGCTCCAGGCGGGCGGTGTAGGTCGTCACCTTCTCCTCCGTGTCGCTCGTGTCGTTCGTCATCGGGTGAGCCACTTCGGGCCGAGGCCAGCTTCGAGGTCCCGCTCGATCGAGCGAAGCGTGCCGATCGGGATGTCGCCGGGATGCACGGGAACCACGGTCTGGCAGTTGCCACACCGCCAGATCTGGTGCGAGCCTGCTTGGCGCACGAGCTCGCAGCCGTGTTCGCGCAGCATACGGATCGCGATCCGAGCGGTCACTTCATCAGTCTATCCTGCTAGACGCAAAGGCGTAAAGGCAGATAGACGAGTTTGGGCGATCGGTGGCGCGAGCACAGCGCTCGGCGCCTTCGACGGTGCGGCCGAAGAGGCCTCCGGGGCGGCGAGCGTCACCTCTCGTGCCGAGCGCCTGGTGGAGCACGCGGTCCTCGCTGATCGTCTGCGCTGGCATGCGATGGGTATGGCTGATCCAGCTGCCGCTGACCGGACCGAGACGGACCGCGGTGTCTCGGCTGACGACGTGGCTGGTGGCCGCGTGAATGTCGCCGATGTGGCGGATTCCTTCCAAGCAGCCGACCCTGCTTGGAGCAGCCGACCTTCTCGGAGCAGCCGACCCTCCGAGCAACCGACCCTCTCCGAGCAACTGACCCATACGAGCGGAAGGAGCGAGCGATGACCACTTCGATTTCGACGAACGGAGACCGGCGGTGCTGACCTACGTGCAGATCCTCTTCGCCCTGGTCCGCCAGCAGATCGGCGAGAGCTGGCGGTCCGAGGACGGCAGTGCCGTGGAGAAGGTGATCCTGACCGCTGTCTTCGCGGCGCTCGCCATCGCCGTGGGAGCGATCATCGTGGCGAAGGTGACGGCCAAGGCCAACTCGATCAACCTCAACTGATGGGCACGGCGGCAGCCCGCGGGGTGCGGTCCGGTGCCCGCCAAGCCCAAGGCCCGAACGGTGGCGCGGCGGTCCGCTCCGATCGTGGCGGACCGTGTGCCAGCGAGCCGCCATGGCACAGCGCTCGTCGGGTGCGTCGGGCTCGGCGCCGCCGCGCCGAGGCCGGTTCGTCGACGGTCGAGGCGGTCATCATGGTCCCTGCTGCCATGGTCGTCATCCTCGTGGCGGTCCAGGTCTGCCTGTGGGCGGTGGCGGCCGAGACCGTCCAGTCGATCGCCGGGCGTGCGGCGGGCGTGGCTGCCGGCGTCGGTGGCACCGTCACCGCCGGGCAGCAGGCCGGTGAGGCCAGCGCCCGATCGCTGGCCGGGCCGGTCGTCACCGACCCGGTGGTCCTGGTGGAGCCGCTCGGGCCGAATGCTGTCAGGGCGGTGGTGACCGGACAGGTCGAGAGCATCCTGCCGTGGTTGCACCCCTCCGTCAGAGCCGTGCGCGACGTCGGCGTCCAGCGCTTCCGGATCGGGCCGTGACCGGGCGCCGCGGTCGACCGCAGCCGTGTGCGGCAGGTCGTGGCGGCGACCGGTCCGACGTATGGCGGATGGCCGGTTCCGACGGCGTGCGGGCAGCGGCCTTTCGGGGCCGACGGGCGGGGCAGGGCGGTAGCGTGACCGTCGAGATCGTCGTGCTGGCGCCGGTCGTGGTGGTGTTCATCCTGTTCGTCGTCGCCCTTGGCCGGTACGAGACGGTCAGGGGCCAGGTCGTCGGTGCTGCCCGCGTCGCCGCCGAGCAGGCATCGCAGGCGCCGACCCCGGTGGCGGCGGTAGCTGCGGCGAGCGCCGCCGCACCACCCATGGTCGCAGGAGACGGCCCGGCGTGCCGGAGCCTCCGCGTCACGACCCAGACCGCGGCGTTCGCCCCCGGAGGGACCGTCACCGTGGACGTCCGGTGCACGGTGACGATGGCGGACCTCCTCGTCCCGGGACTCCCCGGCTCCATCGCGGTCGACGGGCACGTCGTCGCGCAGATCGACCACTACCGGGCAGAGGGTTGACCGGTCACGGTCGCGAGGACGGAACCGTCGCCGCATTCCTGGCGGTGCTGGCCGTCGCGCTCTTCGCCTTGGCGGGACTGGTCGTGGACGGCGGCCGGGCGCTCGCTGCGCAGCAGGTGGCGGCCGCCGACGCCGAGCAGGCGGCACGTGCGGGCGCCCAAGCCGTCTCCATCTCGTCGCTCCGCCGAGGAACGGTGCAGCTCGACCCCTCGGCCGCCGAGCAGGCCGCAACATCGTTCCTCGACGGGCTCGGCGTCTCCGGTGTCGTCACCGCGCACGCTGGAAGCGTCACCGTCACCGTCGACGTGCCGGTGCCGACCACCATCCTCGGCATCGTCGGCGTCCGCACCATCACGGTTCATGCCACTGCCACCGCCGTCGACCTGCACGGCGTCACACGGGAGGACTGAATGCCTGTCATGCCCGCGGTGCGCTCCTACCGCAGCACACCGACCGCACCGGCCAGCACCGCACCGGCCAGCACCGCACCGGCCAGCACCGCACCGCTCGGTCTCCGGCTCGGGGCGATGGTGCTCACAGCCGGTCTCCTCGTCGGGGGACCCGCAGTGCTCGTCCCGGTGACCGTGCACGGACCGTGGCAGGCATTGGCTGCCGCTGCCCGCCACCCCGCCGCCGCCTTGCAGCTTGTCGGCCACCACCTCGACGGCAACGACATCGTCGACGCGCTGGCGGTCCTTGGCTGGGTGACCTGGGGGTGGGTCGTCGCCTGTGTGGCCGTCGAGCTGTCCGGCCGGGTGCGCGGGCGGTCGCCCCGCCGGTTGCCGTGCAGTGGTTGGCTGCAGCGCGCCGTCGGCATGGCGGTCGGAGGAACGATGGCGATGCTGCCCATCGCCGGCGGTGGGCACCTCCTACTCACCGCTCGCGGCGGCGGGTCGGTCACAGCCGGCAGGACCTCTCCAGTAGCGGCAGCCGCGCCGGAGCGGTGGAACGCTGCCGAAGGCGGGGCCGGTCGTGAAGCAACCCCCTCCGTCCTGCCACGCCCGGCAGCGGCACACACTGCTGGGATCACTGGTGCCGCCGGGATCGCTGGTGCCGCCGGGATCACTGGTGCCGCCGGGATCGCTGGTGCCGCCGGGATCACTGGTACCGCCGGGATCGCTGGTGCGCCCAGGACCGCCGACGCCGCGGGTGCGTCGGACCGCGCCGTGGTGGAGACGGCCAGTGATGTGCCAGCGCCGGACCGCGCCGTGGTGGAGGCGGCCAGCCCGCCGGTGTCGCCGGGCCTGTACACCGTGAGGCCTGGTGACACCCTTTGGGGGATCGCAGGTGCCCAGTTGGGCTCGCCGCTGCGCTGGCGGGAGATCGCCGCACTCAACCATGACCGGCTCGAGCCCGGCGGGGCCCGACTTGTCGACGACCACTGGATCCAGCCCGGGTGGACGTTGCTGATGCCGGCGGGCTCTGGTGTACCTGTGGGGTCGGGTGCACCAGTGGGCTCTGGTGCACCTGTGGGGTTGAGTGCTTCGGCGGGGTCTGGCGCGCCTGTGGGGTCTGGCGCGCCTGTGGGTTCGGGTGCTTCTCGTCCAGGCCTCGGTCCGGGTGGGTCGGCTGCCCACCATCACGCCGCAACCCCAGCACCGTCAGACGGCCCGCAGGACGCCAGCAAGCCCGAGGCTCCTGGCATCGGACCACTGCCAGTGAAGGCACTGGTGCGCGTGGCGGGCAACCCCGAGCGCAGCGCTCGCGCCGACCAGCACCGCAGTGGTGGTGGGGTCGGTCGAGTGCACGGCGTCGATCCGCTCCAGATCGTCGAATTCGGCGCGCTGGCTGCCGGGGTCGTCGTGCTCGTCGACCGGCTCCGGCGTGTGCAGCAGCGTCACCGGCCGACTGGGCTGCGGATAGCGCTTCCCGAAGCGGATCTTCGTTCGCTCGAAGGCCGGTTGCGTGTCGGGGCCGATCCCGGGCCCCAGGCCGTCGCAGCCGCCGTGCTGGCGACGTTCCGGAACGCCGCCGCACACTGGGCGCCGCGCGCTGTGGCGGTGCGGGTCGGGCCGGCGGTTGCCGAGCTCGTGTTGGCGGGTGCCCCGGCGGGTGACCCGCCACCGCCGTTCCGCTCCGGGTCCGAACCACACCGCTGGGTCGTCAACCGGGACCGAATACTGGTTGCGGCCGACCCGGTCGCCACTGCTGCGGGTGCGAACCCTGGGGCGGTTCTGGCCACCTTGGGCCGCGACGGCGACGACGTCGTGTTCGTCGATCTTGTCGCCGCTCGATCGCTCGGCATCGACGACGAGCGAGGCCCATCCATCTTGTTTGCGCTCGCCATCGAGCTGGCCACCAGCCCGTACGTTGGTGACCTGGAGCTCGTTCTCGCTGGCTGCCCCGAGAGCTTCTACGCCTTCGACCGGGTGCGACGCGTGGACCGGCTGGCCCGTGCGTGTGCCATCGCGGAGCAGCGGGTGGCCGAGCAGCGCGCTGAGTGGCTTCGCACCGTGGGGCAGCGCCAGCGGCCGGCTGGGCCCAGCACCTCCGGAGCCGGTCCAGCACCGGAACGGTCCGACGATCCGGGCATGTCGGAGCGCTACCGATGGCCTTCTGGCGATGAGGGCGACCGGTGGGGCAGCACAGTGGTGTGCGTCGCCACGCCCCCGGACGAGTCCGAGGCGCCGCTGCTCCAGCACCTGGTGGAGCTGGCCGACGCCAGCGACGGCGCCGTCGCTGTCGTCGCCGGGTGGCCGGCTGGTGTCACGGCGTGGACCGCCTGCGCCCGCGGCGGCCGGCTGCAGCTCCAGTGCGCCGGTGCGCCGCCGGACCGGGTTGCCGCCACCGTCACGCCCCAGACGGTCGGCATCGCGGCGGCAGTCGGTATCGGCGACCTCGTCCGTGTGGCGACCACCCTGCACCCTGTGCCGCCACAGCCGGCTCCCGGGCGCGGCCTGGATCCCTGTGCCGGTACGGGCGAAGGCTGGGACCGCCCCGCACCGGACCGTGATCTCGGTCCGGGTGTTCCTGCGCCGGGTGTTCCTGCGCTGGGTGTTCCTGCGCTGGGTGTTCCCGCGCCGGGTGCTCCCGCCGTTGCTGAAGCCGTCGCCGGAGCGGTGCCGCAGGTCGACGGGACCTCCGAGGACGCGTCGAGCTGCGCTGACGGAGCGATCCCTGGTGGCCCGATCGGGCGTGACGGCGTGGCCCCCGCACACCCGATCGGGCGTGCCGGTCCGGCCGGCGGCAGCGTCGCCGGTGACACGAGCGGCGCCCGAGTGGAGGTGCGGGTGCTGGGGCCGATCGAGGTCGCCGGAGCGGAGCGGCCCTTCGTCCGGGCATGGTCCCTCGATCTCGTCGCCTACCTGGCACTGCATCCCTCCGGGGCGGCGACCGACCAGTGGGCGACCGCGTTGTGGCCCGACCGGCTCATGGCCCCGGCGAGCCTGCACTCCACCGCGTCGGCGGCGCGCCGCGCACTGGGCAGCGACGAGCACGGAGCCGACTACCTCCCACGCTCGCACGGCCGGTTGTGTCTCGCCTCCACCGTCACGACGGACTGGCAGCGCCTGCAGGAAGGCGCCTCGACAGCGGACCCGACTGTCTGGCATGCCTGCCTCGGGCTCGTCCGGGGCCGGCCACTCGACGGGCTTCGAGCGGTCGACTGGGCCGTGCTCGAGGGCATACTGCCGAACATCGAGTCCACTGTCGTCGACCTCGCGCACCGGCTGGCCGAATCCTGCCTGGCCGTCGGCGACGCCGAAGGCGCCCGGTGGGCGGCCCGCCAGGGGCTGCTTGTCAGCCCCTACGACGAGCGTCTCTATCGGGCGTTGCTACGCGCCGCCGACCTCGCCGGCAACCCAGCCGGCGTCGAGGCAGCCATGGCGGAGCTCGTCCGGCTGGTCGCCGAGGATGTCGAGCCCTACGACGCGGTCCACCCCGAGACGCTCGAGCTCTACCGGGCCCTGTCACGCCGGGGGGAGCGGGCCGCACCGCGCTGAGCTCCGGCGGCTGCCGGCGCCAGCACGGCCAGGCCCGCCGGGGCCCTTTCGATCAGCGTGGGTTCTACGAAGCGCGTTCACCAAGCTGGGAGGCCGGCTGCGTGCCCGAGAACACCCGCTCCGAGCGAAGGAGGGCCGAGGCAAGCAGCGCGGGCCTAGATGTTCCGCTGCGGTCAGGCCGAGGCCGGCGCGTCCGAGCAATGTCCTGGGGATGTGGGGGGGCCGATCCCCGTGCTCCAGGCGGTCGGCTCGGTCGCCGGCAAGGTCGTAGGCGAGGTGGCGCCGTCACGGTCGCCGGGTCGGTCGCCGGGTCGGTCGCCGGGTCGGTCGCCGGGTCGGTCGCCGGCAAGGTCGCCGGCGAGGTGGCCGGCGAGGTGGCCGGCGAGGTGGCGTCGGCATGGTGGGACACCCCGCCGGTCGGGGCCACACGAGGAGGAGCAGCGCCGATGAGCAACACCACGACGGTGTCGGGAAACCTGACACGGGACCCGGAGATCCGCTACACGCGCGAGGGCCAGGCCAACGCGACCTTCGGCCTGGCGGTCAACCGCCGGTGGCAGGTGCGCGGCAGCGACGAATGGGAGGAGGCGACGTCGTTCTTCGACGTCGTGTGCTGGCGGGACCTCGCCGAGAACGCGGCGCTCAGCCTGGTGAAGGGCAGCCGGGTCATCGTGACGGGGCGGCTCGAGCAGCACGTCTGGGAGACCGATGCCGGTGAGCGCCGCAGCCGCGTGGAGATCGTCGCCGATGACCTCGGTCCGTCGCTGCGGTTCGCCACGGCCGAGGTCTCGCGGCCGGAGCGCCAGCCGGCCGAGGACGAGGAATCGTCGAATGCGGGGCGATCCGACCACTCCGCCGCGGAGCGCGCCGCCCGCGCCGGCGCGTGAACCGGTCGTGCGCCGGGTCCCGGGTGATCTTCGCCCCGGACCCGGCCATGGCCGGTGTGCCGACGTCCCCGCCGGGCTCGACTGCCTGCCGAGCCGAACCGGTTCGCTTCGGGCCGGCGGTGGTGCTGACCAAGAGCGAGGTGTTCGATCTCTGTGACCTGCTCGGCCGGGCCGGTGGCCAGGCGTGGACGGCGGGCGACCATGAGCTGGCTGTCGCCGCCGGCGGATGGGTCGGCGAGCTCGAGGACCGGCTGACCGTCCCACCCTCCCCGCCAGGGGAACAGACGTGGGGTGGTACCGCTGCCGGTACCGGCTGGGGAGGCGCGGGTGCGGTCAGTCCGGGTGCTGTAGGTCCGGGTCGAACTCGAGCGACAGCGAGTTGATGCAGTAGCGCATGCCAGTCGGACGCGGCCCGTCGGGAAATACGTGCCCCAAGTGCCCGCCGCAGCCTGTGCAGGTGATCTCCGTGCGTCGCATGCCGAACGAACGGTCCTGGTGCTCGGTGATCACCCCGTCGGCGACCGCCCGGGTAAAGCTGGGCCACCCCGACCCCGACTCGAACTTGTCGTCCGTCCGGAACAGGGCGGTGCCACAGCCTGCGCAGCGGAACAGCCCCGGGTCGTGCACGTCGAGCAGCGCGCCGGACCACGCTGGCTCGGTGCCCTTCTCGCGCAGCACGTGAAAGCGGTCCGGCGATAGCCTGGCCCGCCATTCCTCGTCGGAGGTGGGCATCGGCGTGCCGGTGGGCTCGCTGGTGGGTGTGCCGGTCGTACCGGCGGTGATCGGAGTAGTGCGGTCGGTGGACATCGTTCCCTCCACGGTCAGAACGTCCTGACAGACCCAACCGCGGCACCCGCGCCGTTGTTCCTGCTCCGTTGGGTGTTCCTGCTCCGTTGGGTGTTCCTGCCCCGTTGGGTGTTCCTGCCCCGTTGCGCGTCGGTCCGTTACTGGTGGCGCACTGCTTTCGGCTGGTCGTTGCCGGCGCAGTCGAGTCCGGCGCAGTCGCTCCCGGTGTGGTCGAGCCCGACGATGCCGCTCACGCCGTGGCGTACGGCATGCAGCGCCGCTCGGAGCTGCGGTCCCAAGGGTCTGTCGGGCTGCAGGACCCAGCCGTCGAGCGTGGCGCTCAGCGCTCCGAAGGCGACTGCGGTGAGCAGCCTGGCGACGGCGACGGTGCAGGTGCCGGGGGAGCGGGCCGTCATCATCTTCACCAGCTCGTCCTGGAACATCCGGTATTGCTGCAGGCTGGCGCCGAACAGCGCCGGAGAGGAGCGCAACTGCTGGTACACCCACAGGTGCTCGCGCTCGTAGCCGGGGTCGCCGGCCACGCTCAGCAGCGCCTGGCACAGGGCGGTGAACTCGTCCTCGGATGGCGGGCGACTGGCGAATGCGGCTGCCACATCCTCCAAGCGGGAACGGATCCCCTCGAACACGAGCGTGTCTTTGTTGTGGAAGTAGCGGAAGAACGTGCGGGGGGACACGTCGACCTCGGCGCAGATGTCCTCGACGGTCACCGCGTCGAAGCCACGCGACTCGAACAGCCGGCCGGCAACGGCCCTGATCTGCGCGCGCGTGCGGGCTTGCTTGCGTTCACGGAGCCCGGCTGGTTCGGGGACGTCGGCGTGCCGGGTGGTTTCGGTCTGCGATGGTGGCGTGCGGTGATCGGCGTGCCCGGTGGCTTCGGTCTGCGATGGTGGTGTGCCGAGCTCGGCTGGTTCGGTCAGGCTGCCAGCTGCGGCCTGTGTCGACGGCTCGCCATGGTCGGTCGGTTCCGACGGCCGGGGCCAGCTCTCCAACGGGTGTGCCCGGTGCATGCTGGTCTGTCGGCTCACGTGGCGGTTCCCCTTCTCCTGGCCCCTTCCCCTTCCCGGCACGCTAGAAGACCGCCGCCTTCGCCCCGGTGGATGCCTCGGAACGCTGCAACAGCAGCCCCAGCGCGGCTGCGGCGAATGCCGCCACCGCCGCCACCAGGATGGCGATGTGCAGGCCGCTCATGAAGGCGTGGTGGGCGCCGGCCGTGATGGCGCGCTGCAGGGCCGCAGGAGCACCGGCCACGTGCGGTGCCGCTCCCTGGGCGACGAGCCCGGTTGCTGGCCGCAGCTGGGAGGCGACCTGGCTCGGTACGCCGGCGCCGACCAGTGAACCGAGCAGCATGGAGCCAACCCGTGTGACGAGGATCGAACCGAGGATGCTGGTCCCCAGCACGCCGCCAAGCTGCAGGGCGGTCGACTGCAGCCCTCCGGCAACGCCGGCGTCGTCCTCGGGGGCGTTGGCCACGATCGCGTCCGACGAGGCGACGATCACCATGCCGACGCCGGTGCCTACCAGCACGAACGCCGGCCACAGGTGGATGTAGCTCGACTCCGGTTGCAGCGACAGCAGCAGCAGCAGCCCGACTCCGACCATGAGCATGCCGACTGGGACGACCAGACGGGGTCCGAAGCGCTGGTTGAGCACGCCTCCGAGCGGCGAGGCGACCACGAACACGGCGGTGAGCGGAAGCATGTGCACCCCGGCCTGCACCGGGTCGTAGCCGTGGACGTTCTGCAAGTACAAGGTGACGAAGAAGAGCACCCCGAACAGGGCGAAGAAGCCGAGCAGCACCGTGATGGTGCCGAAGGTGATCGACCGCCGCCGGAACAGACGCATCGGCAGCAGCGGCTCGGCGATCTTCGTCTCGACGAGGGCGAACAGTGCCAGCACGCCGACGCCGCCCGCCAGGAGCGCCAGGGTCCGAGCATCGGTCCAGCCCCACGCCGACGCCTTGATGAGGCCGAAGACAATGCCGAACAGCCCGACGCCGAGCAGGCCCAGGCCGACGCTGTCGAACCGGCCCAACGCCTCGATCCGGCTTTCTGCGAGCAGCAGGCCGCCGATCACCAGTGCCACCAGACCGACGGGGACGTTCACGTAGAACACCGACTCCCACGACACGTGCTGCACCAGCAGCCCCCCGATGATGGGGCCTGCCGCTACCGAGATGGCAGTCGCCCCGCCCCAGATCCCGACGGCGCCGTTCAGCTTTTCGGGCGGGAAGGTCTTGCGGATGATGGCCAGCGAGTTGGGCATCAACATGGCACCGAACGCCCCCTGCAGGGCCCGGAAGGCGATGACGCCCGCGATGGAGCCGACGAGCCCCACGCTCAGCGACATGAGGGCGAAGCCGGCGACGCCGACCAGGAACACCTTCTTCCGCCCGAAGCGGTCGCCCAGGTAGCCCATGGGGATGAGCAGCACGGCGAGCACGAGCAGATACGCGTTGGTCACCCACTGCAGGTCGGGGAGGGAGCCGTGCAGCGACCGGGCGATGTACGGGTTGGCGATGGAGACGACGGTGCCGTCCAGGCCCACCATCATCACGCCGAGGGCGACGGCGACCAGCGTCCATCCGGGATGACCGCGCGTGGGGCGGGCGGTCGCACCGCCTGGAGCGACGGGCGGGTCGAGGACGTCGGGGGCGCTCAGGTCCAGGGGCGGCGTCACGGGCGGCGGATCCGGCTGGGGGTGCTCATGAGAGACACAGTATGACAAGTGGCAGTGACTGTCAAAAGAATACTGGTGGGCGATCGTCGGCGACAGACCCGTGGTGGGGTGGTTGCGGTGGCACAATGCAGGAGCGGCGGCGCGGCCCGGCACCGCTGGACGACAGGAGGTCGCCGTGAGCGAGCAGCCAGCGATGGTGAAGCGCCGGTTCGACGGCCGGACAGCGATCGTGACCGGAGCGGCATCGGGGATCGGCCGGGCTACGGCCATCCGCCTGGCCAGTGAGGGTGCCGCTGTCGCCTGCCTCGACGTGCTGGGCGACGAGCTCGAGCAGACAGTCGAGGCCCTGTCGATCCTCGGTGGCTCGGCGTTCGCCTACGTCTGTGACGTTACCGACGAGCACGCTGTCGGGCGCACCGTCGACCGTGTGGCGGACACCCTGGGGCGACCGGCGGTCCTCTGCAACGTTGCCGGCATCGGGGGCTTCTACCACACCGCCGACATGCCCTTCAGCCGCTGGGAGCGCATGCTGGCGGTCAACCTGACCGGCCCCTTCCTGATGATCCGGGCCGCAGTGCCGCACATGCTGCATCCCCACGGCGGCAGCATCGTGAACGTCGCATCCAACACCGGGTTGATGGGCGCGGCGTACGCTGCGGCCGACTGCGCGTCCAAGGGCGGCCTGGTCATGATGACCAAGGCCCTGGCCGTCGAGTACGCGGACCGTGGCATCCGCTGCAACGTGGTGGCGCCGGGGGGCGTGGCCGCCCCGATGTCGGGCTCGGTCGAGCTTCCCGAGGGGGCCGACCCCCGGCACCTGCACCGGCTGACGAGCCGCATGGGGCTCTGCACCCCCGACCAGGTCGCGGCGTCGATCGCGTTCATCGCCTCCGACGAGTCGGCCTACACGACCGGGGCGGTGCTGTCCGTCGACGGGGGCCTGTCCGCCTGACCGCTCCGGCGAACCGGCGCTCCACCAGCGGCGTGGCCGGATCTCCCGCGGGGAGGTCGTCAGGCAGATCGATGCCGGCGGGTGCCGGGGCTGGTTCCGATCCCGTCGGGGCCACCGTTGCGCTCACCGCGATGCCGGCGGGTGCCGGGGCCGGTTCCGAACCCGTCGGGGCCACCGTTGCGCTCACCGCGATGCCGGCGGGTGCCGGGGCCGGTTCCGAACCCGTCGGGGCCACCGTTGTGCTCACCGCGATGCCGGCGGGTGCCGGGGCCCGGCACCGCGTGAACGGTGCCGGGCCCCGGTGTCATGCGCTGACGACGACAGGCCTACGACAGGCGCTCGACGATCATGGCCATGCCCTGACCCCCGCCGACGCACATCGACTCCATGCCGTAGCGACCGCCGGTGGTCTGCAGACCGTTGATGAGGGTGGTCATGATCCGGGCGCCGGTCATCCCGAAGGGGTGGCCGAGGGCGATGGCGCCACCGTGGACGTTCAGCTTCTCCCACGGGATGCCGAGGTGCTTGGCGCTCGGCACGATCTGGGCGGCGAACGCCTCGTTGATCTCCACCAGGTCGATGTCCTCGATGGTCAGCCCCGCCCGCTTCATCGCCTGGCGGCACGACTCGATCGGGCCCAGGCCCATGATCTCGGGGTCGAGCGCCGACAGGCCGCTGGACACGATCCGGGCCAGGGGGGTGATGCCCAGCTCCTCGGCCTTGGTGTCGGACATGACGACGACGGCTGCGGCCCCGTCGTTCAGCGGGCAGGCGTTGCCGGCCGTGACCCGGCCGCCCTCGCGGAACGCCGGCTTCAAGTTGGCCAGCACCTCGGCTGTCGTGCCCGGTCGGGGGCCGTCGTCCTTGGTGACGACGGTGCCGTCCTCCAAGGTGACCGGGATGATCTCCCGGTCGAAGAAGCCGTCTCCCTGCGAGGTGACGGCCCGCTGCTGGGACAGCGCCGCGAACTCGTCCATCTCCTCGCGGGTGACGTTCTCAGCCTCGGCCACGTTCTCGGCGGTCTGGCCCATGGCGATGTAGACGTCACCCAGTCCACCGAGGGGCGTCCAGGGTTCGGTGACCGCTGCGCTGCGCTTGGCCGTGCGGGCCTCCGCCTCGGCGAAGAGCGGGTTGTGCGGCCCGATGTCCGCGGCGCCGTGCATGTAGCGGCTGACGGTCTCCACCCCGGCGGCGACGAAGACGTCCCCCTCGCCGGCCTTGATGGCGTGTGCTGCCATCCGGATGGTCTGCAGCGACGAGGAGCAGTACCGGTTGACGGTCACGCCGGGCACGTCGACGCCGGCGAGCAGCGCGGCGACCCGGGCGAGGTTGTACCCGGCTTCGCCGGCCGGCTGGCCGTTGCCGAGGATCAGGTCCTCGACCTGCTGCGGGTCGAGCTGCGGCACCTTGGCCAGCACTTCCTTCACCACCAGCGCGGTGAGGTCGTCGGGTCGGCAGCTGACCAGCGAGCCCTTCATTGCCCGGCCGATCGGAGTCCGACCGGTGGCGACGATGACGGCTTCGGGCATGTGCAAGCTCCTTGTCGGTTCTCCCGGGGCTCGCTGGCCCGGGTCTTCGGATGGCTACGTGTGGTCGCCGGCGAGCTCGGTTCGCCGGTCCTGCCGGGCGGGCCCTCCCCTTGAGGTGCCAGCCGGACTGTGGCCGAACATGACCGGGCTCGCGCCGACCGCGACGTGCCGCCCCCACAGGTCGGCACCGCACAGGTTGGCACACCTGGTGCGGCTGTATCACATTCAATAGGCACGAACGGTGGTCACAGTGGCACGGAGGTCTGCAGCCGGGTTGCCCGGAGCGGCCCCGGCCCCCGTTGCCGTGTGCAGCACGCCATGCTGGTGCGATGGCCCTCCACCGACACGCCGCCGACGACGACAGCCTGCAGACCAGGCCCCAATTCGCCGAGCACGGCGAGACCCACCCGGTGCCGAAGAACCGGCTGCCCGAACGGGGGATGCCGGCGTCGGTGGCGTACGAGGTGGTCCACGACGAGCTGCTGCTCGACGGGAGCTCCCGGCTCAACCTGGCCACCTTTGTGACGACCTGGATGGACCGCGAGGCCCGCGACCTGATGGCCGAGTGCGCCGACAAGAACATGATCGACAAGGACGAGTACCCGCAGACCGCCGAGCTGGAGCGGCGGTGTGTGGGGATGCTGGCCGAGCTGTGGCACGCCCCGGCGCATGGGCACGCCACGGGGTGCTCGACGACCGGGTCGAGCGAAGCGGCCATGCTGGCCGGCCTCGCCCTCAAATGGCGTTGGCGTGACCGCCGCCGTGCCGCCGGAGCGCCCGACGACCGGCCGAACATGGTCATGGGCGCCAACGTCCAGGTCTGCTGGGAGAAGTTCTGCCGCTACTTCGACGTCGAGGCCCGCCTGGTCCCCGTCGGTCCCGACGCCACGCACCTGACGGCGGAGACCGCCATCGCCCACTGCGACGACCGGACCATCGGCGTGGTGGCCGTCCTGGGCTCCACCTACGACGGCAGCTACGAGCCCGTCGCGGACATCGCAGCCGCGCTCGACCGGCTGGCGGCGTCGGGCGGCCCGGATGTGCCGGTGCACGTCGACGCGGCGTCGGGCGGGTTCGTGGCGCCGTTCCTCGATCCCGACCTGTTGTGGGACTTCCGCCTCGACCGGGTGGCGTCGATCAACGCCTCGGGGCACAAGTACGGCCTGGTGTACCCCGGCGTGGGCTGGGCGGTGTGGCGCGAGCCGGCGGCGCTGCCCGAGGGGCTCGTCTTCGACGTCGACTACCTCGGCGGCCACATGCCGACGTTCGCGCTCAACTTTTCGCGTCCCGGCGCGCAGGTGGTGGCCCAGTACTACTCGTTCCTCCGTCTCGGCCGCCAGGGCTACCGGGCGGTCCAGCAGGCGGCACGGGACACGGCAGGGTGGCTGTCGGACGAGCTGGTCCGCCGAGGCCCGTTCCGCCGGGTCGGCGCCGAGCTCGGCATCCCGGTGGTGACCGTGGCGGTGGCCGACGGCGAGCCCTTCGACGCCTACGAGCTGTCCGAGGCGCTCCGGGCCCGCAACTGGCTGCTGCCGGCCTACCCGATGCCACCCGCGCTCGACGACATGAGCGTGCTGCGTGTGGTGGTCCGCAACGGCTTCGGTCGCGACCTGGCCACCATGCTGGCCGGCGCTGTCCACGACGAGGTGGCGGAGCTCCGCCGCCGGCACGGCGGGCAGGGGGCCCGCCATCGGGCCGGTTTCCACCACTGAGCCGATCGCCGGGCGGTCCTCGGTGGTGTGGTGTCGGGGGGCTGCCGGGCGGTCCTCGGTGGTGCGGTGTCGTGGGGCTGGCGGGCGGTCCTCGGTGGTGCGGTGTCGTGGGGCTGGCGGGCGGTCCTCGGTGGTGCGGGGCGGCGAGCGCGGATGGGCTCGCCGGGTCGTCACCGGGGCGAGGGTCGCACCGGACTGCCCGGCACCCGGTTCACCCAGGCGAGGCCAGTGCACCCAGCCGCTCGAAGACCCGGCGCAGCTTCTCCCCCGCCTCCTCGGCGATGGCGACGGTCCCCAGCATGTCGGTGGGATCGGCGGCGGCGATCCGGGTTCCCGTTCCGGCCGGCTCCAGCACGACGTTGCACGGCAGGAGCAGGCTGACCGTGGGGTCTGCTTGCAGCGCCCGGTGGGCGAGATCGGGGTTGCACGCCCCCAGGATGCGTAGTGGCGCTCGTTGCACCCCAAGCTTGGCAGCCAAGGTGGCGGCCACGTCGATCTCGGTGAGCACGCCGAACCCCTCCTCGCCCAAGGCTCGGCGCACCTCCACCTCCGCCTCGTCCATGCCCAGGTCGATGGTGGTCTCGATGGATCGTGTCATGGTCATCCCATCTGTCGCAGTAGACGTTCGAACAGCCTACGGGTCGTGTCGCTCTGTGGCCCGGGCTTGACGGCTGACGCCGCCTGGCCAGGGGATCGGCCGCCGATGCCCGCGTGGCGGGGGATCAGTGGTCGGTGCCAGCGTGGCCCGGGCTCGGCGGCTGGTGCCGCCTGGCGAAGGATCAGTGGTTGGCGCCCTCTGTGACCTGCTTGCGCACCTCGTCCATGTCGAGGGCGCGCACCTTGCCGACCAGGTCGTCGAGCACCGGTGCCGGCAGGGCGCCCGGCTGCGAGTACAACAGCACCTGGTCGCGGAAGACCATCAGCGTCGGGATCGACATGATGCCGAAGCGCATGGCCAGCTCTTGCTGGTCCTCGGTGTCGACCTTGGCGAAGACGATGTCGGGGTTCCGCTCCGAAGCATCGGTGAACACCGGTGCGAACGCCCGGCACGGGCCGCACCACGACGCCCAAAAATCGACCAGCACGATGTCGTTCGACTCGACTGTCTCGTCGAAGGTCGTGTTCGTGAGTGCAACGGTGGCCATCGTCCCTCCAGATCGTTGGTCTGTGATCGTGTCCAACACGGGTACCCCATGGGGTATTCCAACCATGGCGCGGATACTCCGGATCGAACCGCTCGTGGAAGCGATGGCGCTCCCGGGGCAGACTGGGAGCAACCCATCGGCCGGACATGAACCATGGGGACAGCGGTGGGAACCGGACCTGTGCGCGGTGCGTCTGGACCAGTGTGGAGGTTGACGTGCCAGGTGACGATCGTGCCGACAGCGTCTGGTCCGACGGGGTCCAGGCGCTGTACCGGGAGCGGTTCGACCAGATGGTTCGACTGGCCTCGCTCATGACCGGGTCGGTTGCAGTCGGCGAGGAGATCGTGCAGGACGCCTTCATCCGCTGCCGGCACGTGCTCCCCGGAGCCGAGCAGCCTGCCGCCTACCTGCGCGCAGCGGTGGTCAACGGCTGCCGGAGCTTCCACCGGCGCCGCAACCTGGCGCTCGGGCTGTGGCCCCGCACCGGAGCGCTCCCCGAGTCGGTCGACCCCGAGCTCCACGAGCTGGCGGACATCCTGGCCATGCTGCCGCCCCGCCAGCGCACCGTCCTCGTCCTGCGGTACTACGCCGACCTGTCCGAGGCGGAGATCGCCGAGGCGATGGACTGCCGGCCGGGGACCGTCAAGTCGCTGGCCCACCGCGGCCTGGCCCGCATGCGTGCCCTCATCGAGCCATGACCGAGTCATGACCGACGAGATCTTCGAGCAGCGCCTGCGCCGTGACCTCCGGCGGCTGGCCGACGAGCTGGCTGTCGAGTCGTCACCGAAGCGCCGCGGGCATGGCTCGAGCGGCCGGCCCGGTGCTGGCAGCCGGCATGGCTCGAGCGGCCGGCCCGGAGCTGGCACCTGGTCGCTCCGCCGCAGCCGGGTGCTGTCGCCGACGTTCGGCCGGATCCTGCTGGTCGTCTGGCTGGTCGTGGCGGTGTGCCTGGTCGGTTCGGGCGTCGTCGCCGGCAGGGTCCTCAATGCGTCCCCGGCCCGGCTGCACGGCTCGCCCGCCGTCGCCACCCTGGCCGAAGTCCCCGGGCCGCTCGCCTACTTCTCGGGTCGCCGGCTCTACACCGCCTCGCCCGGCAGCGCACCGCGCGGCGTGGCCACAGTGGCGGCGCCCGGGTCGGCGCCGCAGTGGTCGGCCGACGGCTCCTGGATCGCCTACCTCGGTTCGGCCGGTCACCTGCACCTCGTCCGCCCAGACGGCAGCGGCGCCCATCTGGCCCTGGCGGACCCGGTGACGGCCATGGCGTGGTCGCCGGCGGCAGACCTGCTCGCCGTGGTCCCCGCCGGCGGCTCCATGCGGGACACGCTGGTGCTGCTGGCGGCCGGGACCCAGCCGACGGCGCCAACGGTGGTGGCCTCGTCGGTGTCGTCCTTCGTGTGGTCGGCCGGCGGGCGCCGGATCGCCTACGCGATGGCCGGCCCGGGCTTGCAGCCCGACCGGCTCGTCGTCTACGACGTGGTCAGCGGCACCTCCACGGTCCTGCCCTACGTGCCGCCGGCGGGCACGGGCCTGCTCCTGGCCGGCTGGTGGCCCGACGGCAGCGGCCTTGTCGTGTGGCTCGACCCGGGGCGGTCCGCGGCTGCCGAGGCGACCGGTCTCGGCCTGGTCTCGGTGCCGCTGGGCTCCGCCGCAGCCATGTTCCTGGCCAGGACCTTCGTGTACCTGCCGTGGCTGGCCTGGTCACCTGGCGGCCACCGCCTGGCCCTGGCGTCGATGCCCGGTGCGTTCCCGTGGCAAGGGAGCCGGATCGAGGTGTGCCGACCGGCCGCGGGCACCTGCACAGCGCTGCCCGAGCCGGCCGGGACGGTCGGGCTGGACCCGGCCTGGTCGCCGTCGGGGGACCGGCTCGCCTTCGTCCGTGCCCCGGTGCTGTCGAGCTCCTCGCCTGGTGGTGGGCTCGCCCGCTGGTACCAGGGCCGCCGCCTGTGGGTGTCGCGGGCCGACGGGTCCGGCGCCCGGCCCGTGCCCGGCGCCGCCCCCGGCGCCGCCCAGCCCCGGTTCACCCCCTCGGGCCGGTCCCTGGTGTACGTCACCGCCTGGTCGGTCGACACCGTCGGCCTCACCGGCGGTCACGCGGCCACGCTGGCCACCGGGCTCGCCGGGGCCCTCGACACCGCCGGGCCCGACGGCTACGGCAAGCTCCCGTGGGGTGGCACGGCGGTCTGGGGCTCCTGAGGGCCAGCGCCGGCTGGGGCACCGGAGGAACCGCTCCGGCGGGTGCCGCCCGTCCGGCGGGTGGCGCTGGTCCCAGTTGTCTGGCGGGTGCCGGCGCTGAGGGTGCCGTTCGTCTGCCGGGTGCCGCTGGTCTGGCGGGTGCCGGCGCTGAGGGTGCCGTTCGTCTGCCGGGTGCCGCTGGTCTGGCGGGTGGCGCTGGTGCCGTTCGTCTGCCGGGTGCCGCTGGTCTGGCGGGTGGCGCTGGTGCCGGTTGTCTGGCGGGTGCCGTTCGTCTGGCGGGTGCCGTTCGTCTGCCGGGTGCCGGCGCTGAGG
This sequence comes from Actinomycetes bacterium, assembly GCA_021803325.1. Lineage (GTDB taxonomy): Bacteria > Actinomycetota > Acidimicrobiia > Acidimicrobiales > UBA8190 > JAJZYI01. The sequence goes on from JAJZLP010000182.1 coordinate 40,448, forward strand.
GTGCCGTTCGTCTGGCGGGTGCCGGTGGCCTCGGGCGCCCCGGCTGTCGCCGGGGATGCCCGGCGGGCGCGTGCGCGTGGCGTGGCGGCAGGCCCGGCAGGAGCGCCAGCAGGCACCGGCGGGGAGATGCCGGCCGGTGTGGACGACCCGACGCCGGTGACGGCCATGAGCTCGTCGAGGGCGGTGCCGAGCGCCCGGGCGATATCCCAGACCCCGGGCACGGTCTCGGGGCAGGCCATCAGACCCCAGTTGAGGACACCCCGGTAGCTCATGACCGTGATGTTGAGCCCGGCGCCGTCGGTGATCGGCCCGAGCGGGAACCCGGCCACCATCTCCGCTCCGGCGAGGTAGAGCGGGAAGTCCGGTCCGGGCACATTCGACACGACCAGGCTGTAGAGCGGGCGGTGGTGCTCCGCCAGCCGGAAGCGGGTGTAGGCACGGACCGCCAACGAGAAGAGGTTGGGGCTGGCATGTTCGGTCCAGTCGACCAGCACGTCGATGCCGAGTGCCCGGTGCTGCTCCTTGGCGCCGCGGGTGCCGGCCCGGATGTGCTCGACCCGGGCGAGCGGGTCCGCGAGGTGGCAGGGGAGGGCGACCCACATGGCGGAGACCTTGTTCGACCCGCGCATCTGCCTGGCGAGCGACGGCTCCACCGCGACGGGGACGGTGGCGACCAGCGGTCCCGCCGGCAGCTCGTCGCGCTCCAGCAGGTACTGGCGCAGCGCTCCGGTGCACATGGCCAGCACCACGTCGTTCACGGTGCAGCCGATCACCCGCTTGACCGCCTTGACGTCATCGAGCGACGTGGAGACCAGCGCCACCGCCCGGTGCGGGGTGATGGCGGTGTTGAGCGAGGTGCGCGGCGCTGTGAGCGGGAGCGCGCCGCGGGCCTGGGGGCTGGGCGCCGCCCGCCGGGCGCGCATCATGTCGACGACGGCCCGTCCCGTGTGCCACCCGATCCGGCTCACCTCGAGTGGCCGCGAAGCCCGGTCGATCACGGCCCGGCCCAGGACGACGTAGTCCGGGGGCACGCCCAGGCCCCGTCGCCGGGGTGGCCTGTCGTTCGGGCCGGAGCCGCCATGGCCGTGGTCGTTCGGGCCGGAGCCGCCATGGCCGTGGTGGCTCGGGCTGGCGCCGCCGCTCGTGGCGTCGCTCGCGTCGCCGTGGACGGTCGCGTACTCGGGAGGGTCGGGCTCGAGCTCGAACAGGTGGCCCAGGAGCTCCGCGCCCGAGGCGCCGTCGATGGTGGCGTGGTGGATCTTGGTGATCACCGCCACCCGGCCGTCCTGCAGGCCTTCGACCAGGTACATCTGCCACAAGGGCTTGGCCCGGTCGAGCTGGCGGCCGCACACGTCGCCGACGAGGGCGGCCAGCTCGGCCATGCCGCCGGGGCTGGGCAAAGCGGCGCGGCGCAGGTGGTAGTCGATGTCGAAGTCGACGTCCTCCACCCAGTAGGGGTGCCCCAGGCGCAGGGGGACCTCGACCAGTCGACGACGGAACACCGACGGCCCCTCGATGCGGGCGGAGACCCGGTCGCGCAGCCGGGCGAAGCTGTACCCGCCGGGTGCTGTGGCCGGGTCGAACACCGACGCCATCGACACGTGCATGTGGAGGTTCGGCGTCTCCAAGTACAGGAAGCTGGCGTCCAGCCCGCTCAATCGCTCCATGGGCACCTTCCTGTTCGGCCGTGCGCAACGACCTGCTTGCGGAGTCCCCCATGGGTGCCCGTCAGGATGCACACGCGCCCGGATGTGGTCGAGAATGGGCGGATGGCATGGTCATGGGGGTATGTCGCCGCCAGCTTGGTCGGTCTGCTCTTCGTGGTCAATGCTTTCCGCCCGATTCGGTGGACGCCGCTGGGAGCGGTGTCGCTCTTCGCCGGGTGGCCGACGGCCGAGCTGCCGATGTGGCACATCGCCTGGCAGGCGGCGGCGACCGCCGGGTTCGCCGTCGCCGGGGCTTTCGGCCGGTGGCCGGGCTGGGTCGGCCTGGCCTGCACGCTGGTGGGTTGGATGGGGCTTGCCGTGCTCTACCGCCAGGGGGCCCGGGCCGGCGAGGTGCTCGACCGGGCTGCCGCCGCCGGGAACCTGGCGGTGCCCGACGGGCTGGACCTGCCGGCGACGGGGCGCGACACGATGTGGCGGTTCCCGCGTCTGCTCTGGCCGCTGCCGCGTCCGACTGGCGCCGTCCGCGTCCATCGCCACCTCGACTACGCGGGGGACGGCGCCCGGCGCCACCGGCTGGACGTCATCGTCCGCCGCCAGGACCCGCCGGCCGCCGGCGCCCCGGTGCTCGTCTACATCCACGGCGGGGCCTGGGTGTTCGGCGACAAGCGGGAGCAGGGCCTGCCGATGCTGTACGAGCTGGCCCGGCGGGGCTGGGTGACGGTGACCGTCAACTATGGCCTCGGGCCCCGCACCCGCTGGCCCGGCCAGGTGGTCGACTGCACGATGGCGCTGGCCTGGGTGAAGGCGCACATCGCCGACTACGGCGGTGATCCCGGGTTCGTGGCGGTGAGCGGCGGCTCGGCCGGCGGCCACCTGGCCGCGCTGGTGGCGCTCACCGGCGAGGAGGCGCCCTGGCAGCCGGGGCTCGCCGGCACGCCGGTGGCGGCGTGCGTGCCGTTCTACGGGGTGTACGACTTCACCGGCGGAGCCGACGACCAGGGCTACGCCCGGTCGCTGCGGCACCTGCTCGAAACACGGGTCTTCGCCTCTCGTCAGCGTGACGATCCCGACGCGTACCGTGATGCGTCGCCGCTGTACCGGGTCGGGGCCGGCGCGCCGCCGTTCTTCGTGGTGCACGGGGTCAACGACACGCTCGTCCCTGTGGCCGAAGCCCGCCGCTTCGTGGCGGCCTTGCGGGCGGCGTCGTCGGCGCCGGTGCTCTACGCCGAGCTGCCCGGAGCGCAACACGCTTTCGACGTGCTGCCGTCGGTGCGTGGCGCCCACACCGTCGCCGCGGTGGTGCGCTTCCTCGAGTCGGTGCGGGCCGGTGCCGCCGTCGGGGACCAGACCGTCGCGGATGGCTAGCCCGGGTCGACGACGGTCGAGGCCCGAACCAGCACCTCCGCCACCTGGGGGTGGGTCACCACCTGCCGGAGCGCCGCCACGCCGGCGTCCAGGGCGCTGGGGGGGACGGATCGGGCTGAGAGCAGGCTGCGCTGCCAGTCCATGAAGTCGGAGAACACCTGGTTCCGCCCGACGAGGACGGCCGCCCGGGCGAAGCGGAGGATGTAGGCGAGGTCCTCGCGGGTGCGGTCCCTCTGGGGCTCGTCGTAGGCGGCCATCAGCGGGAGCCCCCGAGCCAGGACGTCGAAGGCGGCGATGGCTGCCTCGTCGATGTCGGCATCGGCGATGCACTCGCTCAGGTGGGCGTCCACGAGCGCGGTCGGGGGTGTCTGCGCCCACTGCTCCAATTGGGCGACGACCCCCGCCGGAGCGTCGGGATCGGCGTCGGCTCCGAGCCTGGTGGCCAGACCGTAGGGAGTGACGCCCCGGCCGCCGACGAGCACCGGAATGCTCAGCGTGTGGGCGGTCTGGGTTAGCCGAACCACGCCTTCGTAGTACAGAGGCACGCTGCACGTGACCACCAGCGCCGTGGGCCGGCGATCAGCCAGGAACCCGGAGAGGTGATCGGCTGGCGTGGAGGCGCCCAAAAAGCTGACGCGGATGCCCGACGCCTCCAGGATCTCGGCCAGGAAGCGGGGCGCCAGGCTGTGCCAGTCACCCTCGGCGCAGGCCACCACAGCCGTGGCCCGGCTCGGCGGACCCATGGCCGAAGCGGCCGAAGCGGCCTCCAGGGCTGCTTGGACCACCGCGGTGGACAGGTGCTCGTCGGCCACCGTCGCCAGGTTGCGGTACCAGCGCTCCCCGATCTCCTGCTGGGCCGGCACCAGCACTCCCCCGATGAGGTCCTCGATGGTGAGCCCTTCGTTGAGCAGCTGTACGGCCAGCGATGCCGCCGCCCGCCGGTCCCCGGACTGGGCGTAGCCGAGGAACCGGAGCAGGGTGTCGGTGCCCAGGTCGGTCACCGGGCCACGACTCAGGTCGGTCACCGGGCCACGTCCCAGGTCGGTCACCGGGCCACGTCCCAGGTCGGTCACCGGGCCACGACGGTGAAGCGCCGGAAACGGATCGGGCTGGGCCGGGCCTCGCCGGTCGGGGTCCGGGCGTGGGCCCGCTTGTGGTCCTGGGAGCGGAACCAGCTGAGGAACAGCTCACGGCTGTCCCACCACGACACCACGGCGTAGCTGCCGGGAGCGCCGGCATCGGCCCACACCTGGAGGCCCTGGAACCCCTCCCAGTTCTCGACCGCTCTCAGCCGTGAGCGGAAGGCGGCTTCGAGGGCGTCCGCTCCGTCCGGGGCCACCTGCAGCTCGCTGAAGGCCACGAACGTCTGGGGTGTGCCCGATCCCTGGTCGACACGCCTGGCACCGGCCGGCCGGCCGGCCGGATCGGTCATGGCTGCGGTGCCTCCTCCTCGGCGCCGACGGCGCGGTCACGTCCCATCGACTTGGCCGTGTAGAGGGCCTGGTCGGCTCGGGCCAGGGCGGCGATTCCGGGTTCGTCGACCTCGACGACGGCCCAGCCGGCGGAGAAGGTCACGGGGACCGGGGCTCGTTGCGCCCACTCCTGTCGGAGCCGACGGCACAGGGCGGATGGCTGGGCCGGGCTTCGTTGCACCACCACGAACTCCTCTCCCCCGTACCGGGCGGCCAGGTCGGCGGCACGCACCTGGTCGGTGAGCAGACGACCGAAGTCGGCCAGCACCTGGTCGCCCGTGGAGTGCCCCTGGGTGTCGTTGAGCGCTTTGAAGAAGTCCAGGTCGATCATGATCACCGAGTCTTCGGCGCGGACCCGGGCCAACGCCCGGTTGAGTGTCCGTCGGTTGGCCAGCCCGGTCAGCGGATCGGCGGCGGCGTCCTCCCTCAGACGACCGCGCTGGTCGACGAGCGCGACCGCTCGGCGGGCGTCCTCGGCGAACATGGGCAGGTCGTGCTCGAGTCGAGCGAGGGCCGCACTGGCCGGCGGGGCCACGGGCAGCAGGGGCGGGCCGGCGCCGAACCGCAGGTCGATCGGCAGGGCGTGCCGAGCGGCAGGATCGGTGGCCGAGACCAGCCGTCCCCCCAGCCGGCGGACCAACCGCTCGGCTGCCGCCTGGATGTCGTCCTCGTCGTCGGCCCACAACAGGTCTCGCTCGGCCTGCAACAGCGCCCGGTCGGGATCGGTGTGGCTCGGGCCGATGCCGCAGGCGGCGTGCTCGCGCTCGCCGACGTGCGCCCCCGGCGAACGGAGTCGGGCATCCACTCGCCTCATCCTCCCAGTGTACGTCTCGGGAGTTGAGCAGCGACAGTCAGGAGTCGAGCAGCGACAGAGGGTGGCGCGGTCTGACGGACATCCACCACAAGGGCATGGCGCCGGAGAGGATGCCCACCATGGAGCAAAGCAAGCGCCGCGTCCGTCGGTCGCACACCCCGGAGCCCAGGTCGCAGAACGTGGACCGGTGTCGAGCCGGCGACCGGTCGAGCCCGAGGTGGCCCGGGACTGCGACCTGACGGAGTCGGCAGTACGCAGGTTGGTGGCCGAGGCCGAGTGAGAGGATCCGATCCCGGACTACAGGCCGGGTGGGGAGGGCTGCGTCCCTGTCGGATAGGGGCTGTCGTCGGTGGGTTCCGGCCGGCGAGTCCGGATGGCGTCCCAGACCTGGCGGAGATCCTTGGTCGGCACGTACACACGTCCGCGTTTTTCGCCCTGCGCCTCGACGAGCCCGGCTTCGGCCAACGCCCGCAGGTCTCTGGTGGCGGTGGCGTCGGTGAGGTCTTCGCCGAGGGTGGACTTCGTGACCTTGATGTAGAGCGACCGGCGGAGCCGCCAGCCGCGTGCCGCGTCGCAGAGCGCTCCGACGCATCGGGGCGGCAGCCGGTGCCGGCCGGCGAGTTGCTCGCACCGGTCCCACAGCTCTTCGGTCTCGCGGATGCGACGCAGGACGGTCCGGGCTTGGCGGAAATGGGCGGTCAGACAGAACTCGATCCACGGCCGGGTGCTGCGATCCGGGCTCCAGTGTCCTTGGGCGACCTCGGCGAGGACCGAGTAGTAGGCGCTGGTGTGTCGGCCGAGGTATTCCTCGATGCTGGCGAACTCGGGGGAGACGATGCCTTCTCCGGCGAGGACCAGCGACTGCAGGCAGCGGGCCATCCTCCCGTTCCCGTCGGAGAACGGGTGGATGAGGGCCAGGTTCAGGTGGGCCATGGTCGCCCGTACCAGCGGCGTCCCTTCTTGGGCCTGCAGTGTCCCGATGAGCTCGCCGATCAGCGGCTCGACCAATTCCCTATCCGGGGCGGTGTAGACGACATGTCCGTCCTGGTTCTCGATCCAGATCGCCCCTGGCCGCCACTGCCCTGGGTTCTTGGTCAGGTCATGCCTGAGCATCATGAACTGCAGCGACGTGAGGAGCGTGTCGTCGATCCGGACTGGTTGGCGGGCTAGCTGCAGCACGTAGGTCATGGCGTCCCGGTAGCCGGCGACGGCCAGCCGGGTCTCCTCGTTGACCTCGACGGGTTCCTCGCCCTCGACGATGGCGGCGACGTCCTCGACGCTGGCGTGGTAGCCCTCGATCGAGTTGGAACCCTGCACGGCACGGGCCAGGGCGGTGCGTCGCAGCGACCCGTACCAGCGACGCGGCTCACCGAGGAAGTGGTGAAGCTCGCCGCGCAACTCGTCGATCATCGCCAGGGCCGCCACGTCGACGTCCCGCAGGTCGGCCGGCCGGTAGATCATGACCCAAAGCATACCGCCATACGATCACTGCTGATCGATAATTAACTTGCAGCCATGATCCGAAGATGCACGGTATTGATCACGTTGGGCCGATCGGGCCAGCGCGACGACCTCGCCTGGCCGCCCCCATCGCCCCGCCGGGCGAGCACCGACGTGCAAGAGGTCGGATCGCAGCCAGATGAACGCCGCCGACGCATTCACGACCTCCCCTGGGCTTCCCCGGGAACCGATCGCGCCGCGGCGCAGTCGATGCTCGTGCCTATCTCCACCTGGGAGAAGCTGCTTGCCCACGCCGAGGACCAGTTGGACCTCGATCTCGCCCGGCGGCGCCTCGGCGATCGCCGCCCGTGGCTGAGCGAAGAGGACCTCGACGCAGCTGTGGTCAGCGCGATGGAGAAGGCTTCCGGGCGAGAGCTGGCCTGATGCGGCGGGCGACGCCAGGCCGCTACCGGCTGCTCGCCCATCCTGCGCTACCCGGTGATATGGCAGCGCTCGCGGCCTACGGCCCGCAGGCGAGGATCGCCGCCCGCACCGCGCTAGACGACCTCACGTACGGGCGGGTGACTGGCAAGCAGCTCGGAACCCGACATGTCAGCGGCGAAGCCAGCCGAGCAGGCCGCGTGAGGTGCGCCCCTCGGATGGAGCGCTTCGGTCGGCAGGTCGGCTGCGGCACTGGCAGCGGTCCGCCTCGGGCACGTGCCTCAGCACCTGCTCCACGTGGAGGCCGCAGCCTCGCCAGTCCGGGCGGTGGCACGTACGGCACCTGATCGCTCTACACATACCCGTAAGGGTATCCGGCGCTGCCCGACCTGCTGCCTGGTGCTCGCGTGGTGGAGATCTCCGCCTGCGGGGAGCTCCCGTACGTCGAGAACCCGACGTGTGGATCGCTGTGGTGCGCCAGTTCGTTCCGGAGGTCGCTGCCTGGTCATGGCGCCGACGGGCCGGAGGTCGGGGCCTGGCGGTGCGGCGAGCCGACGGCCCGCCGCACCGGCCCCGGGTCAGGCTGACAGTGTCTGCTGGTCCGGTCGGGACACGACCTGGATGCGCCGCGGCTTGGCGTGGTCGGCAACAGGTATGACCAGGGTGAGCACGCCGGCCTCGTACTCGGCTTCGATGTGCTCGGTGTCGAGGTTGTTGCCGAGGAAGACCTGCCGGCTGAAGATCCCGTAGGGGCGCTCGGCCACCACCGTTTCCACTCCATCGGTGGCGATGGGAGCCGGGCGCTCGGC
>JAJZLP010000261.1 GCA_021803325.1 Actinomycetes bacterium
AGATAGATGACCTACAAGTCAACGACGACCGCCACAGCGCAGGCGTTTGACCAGGGCTTCTTCACCGATCCAAGGAAGGGGACCGCGAACTCTCCGCGTTCAGCCTCTTGCCGAGGATCGAGGTTAACGGAGAACGTAGCCGGGCATCTCCCCAAAGACCTGGCGGCCCCATCGACGGCCGGCTCAAGGTGACCTTCGCCCAGCCCGACGTGGCCAAAGGCCTCGAGGCGGCGCGCCGGCTTGCGGCCGAGCTCGAAGCCGAGCACCCCGACGAGACAGGGTCGCTCAGAAAAGGCGTGGTTGACATGTTCACCGTCCGGCGCCTCGCTGTCGGCGGCGCCTTGGCCAGGACCCTCACCAACACCAACTGCATCGAGTCGATGATCTCGATCGCTCGGCGCTCCACCGGCCGGGTCACCCGGTGGAAGGACGGATCGATGAAGAAGCGCTGGATCGCGGCCGGCATACTCGAAGCCGAACGTTCGTTCCGCCGGGACCGTGGCCACACCGACATGAAACTCCTCGTCGCCGCCCTTCACCGGCAGACCACCCCAGCCGGCGACACACCCGCCGAGCACGATCAGGCCGCGGCCTGAACAAGCTGTGGCCACCGCTGAACTTCAACAGTCAGCCGGACACCGTGCCCGCCATCGGTCGAACACGCCCATTGCCTCGCTCGACGACCACTCGAGCGCCGCGCCCAACCCGCTACGTCACGCACGACGACCGATCCACGCTTCCCGCGGCCGCCCAACGGCCGCTTTCGCCGTCGACCACTGCCTGCTGCCCTACGCCCGAGGCGTATTGAACAGATCGGGCTAGCTACCTGTAACGCGAGGGCCCCGGGTTGCGTCCCCGGGGCCCTCCTCGCGTGCAATGTCCGCCCGACCGGTTCCGGGATATTGCTGACCGAAGTCGGGACGTTGTTGACCAGCCAGGTAGGGACATTCCCCGACCGTTCTCGTCGAGCTGTTGGCGAGCTCGATGTTCTCCCTGGTCGGAGGCTCCTGCGTCAGGCCCCGTTGGTGCCACCGCACAGAGCATTGGTGGGTGCCGGCCCTGGTCGGGACCGTGGGAAGAGGGCAGGTTGGAGCATGGGAACGGCCGCCGTCTGGGCCGACTCAGCGCACTCGGTACACCAGCGGCACCTCGCCTGGCTGGGCGCCTGTTTCAACCGCCCGCGTGGCAGGAGAGGCGTTCACTCCCCACGCCACCCGGGCGGACTCGCTACAAGGGCGCTACAGGTTGCGTTACACCTCGCGGCGATGTGCCACTCGGACCACAAGGACTCGTAGGACCGAGTCCTGCACGTCGTAGACAACCCGGTAGTCCCCGATCCTGACCCGGAGGAAGCCCGTGCCCTTGAGGCGCACGGCACCGCTCGGTCGCGGGTTGTCGGCGAGGGCATCGACGACCATCATGATGGTGCGTCGAACACCCTTCGGCAGCGAACGCAGTTGCTTCGCTGCGCTCGGGCGAAACTCGACCGTGTAGGTCACAGCCCAAGGTCTGCCTTCACCTGTTCCCAGGGGATCGACTCCCCCTCCTCTTCGAGGGCCGCTGTCGCCTCGGCGATGTCGAGGGCGTCCTCGGCCAACTCCACGAGGCGGTCGAGGACGTCTGCATCCACGACCGCTGCAACTCGCTTGCCTCGGCGCTGCAGGTATACCGGCTCGTGGCTTCGCCGGGCCCGGTCGATCACGTCGGCGAGCTGGCTACGGGCCTCCGATACGGTCATCTCCGTCATGTACCAATTGTACCAAACGTACGGATCGTACATCGTCCCTGGTCGGGGTGACAGCTGTTGCTGGTCCCAAGAGAATTCCCTGAATCGCGAGTGAACCGGTCATCGCCTCTGGCGTGCCCTCGCTGCACGGTAGTGCTGAAGGCACCTGGCGTTGATGCACGTACGGCACCATCACCCGCCTCCGGCGCGTTGGCCTTCAGCCGACAGGCACATGGATAGGTGAGAACGGGTTGACGAGCTACAGGGCGAAGAGGAGCATCCACACGGCCAGGTAGCCGAGGGCGGGTACGTAGGGCACGTGGGGCACGCAGGTGTGCAGAATCCCCAGGGCGATCATCGGTAGCCGGGCTCGGTGGGTACGGCCCGCTGGTAGCGCCGGGGCCGTCCACCGATCTCCTTCGGCGACGGCAGGCTGATGCCTTCGAGATGCGTGACGGTCCGGGCACGCCGGTCAGACCGATCGCAGCGAGTTGCACGTCAGGATGTGCTCGACGGGCACCCCGCCGTCGTCTACGGATTGCCTGCCGTTAGCACGGTCCGGGTCGTGGCGGCCGGTGTCGGTAGGCTGCGATTCGGTCATGCACAGAACCCTACGAGGCAGGTGCAACAGTCCCTGGTCGTTGGGTAACCGCGAAGCGTGTGATTCGTTGCGGCGCGGTTCCTGGTCCCGTTGCCCCAGGGTGCCGGCCCTCCACCCGGTGCCGTCGTGGTCACGTTCAATGCGGCGTCGGCGTCACAGCCGGGGTGTAAAAGGACGGGATGGGCATTGCGACCGGGCGGCGGACACGGCGTTGGCCGTCAGCGGCAACCGCGTGCACCCGGGCGACCGGCAACGACCCCGACGCGTCGGCGCATAGCCAGCGGATCCTCGACTACAACGAAGACGACGTCCACGCCACCCACGCCGTGCGCGACTGGCTCGACGGCCCCGCCCGCCAGCTGCCGCAGCTCGCAGCCTGGCCTTACAAAACCGCTGAGCGAACCCAGGACGTGTCGACCACGGAGGCGTGCTGAGCCTTGGAGACCGATGCAGCCATGCGGATCTGTGTTTTCGGCGACATCCAGGGCTGGGCGCAGCGCCTCGACGACGCGCTCGGCGCGCTGGGCGCGGATGTCGACGCTGGCGTGCTGCCCGACAACCTTGTCGTCGTCCAGGTCGGCGACCTGGTGCACAAGGGGCCGGACTCCGCTGGCGTGCTGGCAATCGTCGACCGGTTCCTGGCGGGCTCTCCGGGTCGCTGGCTGCAGCTGATCGGCAACCACGAAACCGTGTACCTCGGCGGCAGCCGCTTTTGGACACACGAGATCGCCCCCCACCTGCAAGCCGACCTTCGCCGATGGCTCGAAGAGGGAGAGCTTCGTGTGGCCGTGGCGCTGCGCACCACCGAGCTCGGCGACGTGCTCGTCACCCACGGCGGCCTCACCCGGTGGAAATGGGAGGACCTTGGACGTCCGGAGTCGGCCGCTGCGGCCGCGCGCCTGCTCGACGACGAGTTACGGGAGCACCCCGAGCGTGCCCTGGCCAGCGGAACGATGCTGTGGGGCACGCCGACCAGGAACGTGGGGGTGGTCTGGGCCGAGGCGTCCACCGAGCTGCTGTGGAGCTGGGACGCCGAGCTGCTGCCGTTCTCCCAGATCCACGGCCACACGTCGTGTTTCAGGTGGGGTCGCGGCACCTGGAACCCGCACGTGCCCGACAGGATGAAGGCGGCGGCCCGCCTCGACCGAGAGCGGCGCCACGAACACTTTGACTGGCCCGACGGCGCAGGGATCGTCGGGATCGACCCCGGCTACACCACGAAGAACGCCGCCGTCCCGCTCGCCCCCCTGACGATCGAAGGTGTTGTGCTGTGAACGGCAGCCCCGCCGGAAACGGGTGCCAGCGCGGAGGCAAACAAGCGGCAAGTCTGTGCCGAAGGTTCAACGGCAGCGTCTGCTCCCCGTCGGGACGTGAACCGTTGCAGAAAACGTGCGGACCCTGAGCGGAGGGAGTGGGATTCGAACCCACGGAGGCTCGCGCCTCACGGCTTTTCAAGAGCCGCGCATTCGTCCGCTCTGCCATCCCTCCCGACGGCGTCGAGGCTAGCCCCGGTGTCCGGTGTCCGGTGTCCGGTGTCCGGTGTCCGGTGTCCGGTGTCCGGTGTCCGGTGTCCGGTGTCCGGTGTCCGGTGTCCGGTCAGTGACTGGGCTCGATCTGGAGTCTGAGGCCGTCGAGCCAGGTCTCGGCCCGGCGCCAGGCTGCTCCGGCCCGGGCCCGCCGTACGGAGGCTCCGGCCCCGGCAGCGGGGTAGGAGCCGAGGAACTTCACGTCGGCAAGCTCCGCGTGCAGCACCCGCAGGCAGTCGGCCACCACCTCGTCGGCGAGATGCCCTTCGAGGTCGACCAGGAAGCAGTAGCTCCCCAGCTGCCGCTTGGTCGGGCGGGACTCGAGCTTGGTGAGGTTCAGGTCGCGTGCCGCGAACTCGCTGAGAATGGCGTGCAGGCTGCCCGGCCGGTCTGCCCGCTGGAAGCACACGATGCTGGTCTTGTCGTGCCCGGTCGGAGCGGGGATGCCCGAGCGGGCCACGGTGACGAACCTCGTCTGGTTGTCGGGGTGGTCCTCGATGGCCGAGGCCAGGATGTCCAGGCCATACAGGTCGGCCGCGAGGCGGGGCGACACCGCGGCGGCGTCGGCCCGCGGCGAGGCGCCGAGCAGCCGGGCGGCTTCGGCGGTCGAGTTGGTCGGCACCACCTCCACCCCGGGCAGCCGTTCGGCCAGGAACCGGCGGCACTGCGCGGTCGCCACGGGGAACGACAGGACGTGTCGGACATCGGCGAGCTCGGTTCCCGGTGGCGCCATCAGGCAGAGGTGGACGTCGAGCACCACCTCACGCTGGACGAGCAGTTCGTGCTCGAAGACCAGGCTGTCCACCGTGGCGTGGACCGATCCTTCGATGGCATTCTCGATGGGGACGAAGCCGCGGGTGGCCTGGCCGGCGACGACCGCCTCGAGCACGTCGGCGATGGTGGCCATGGGCAACAGGTTGCCGGCTGCCAGGTCGGGTTGGGTGCCCAGCGCCTCTTCGGTGAAGGTTCCGGCCGGTCCGAGGTAGGCCACCGTCGGAACCGGTGGTGTGCCGCCGCCACTGCCGGGCGGCTCGGATGCCGGAGCGCTGCCGGCGCCGCTTGAGCGACGCGACGCCTGCCTCGGGCCGGCCGTGGGCCCCCGGGTCGCAGCGCTCGCCATGGACGGGCAGGATAGTGGCCGACCATGGACGAGACCGCCGTGCGCCAGCTCCTCGACGACGTCCGGGCCGGGACGTGCTCGCCCGACGATGCCGTCCGTCAGTTGCGACGGCTGCCGTTCGCCGACCTGGGCTTTGCTCGCGTCGACCACCACCGGGCGCTCCGACAGGGCTCGGCCGAGGCTGTCTACGCCCCGGGCAAGACCCCGGCGCAGTGCGCCGCCATCGTCGTCGAGCTGTTGGCCGAGCCGGCGTCGCTGCCCGTCGTGCTCACCCGGGCCGACCCCGAGCAGGCCGAGGCCGCGCTGGCGGCGGCACCAGGTGGGACACGGACGATTGGCGGCGCCCTGTCCACCGTGGCGTGGCGCCCCGCCCCGCCGCGGACCGGTCGGGTCCTGGTGGTGACAGCCGGCACCGCCGACCTCCCCGTGGCCGACGAGTGCACCGCCGTGCTGACGGCTTCCGGGTTCGCTCCGGAGCGGCTGGTGGACTGCGGGGTGGCCGGCGTGCACCGCTTGCTGGCCTCGGTCGACGACCTGGCCTCGGCCGACGCGGTGGTCGTGGTGGCCGGGATGGAGGGCGCCCTGGCCAGCGTGGTGGGCGGCATGACCGGAGCCCCGGTGATCGCGGTGCCAACCTCGGTCGGCTACGGCGCCTCGTTCCAGGGGATCACCGCGCTGCTCGCCATGCTGGCATCGTGCGCCGCCGGTATCACCGTCGTCGGCATCGACAACGGGTTCGGAGCGGCATGTGCAGTGGCCCGGATGCTTCCATGACCGCCCGGGGCATGGCGGGCTCTCGAGCCGACTCGGGTGCGAAGACCGCCTCGGGTTCTCTGGCCGACTCGGGTGCAGGGGCCGCCTCTGGTGCAGGTGCCGCCCGAAGCGGGGACGCTGCCGGGGTGTTCGAGCGGCGGGTGGCGTGGTTCCACTGCTTCAGCGGCGTGGCCGGAGACATGGTGCTGGGCGCGCTCGTAGACGCCGGGGCCGACGTGGCGGCGGTGCGGGACATCGTGGCGGGCCTTCGCCTTCCTGGCTGGGACCTGCGGGTCGAGCCCGCCACCCGCGGCGGGATCGGAGCCACTCGCGTGGTGGTCGACGTCCCCGGGGACGATCCCACGCCACGCCCGTTCGCCGACCTGGCCCGCCTGGTCGAAGAGGCGTCGCTGCCCGACCGGGTGGCCGAACGCGCGCTCGCCGCCCTCCGGGCGCTGGCTGCCGCCGAGAGCCGCGTGCACCGCGTGCCCATCGGCGAGGTGCACCTGCACGAGCTCGGCGGCCACGACACCCTGGTCGACGTGGTGGGGTCGGCTGCGGCGCTCGAGATCCTGGGTGTCGACGAGATCGTGGTGTCACCGATCGCAGTGGGGACCGGGACGTTGCGCGGTGCGCACGGCCCCCTGCCCAATCCGAGCCCGGCCGTCGTGGAGCTGTTGCGCAACGCCCCCGTCGTGGGGCGTGACACGGCGATCGAGCTCACCACGCCGACCGGCGCGGCGCTGATGGCCACCTGGTCGACCGGGTTCGGGCCCATGCCCGCCATGCGGATCAGCGCCGCAGGGTTCGGTGCCGGGACCGCCGACCTCCCTGGCGTCGCCAACTGCGTGCAGGTCGTGATCGGGGACCGGTCCCAGCTGGCTGCCGCCCTGGCCGGTCCCATGGCACCGGCCGACGAGGCAGCCGGGGCCGGTGCGGCAACCCGGCGTCGTCCTGGGGTTCCCGCTGGGCTGACGGCTCCTGGCGACGGGCGTGCCCGGGAGCCGGACGACGAGCCCGGGCAGCCCGTGGTGCTGCTCGAGACGACGGTCGACGACGCCACCGGCGAGACGCTCGCCTACACCGTCGACGTCCTGCTCCAAACCGGGGCGCTCGACGCGTGGATTACGCCGGTGGTGATGAAGCGGGGCCGGCCGGGCCACGTCGTCAGCGCGCTGGCCGAGCCACGATCGGTCCCGGAGCTTCGCCGGGTGCTGCACCGGGAGACCGGGACCCTCGGCGTGCGTGCCGCCCGGCTCGAGCGGTGGCCGGCGGAGCGGACCGTCGACGTGGTGGAGGTGTCTGGGCACCGCGTGCGGCTGAAGGTGAGTGCCGGTCGCGTGAAGGCCGAGCATCGCGACGCTGCTGCGGCTGCTCGAGCGCTGGATCTTCCGGTGCGCGAAGTCGCCTTTGCCGCCGAGTCCGCGTGGCGGCGGGCGAACGTTCCGGTCGACGGGGGTGCCGGCGTCTAGGACCTGCCAGCCGGGTCGGCGTGCCGCTGGAGCACGAGGTGCCGGCCAGATCGGCACGAGACAGGAGTACGGTCGGGGCATGATGCAGCGCCGGGTCCCCCGCCGGTCCCTTCCCGGCGAACCCGCGGGCGACGAGATCCCTGTGGACGGACCGGTCGAGCCGCTGGCGGACGTGCCGACCGTCGAGCTTGGCGACGTCCCGCCGGACGGGGCCGAGGGCGTCCCTGTCGACGAGCCCGGAGCGTCGAACGCCGAGATGCCGCCGGACGGGGCCGAGGGCTTCCCTGTCGACGAGCCCGGAACGCTCATCCCGCAAGACGAGTCCGAGGGTGTCGCAGTCGACGAGCCCGAAGTGCTGTACGCCGAGATGCCGCCGGACGATCCGGACGACTGGACCGACGAGCAGTGGCTGGCCTGGCTCCAGGCCGGCGATGCCGAGGGTGTCGGGCCGGTGGCGCCGGTCCGCCATCGCCGGCCCACGACCGGGGGCCTCCTCGGCAACGCCATGCTGGGCCTGGCCGAAGCCATGTACGGTCCGCAGCGACCCAAGATCGTGGTGCAGGCAGAGGCGCCGGGCGATCCCCATGGCGACGAGCTCGAACTGCACCTCGACCCGGACTATCCGGAGCGGTCGGTGGTGGTCGTGCGACGGCGGTCGGGGCAACGGCCGCCGCCACCTGACACCGGCGAGCCCTCGTGACCGATCCGCTACGAGGCTTCCGCCTCGGTGCAGGCCGGAGCCCGTCGGGGTCGGCCTAGTCCGCCGCCTCCGCCAGGGCCTCCGCCAACGCCGGATGCACCGGCATGGAGTCGACGAGGTCCGCTACCCGCAGGCCGGCGGTCACCGCCAGGCTCAGCACCGAGATGAGCTCCGAAGCGTTGCGACCGACGATCGACCCGCCGAGGACGACGCCGGTGGCCGGGTCGGACACGATCTTGACGAAGCCGCGGGTGTCGTTGGTGATGAGGGCTCGGCTGCTCGCCGTAAAGGGAACCTTGGTCACCCGGATCTTGCGCCCGAGGGCGAAGGCGTCGGCCTCTGCCAGGCCGACGTCGGCGATCTCGGGTTCCGTGAAGATGGCGGATGGCGCCTTGTCGTACTCGAGGTGCCGGTGCGCCGCGGTGTGCCCCATCACCACGTGCTCGGCGATCTTGCGACCTTGCATGGTGGCGACCGACGACAGCGGCAGCTTCCCCGACAGGTCGCCCGCCGCGTAGATGTGGGGCACATTGGTCTGGCAGTGATGGTTGATCGGCACGTGCCCGGACGGGCTGACGTCCACGCCGGCAGCAGCCAACCCGAGCCCTTCGCTGTTGGGGACCGAGCCGATGGCGAGCAGCGCGTGGCTCCCCTCCACGACCCGGCCGTCCTCGCACCGGACACGGATGCCCCCAGCGTCCTGCTCGATGCCCGTCGCCCGGGCGCCCATGAGCAGCTGCACACCCCGGCGGAGGAACTCGTCTTCCAGTGCGGCAGCGACCTCGGGGTCCTTGCCGGGCAGCACCTGCTGGCGGCTCACGACCAGGGTGACCCGAACGCCGAGCGACGCGAACATGTGCACGAACTCCACCCCGGTCACGCCCGATCCCACCACGACCAGGTGGTCCGGCAAGGTGGGCGGGGGATAGGCGTGGCGGGTGAGCAGGACCCGCTCGCCGTCGGGCTCCACCCACTCCGGCACGCGGGGTCGGCTCCCGGTGCACACGACCACGGCGTCCGCCGACCAGGTGCGGGTTCCCTCGGCGGTGTCGGCCGTCACGGTGTGCGGCCCGAGGAGCCGGCCGTTGCCGCGAACGAGCTCGACGCCCTGGCTCTCCAGGATCTCGGTGGTGGCTGCCTCGAGGTGCCGGGCGATGCCCGTGATGCGCGTTCTGAGCGCGTCGAGGTCGAGGACGGCCTGCAGGTCACCCAGACCCATTCCCGACATCCGCTCCAGGTCGGCCATGGCGCCACCCGTCGCGATCATGGTCTTGGACGGGATGCAGTCCCACAGGTTGGCAGCACCGCCCACCACGTCGCGCTCGACGAGGGTCACGTCGACGCCCAGGCGGGCGGCGTCGGTGGCGGCCTGGGTGCCGGCCGGTCCTCCGCCGACGATCACCAGGCGCATCGGATGCTCCTGTGGGCGGCGGGGACGAGGGTCATGTCCGTTCCAGCGTAGGGGAGCGGTTGCGGGGTGGTCGATTCGCGGCGGGGGGAAGCCGTTGCCTGTCGCCAGGGTGTCGTTCTGCGCTTGGCGCGGGTGGTCGATCCTGGCCTTGCGGGGGCGGGTGCTCACCTGGGCTCCAGCGCTCGGAGGCCGGGCGCGGAGAGGGCGCCCCGAAGGGCGCCCTCTCACGTCCATCGTGCTGGAAAGGCATCGGCACCCGGACCGCGCGGATGGGACCAGCTTCCGCTGGGGTGTCGATTGGCGACTGGCTGGAATTCGCCAGCTGGTCCAGCGAGCCGGCTAGCGGCCAGCCACCTCCAGGGTCCCACGTCGATTGTGCAGTTGGACCACCTCCTTCCTCTGGTGGAGCCATCGTACCGCCGAACTGCGGCGCGTTGGTGACCTATCACGGCTCGCCCGAGCGGGTCGCTGGGGACGGCTGTTCAGGCTGGCTGCCCGGGCTTCCGTCGGCGGGATAAGGAGCAGTGAGGGACGCGGCCGGGTCAGGGGCGTGCCGGCGGCGTGGGCTTGCCGATGGCCACCGACGTGGCGTCGAGCGTGGTGTGGTTGGCGTCGATGCTGCCCGCGGCATTCACGAATTCACCTTTCGTGATGGTCGGGGAGCTGACCGAGGAACCGTTGTCGGTGTAGGTGGTGGACGCCGAGGTGATGATGGTCCGCCAGAACCCCTGGGCGTCGGCCACCACGATGGTGGACGCCGATCCCGACGTGCTCACGCTCTGGACGACGCCGCCCAGGTGCGGCGACACGATGTCCACCTCGACGGCGGTCGCCGGCGTGGTCGAGCTGGACGAGGGCGGTGCCGAGGTGCGCACGGCGACGCGCTCGCCCACCGCGAGGGCAGCGTAGGTGCTGGCTGCGCGGTCCTTCTGGTAGGCCGTGGAGCTGGTGAGCGTGTAGGTCACCGACGTGCCGTCGGGCCGCGACACCGTGAGCGACGTCGGTGACACAGCGGTCACTGTCCCGCCCATGCCACGGGGGCCGCCCATGGCGCCGGGGCCGCCCATGCCTCGGGGGCCGCCCCAGCCTGGGTGGGAAGGTGCCGGCGTCGAGCCGGACGAGCTGCCTGACGAGCTGCCGGTCGTTGCGGCCGCCACCCCGAAGCTGCCGGCGACGAGCCCGCCGGCGACCAGGGCGGTGGCGCCCACCTTCCTGCTGCGCACCAGAAGCCGCGATCGTGCCTCGTTGTCCATGGTTGTCCCTCCTGTCGGCCGGATCCGCTCCGGTTCGACCATCTTCGGAGGCCCGGGCAAGAAGACGGTGAGAGATCGCCGTGAAACCGGTGTCGATCTCCTGTGGATCTGCTGAGTCTCTTACCCGCGGCTCACCGTGGTGCGCTACGAATTGCTCGGTGGACGCAGCGGGCAGGACGACGGTGCTGGTCGCGGAGGACGATCGGGCTACCCGGGACGCTCTGGTCCTCGCGCTCGACATGGAGGGCTATGCCGTCACGGCCGTCCCCGACGGGGCGGCTGCCCTTGCCGCCATGACCGACTCCAGCCCTGACGTCGTGGTGCTCGACGTGATGATGCCCGGCCACGACGGCATGGCCGTCTGCCGGCGGGTGCGAGCCGCCGGGGACCGCACCCCGGTGCTGCTGCTCACCGCCCGGACAGAGGTCCGGGACCGCGTGGACGGC
>JAJZLP010000116.1 GCA_021803325.1 Actinomycetes bacterium
CCACCTACCGGGGCTCGATGGGTGCCAAGCACCTGAACGCGCCCGTCGTCGGCATGGCCGCCACCCCCGATGGGGGCGGCTACTGGCTCGTCGCCTCCGACGGGGGCATCTTCGCCTTCGGGGACGCCACCTACCGGGGCTCGATGGGTGCCAAGCACCTGAACGCGCCCGTCGTCGGCATGGCCGCCACCCCCGATGGGGGCGGCTACTGGCTCGTCGCCTCCGACGGGGGTGTCTTCGCCTTCGGGGACGCCACCTACCGGGGCTCAATGGGTGCCAAGCACCTGAACGCGCCCGTCGTCGGCATGGCATGACCCTGACCGGCCACGACGGGAGGCGACCAGGTGGGGCTTCTACGCTGGAGTCGCCGGCCGCTACAGGCGGTGCACGATGAGCCACGCCGGCCGCTACAGGCGGTGCACGATGAGCCACGCCGGCCGCGAACGATGAGGAGGCAGCCATGCGCACGCGACTGACAGAAGCCCTCGGGATCGACCACCCGGTCATGCTGGCCGGCATGGGAGGGGTCTCCTACGCTCCACTCGTGGCCGCCGTGTCGGAGGCCGGTGGTTACGGCTGCCTGGGTGCATCGACCATGAGCATCGACGAGATGCGCGACCAGATGGCACAGGTCCGGGCGGCGACGGACAAGCCGTTCGGCGTCGACCTGCTCACCGCCTTCCCCGAACAGCTCGTGGCGCAGGTCGAGGCGCTCATCGAAGGTGGCGCCTCCGCGTTCGTCGCCGGGCTCGGCGTACCTGCTGACGTCATCAACCTCTGCCACCGGCACGGTCTGGTCGTCGTCAACATGTGCGGCAAGGTCGCGCACGCGCGACGGGCCGTGGACGCCGGGTGCGACGTGGTCGTGGCACAGGGAACCGAGGCGGGGGGGCACACCGGCCAGGTAGCCACCATGCCGCTCGTCCCGCAGATCGTCGACGCCGTGGGGGGATTGGTCCCCGTGGTCGCAGCCGGTGGGATCTTCGACGGGAGGGGGTTGGCTGCCGCGCTCTCGCTCGGCGCCGACGGCGTCTGGGTCGGCACCCGGTTCATCGCCACACCCGAAGCGCACGGGGTCTCCGGCTACAAGGACGCACTTGTGTCGGCCGCCGAGGACGGCACCGTCATCAGCCGGGCGTTCTCCGGCAAGCCCATGCGGGTCATCGCCAACCGCTACACGGCCCATTTCGAGGAGCATCCGGAAGACCTGCAGCCCTTCCCCGCCCAGCTGGGCCGGTCCATGGGCGACGGTGCGTTCCACCTCGGTGGCGGTCCCGAGACCGCAGGTGTCGACCCCGACATCGAGGGCTACCCCGCAGGTCAGGCCGTCGGCGGCATCCAGACGCTGATCCCGGCCGGCACGCTGGTGGGGATGATGGTCGACGAGGCCACCCGTACTCTCGCCCGGCTCGGGAGCTTGGTCGAGGGCGGGTGATGCACTCTGGGATGACCGCTGTGACCGCTCGGCGCGGCTAGCGTTCCAGGCGTCACCATGCGCAGGTCACCGCAGCTCCGGGGCACGAACGCCGGCCCACACGCCGAAGGCGCCCCGAACGTCCGGGTGCGCCAACCGGTGCCGGCTCGCCATGCGAGACAGGGTCCGGCACCCACCGTCGTCCAGGCGCTCCGGCGATCGGTCAAGTCCGAGGTGCGGATGGTACCGGGTGTGATCACCGTGGACGGGCGGCGGGTGCGCTTCGCCGTGTCCGACAATGTCGCCGAACACGGTCCTGGCGGTCCTGGGACGCCCCCGGTCTGGGCCGTCAACATACACGGGTTCTTCGCAGGCGGTGGCGTTTATTGGCGGGAGAGCGCACGCCTGGCCGAGGCCCTCGGTTGGCGGGTGGTCAATCCGAGCCTGCCCGGGTTCGGGGGCAGCGATCCGCTCCCGTGGGACAACCTGTCGATGGCCGCGGTCTCCGAGCAGATCACCGCCGTGTGCGATCACGTGGGTGCCGGCCCCGCTGTGCTCCTCGGGCATTCCATGGGAGGGGCCGTCGCCGTGCAGTACGCGGCCGGGCACCCGGAGCGGACCCTCGGCATCATCTACCGCGATGGCGTGGGCACGCCGGCATGGCGCAAACGGAGCGGACCGATCACGGCCGTCATGGCACCATTCCTCCCCGACGTGGCCGCCTTCGCCGACCTGCTCTTCTCGGTGGCCATCGACTTCCCCGATCTCTTCATGGGCCGGGCCTACTCGACGCTGCGCGCCGTCCTGCCCGACGTGCGGCGCAACGTCCGAGCCTTCGGCCGCACGATCCCCGTCGGCGGCCTCCTGACCGCCGTCGATCAGCGGGACCTCGTCCGGGAGATCGTGGAGCGAGGCCAGATCCCGTTCCTTCCCCTGTGGGGGATCTTCGACCGCATCGCGCACTGGGCCACCGCCGACGAGGTCGAGCGCTCGACCGGGGTCGAGGTGCTCTGGGTGCCGGGAGGGCACTCGTGGATGCTCGCTCGTCCGCAGGGCCAGGGCGATGTACTCCGGGTCATGGAGCGCGGGCGCCGGTTCGTCGATCAGGTCGAAGAACGGTGGCGCGAGCTCCACGGGACCGCCGCCGGAGAACCGGGCTCACATCGGGCCGGGTCCTCGCAGGCACCGGCACGGCCCGTGCGCGTCGTCAGCTGACGGCGGACTCTGGCGCCGGCCGCGCGCCCCGGACACGGAAGCGGGGCTCCGGAACGTGCAGCGGTCAGGTGCCTGGTGGCGATGTCATGCCTGCAGGTGCCGATGCGGTGATCACCACCTGCGGTGCCATCCCTGAGGGCGCGTGGCGTGCCGACGGAACGAAGGCGATAAGCAGGCCTGCAGCGACGAGGAAGAGCACGAATCCCACGTAACGGCGGACCAGCGCCACGGCGGGGTGGGCTCGCTGTTCCTCGAGGACCTCCTCGGCACTCCGACGGCGCCAGCGGGGCTGAGCTGCCGGAGCGGCCGCCGGGGACTGGTCCACCACCTGGCCGAAGCCGGCCAGCGGGTCGACGGCCTGGGGAGCCACACCCGGCGGTGCGTACTGCTGCGGCGCCATGGGCTGTGCGTACTGCTGCGGCGCCATGGGCTGTGCGTACTGCTGCGGCGCCATGGGCTGTGCGTACTGCTGGGGCGGCATGCCCGGCTGGTACGGCATACCCGGCTGGGGCGGCATGGGCTGTGCGTACTGCTGGGGCGGCATGGGCTGTGCGTACTGCTGGGGCGGCATGGGCTGTGCGTACTGCTGGGGCGCCATGCCCGGCTGGTACGGCATGCCCGGCTGGGGCGGCATGGGCGGTGCGTACTGCTGCGGCGCCATGCCCGGCTGTGGCGGTGCGTACTGCTGGGGCGCCATGCCCGGCTGGTACGGCATACCGGGCTGGGCATACTGCTGGGGAACGGCACCCGAATTGAAGAATGCGTTACCCGAGCCGTCCCCGAGGTCCGATCCCGCCATTTCCTGAGGCGGTACGCCAGCGGCAGCCATCGCCTGGGCCTGCTGGGCAGCTGCCTCCTGGGCACGCTTCTTCTCCAGCTGCTTTCGGCTGATCGCGAACTCCATCACGCACCTCCTACCGGATGCCCGTTACCCGCCTGCGCACCACCGGCTCCATTCGGATCGACCCACCCGGGCGGCGGCGCGTTGACATAGCCCGGCGGTGGGGGCGGCGGCGCCATCTGCATCCCCGGCTGCGGTGGCATGCCGGGCTGGGCATACTGCTGGGGAGCTGCCGGCATCGGAGCCGCCCCGACGCCAGCAGCCACCGGTTGGGGCGCGGGAGCACCGACGGCTGCGGGCACCTTCGGTGCCGGGCGGGGCGCAGCAGGACCGGACCGGCGCGTGGCAGCGTCGTCGGTCCCAAGATACGCGGCGACCACGGAGGGGTCGTTCAGCACCTCCGACGTGCTCCCTTCGGAGATGAAGCGGCCGACGTGCATGCACATAAGGCGATCCGCCACCGAGGAGACCAGTGGGACATCGTGCTCGATGACCACGAAGGCGGCACCCGTCTGCTCGCGCAAGCCCAGGATCAGCTCGCCGAGCGCCTCGGACTCGCGTTGGGCGATCCCTGAGGTCGGCTCATCGAGGAGGAGCACCGTAGGCCGGTGCGCCACGGCGCACGCCAGTTCGACCACCCGGCGGGTACCGGTCGACAGTTCGGAGATGAACGAGTCACGGTAGCGTTCGAGCCCCATCTCTACGAGCAACTCCTCGACCCTGTCCCGGATCGCCTCCTCCGAGTGCACCACAGCCGACAGTCCCAGGGCCTCGGCCAGTGGGTCCCGGACCGGCACCGACTGCTCGAGGGCGGTCGCCAGCGTATCTGCCACGGTGAGGGACGGGAACAGTCGAGCGTCCTGGAAGACGCGCCCAAGGCCCTGGGAGGCACGACGGGCCGGGGACAGCCGGGTGATCTCCCTCCCTCCCATGGCGACATGGCCAGAATCGGGCACCGTGAAGCCCGAGCACACGTCGAAGAGGGTCGTCTTTCCAGCGCCGTTCGAACCGATGATCCCGAGGATCTCGCCCGGTGCCACACTCAAGCTGACGTCGTCCAGCGCGGCGACACCTCCATAGTGCTTGGACACGCCGGCGACCGTGAACGCCGGCGGCGGCGCGCCCGGGGTGCCCGGCGGCGGCGGTGCCGCCACCAACTGGGGCCCTTCGCCGGATGCGGCCGCCTGGGCGGCCCGGCGGCGTGCCCGCTTCGCTGCCGAAAGGAACACCGATCGCAGCAGCTTCGGCTGCTGGGAGAGGTCGGGGGTGGGCCCGCTGAAACGCACACGCCCGCGCTCCATGAAGACGGCTCGTCCCGAGATGGCCGTGGCGACGTTGACCGACTGCTCGACGATGACCACAGTCACACCGCTGGCGGCGAGCGCTCGGATGACCTCGAGTAGGTCGGCGACGACCGACGGCGACAGGCCGAGTGACAGCTCGTCGATGAGGAGGAGCTTGGGCCGGCACAGCAGGGCCTGGGCCAATGCCAGCATCTGCTGCTCACCGCCGGAGAGGAGCCCTGCCCGTTGGTCCCGCCGGGCACGCAGGATGGGGAACATCGCGAGCACCCGCTCCATGGCGGCTGCGATGAACTCCTGGTCCTTCATGTGATGGCGCGCTGTCCACGTCGCCAGGCGCAGGTTCTCCGCAACCGTGAGCGACGGGAAGACGCTGCGACCCCCGAGCACGGTAACCAGACCGGCCTGCACACGCTCTGCCGGGGACAAGGAGGTGATGTCCTGTCCGGCAAAGCGGACGGTACCGCGCGTGGGATTGAGGAGCCCGGCGATGGTGCGCAGGACCGTGGTCTTGCCGGCGCCATTCGTCCCGAGCAGGGCGACCACCTCGGTCTGTCCGATACCGATGGCGACTTGGTTGAGCACCTTCGTTCTGCTCGTGTAGCCGGCGTCAACATCGACGAGCGATACCAGCGACAGCTGCCGGTCCGGTGGGCTTGCATCGGGTGCTTTCCCGTCTATCGAACCTTCTTGGCCCGCCTCGAGGGCTTCGAGAGCCCCGAGACGGAGTGCGGCGCTGTGCGCCTTCTCGTTGATGCCGCCTGCCATCATCAGCTCGCGTGTGCGCGTCGAATCCTCGCCCGGTTGGAGCAGTTCGGATGCTGCCGCCTTGCGGCCCATACGGAGCTCGAGCTGGGTGAGCCACCAATCACGGACCCAGAACACGGCCGAACCGAGCCCCTCGGGCAGCAGCATCAGGATGATGAGCACGCCGACACCCGTCGTCAACAGCTGCAGGCTCTGGATGGGGATGAGGTTGCTCGCCTCGATGACCACGGCACCGAGGACGGCGCCCGTGATCGAGCCCAGGCCACCGATGACCACCATGACGAACACGGTGATCGACAGGTCTGGTTGGAGACCGCCGGACTTGATGCCTTCGACGCTCACCTCATAGAGACTCCCGGCGATCCCGGCGATGGCGCCCGAGACGACGAACGCCAACAGCTTTGTCCGCAGCGGACTCACGCCATACGCGGCAGCCGCACGGGCATTGTCGCGGGCAGCGATGATGGTTCGTCCGGTACGAGCCACGCGCATGTTGTGCACGGCCGCGATCACCAGGATCAGTACCACCAGGCAGAACTCGTAGAACGTGGACTGGGAACCCAGATTGATCCGGTTGAAGAGGACCGGCCTGCCCACCTGGGACGGATTGAGCCAGGGGATGAACTGGGACGAGAGCAGGTAGGACGAGACGGGAACGGCGAAAGCAAGCGTGGCGACCGCTAGGTACAGCCCCGGCACCCGCAGGGACGGGATGCCAAGGATCACCGCAACGACCGCGCCGATCGCTGCCGCTGCCACCATCGCCACCAGGAAATTCACGTTCTGGTGGATCATGAGCGCTCCAGCCGACGCAGCGCCGACGCCGACGAAGGCGAACTGCCCCAGGCTGATCTGCCCGGCCCATCCGGTGAGCACCACGATGGACACGCCGATGATGGCGTAGATGACCACATTTGCGCTGACCAGTTGGTTCGACTGCGAGAAGGTGAGCGGGACCAGCACGGCCGCTGCCAACACGACGAGGCCGACGGTCCATTTGGCCGCCACCACCTGCCGAAGGCGGGCTAGGTGATGGGGGATGGACGCAACCTCGCGGATGGAGACGAACTCGCCCATGCCGCCATCGTCCACACGGGTAATGCGGTTCCGCAGGATCATGAGCAACAGCCCCAAGCCGATGGCGATGAACTGTGCCACGTCCTGGTACGCAGCTTGGAGCGTCACTGCGTAGACCACCTCGTTGATCACACCGAGGATCAGAGCCCACAGGACGGTGAGCGGCAGCGATTCCATGCCCCCCAGTACGGCGGCGGCCAGCGGGAGGAGAAGGGCCGCCGGCGTGCTGACCTGGCCGACGGTGAAGTTCCCGATGCTGGCCGGAGCGGCCAGGATCGCACCGACACCGGACAGCAGCCCGGCCACCATCCAGGTCACCCGGCTCAGGTTCCGGACGGGGATGCCGAGCAGCAATGCCCGTTCGGACGAGTCAGCTGCGCCCCGGATGGCCACGCCGTAGTCGGTCCGGACGAAGAACGTGTAGAGGAGAATGAGTGCCACCGGGACCGCGGCCATCGCCACCACGTCGTCGCCGGTGAACGTGTTGGGGTTCAGATAGAAGGAGAAGCTGAACGGCGTTGTGAACGTGGCCGTACCGCTCTGCGGTACCAGGTTCTCGAACCCGAGCTGGGCGGCACCCAAGAGCTGGTAGATGCCGATGGTCGCCACCGTGAGCAAGAGCCGGGGAGCGTTGGCAAGCCGCCGGATGAAGAGGACCTCGACCAACCAACCGGTGACGACGGCAGCCACCAGGCCGAGTGGGACGGCCACCCAGTACGACCAGCCCTTGCCCTCGACCAGAAGGACGGCGATGGCGGCAGCCAGGCCTCCCATGATCTGCTGAGAGAAGTTGATGATGCGAGCCGAGCGGTAGATGAGAACCAAGCCCATGGCCACAAGGGCGTCCAGGCCGCCGACCACCAGACCCTTGACGAGCACACCAGGCCCGAACGGGTGGACCTTGTCGACACCGAAGTAGGCGGCGACGAGGACGACGCCAACACCGAGACCGATGAGAATTCGCCGCTGCGTTGCTTGGTCGCGACCGCCGGTCGCCAGGGTCGTAGTCATCGGACCTGCTTTCCGGGTGCAGAAGGCTTCACGGGTGAGACCGAGGGCTTCGCCAGCGGCGGGGCTGTCGAGCTGTGGAGCAGCCCTTGCTGCCCCGGTGGGTGGAAGAAGCTCGGCGACGGCACTGAACAGGTCAACGGCTTGCCCAACGGCATCGAAGTGATGTCGGAGACGTAGGGATACTCCGAGCCACCGTTACAGAGCTCGAACGTGCCCTTCTGGCCATCGGAGATGCTGGTGCCGGTCGGGTCCCATTTCATGACCTGGAACGTCGACGAGGGATCGTAGGGTCCATAGGTGCCGTTCCACCCACCAAGCTCGCCACCGGGGATCGACTCGGGGATCGATTTCATTGCCTGCTCGAAGTTGGCCGGGGTCAGGTTCGGTCCTGCCAGTTGGAGGGCGTCGAAGAACTGCAGCACCGTGGCGTACACCAGGTTGTACGAAGGAAAGAGCTTGGCAGCAGGGTCGGTGTTCCCCAGGTTGAAGGCCGTGTTGGCCTCGGCATCAGCAAGCGGAGGCGGGTAGGCCCCTGTCATGATCAGGTGCTTCGTCTGGTTGGCCGGATAGAGACGCATGAACTTGTCGGTAGTGGTGGCGCCGGCCGCGTACAGCGACTGGAGGAACCACTCGGGCTGGTAGTGGTCTGCGTTGGCCGCCTGGAAGAAGTCGATCGGCGTCACCGGGTCACAGCTCGAGCAGATGATGGTGTTGACACCCGCCTGCTGCATTTCGGAGATGGCGCTCGACGCCTCGTCGCCCAGCTTGGAGATATCGAAGGTGTAGGACGCCTGCTTCGCTGGCGTGAGGTTGTACTGCTGGAGCGCTTGGACGAGTGCCTGGTCGCACGCGGAGCCCTGCGCCGAGTTCATGTAGACGATCCCGATCTTGACCGGCTTGCCCTTCATCGAGCCACCAGCGAACTGGGCGCCCACGCCCTTCAACTGCCGCCCGAACAGCGCGGCGATGGAGTCCGCCGACTTGTTGCAGTTGGGACCAGGCGAGTACAGCCACGGGGAGTTCTGTTGGTAGTACTGCTGGGTGTGGACGTAGAGCTGGAAGGCGACAACGTGGTTCGCCTCGAGGTCTTCCGTATAGGGATCGCTCGAACCAACCAGTGAGATGTCGGCGAAGGCGTGGAGCGAGTCGGCCACGTTGACGGCGTCCGCCTCGGCCTGGGTGGCACCGCCGCCCGTGTCCTCGGTGATGAAGTTGCCCTTGCCCACATAGGGCTCGAGGACCACATGCCGGCCATAGAGCTCGAACCGCTTGTTGAAGGTGTTGAAGAGCGCCTGCATCGTCTGGATGGCTTCGTTGCTGGTGCCGATCACGTTCTTCGGGATGATGAGGTACAGGGTATTCAAGATCGCGGTCGAAGCCGCCCGGAACGACACGTTGATGGTCGTCGCCGTCACGCCCGGTGCGGTCGCTCCTCCGTTGTTCCCGTGCCAGGCCGGCTCACAGGGCGGCGCGTAGTTCGACCACGGCACCTGGAGGACCCGGGGCCCACAGGTGACACCGCCCACCGTGGTCCCCGCGCCGTAAGGCGCGTTCATCGGTGTCTGACCCTTCAGGTAGGTGATCCCGGTGCCAGCCGTCGACAGCGAGGAGCTGGCCACCTTGGGCAGGCCCACCAACGCAGCCACCAGCAGCACGATGAGGGCGGCACCGAACAGCTGTCGGTTCACGATGGCCCGGTTGCGCTCGCGGTGGCGGGCCGGATTCGCAGCCGAGCCCTGAAAGACTGTTCCAGCCAATGTTCCCCCTTGTGCAAGGTGGCGATGACCAGGGATTGTGCCCTGCCAGCCGCCGGGTTTCGACCCCCACGGGCACTGCACACGTCACCCGGCTCACGCTGAGTCACGGAAACGTTAGTGCAGCGCCCTGGCGCGGCGGTGGGATTCGCTGCCGCGCCGGGAGCCGCTCGTCGTCCTGTCGTCCTCGATATCCGATCCGGTCATGCGACCGTCCGAGTATTCGTCGGCGCGTCGGGCGCTCCACCTGAGCGACTTGTGCACCTCGCCAATGATATGTGTAGAAACATATCGAGATACTCCGTTCGGGCCCCAATCTGTGGGCCCGACGGCCGGATCGAGCTGGACGGTAGGGAACAGGACGGAGCGATCAGGCGCCAGGTCGGTCCCCTGCCAACGCGGCACGGTCCCCCGCACGCGCGGCAGCGATGGCACCTCGGTAGGCGCCGGGGGCGTCACCGCCCATGGCGTCCGTCTCCAGCCACCGGAACCCGTGCGGTCCCCGGTTCCGGTCGAGCCCGTAGAGGCCGAAGCGGGGTTCGTAGGACCCCCACTCGTAGTTGTCGACCAGCGACCAGTGCCAGTAGCCGCGCACGGGCAGCCCGTCGGCCACCGCGTCGACCACCTCGCCGATGCACTCGCGCAGGTAGCGGCTGCGGTCCCAGCCGTCGAGCCGCGGGTACGAACGGTCGTGCACCACCCGGTTGCACAGCCCGTTCTCCACCACCCACAGGTCCAACCCGGGCGCCCGCGCCGACTCGAGGCGGAGCCATCGACCGAGCCCCGCCGTGTCGACGACGTCGTCCCACAGGCGGCGCCCGGGCTCCAGCGACCGCCCGCCGGCCGTGACGTGGCCCGGCAGGCGTACGTGGTTCGACACCACCGGGTCGTAGTAGTCGATGCCGAGGGCGTCGAGGGTCCGCTCATGGGGGCTGTCGAACACGGCCCGCACCGCCCGGCGCGCCGTCCGCATGCGCGCCGGCGCTCCCGAGCCGTAGGGGGCGGTTCGCCGGCCGAGCAGCCGCAGCGCCCGCTCGGTGGCACTGGTCGCCGGAACCAGCACCTCGTGCTGGGCCCGCCGCTCGGAGATCCAGCCGTCGAGCTCGGCGGGCTCCACCCCCATGGAGCGGGACAGCAGGAGGTCGATGAGCAGGTGGTCGAGCTCGTAGACGCTGATCGAGGCGTCGTTCGTCGTGACCTTCGCGTCGGGCCGGGCCGCATGGATGGCCTCGTAGGCCCGCACGTGCGCGGCCAGCAGGTTGTCGATCGCCGCCCAGGCGTCGGCGAAGGCCAGCGTCCGGCCCGGTGGGAACATGCCGACCAGCCAGGACGACAGCCCGACCACGTTGATCTCGTTCAGCGTCACCCACATGCCGACCAGGTCGGCGAACGACTCGACAGCCACGTCGACCCACCGGCCGAAGTGCTCGACCGCGTCCGGCCGCAGCCAGAACTCCTCGCCCAGCCACGCCGGGTGGGTGAAGTGGTGCAGGGTGAGCAACGGCTCCATTCCCCGCTCCCGGCAGCCGGTGAGGATCGA
>JAJZLP010000115.1 GCA_021803325.1 Actinomycetes bacterium
CGGACTCGCCGGGATCCGGGAAGTCGGTGGTGCCCGGTGCGACGATCGCCTACAGCGTCCTCGTCGACAACGTGGGGACAGCTTCGGGCAAGGCGACGGTGACCGACCCCCTCCCGGGCAACGTGACGCTCTCGGGCACGCCGACCTGCGCGACAGTCGCCTCAGGCGACACCTGCTCGGTCAAGGTCACAGGCACGACGCTCGTCATCAAGGTCACACTGGCCAGGGGCGACTCTGCGAAGGCCACGTTCGACGCCGTCGTGAAGCCGACGGACACCACGACGGTCGTGAACACCGCGACGATCACGACAGGACCGTGCACATCGCCGCACTGCTCGTCGACGGTCACAAACCCCGTCGTCGTCCTGAGCGTGGTGAAGAGCTCGGCACCTCCGTCCGGATCGATCGTGCCCAGAGGGACGAAGGTCACCTACACGCTCACTCTCACGGACTCCGGAACGGCAGCCACGACACCGATCACCCTGACCGACAAGGTGCCGGTAGGGACGACGTATGTGAGCGGCTCGGCCACCTGTGGGAGCGCCCCCACATGCAACGCGACCGAGAAGACAGGGACGGTCACCTGGGCCCCGATCATTGTCCAGCCCGGGGCTGCCAGCTCCCTGTCGGTGAGCTTCCAGGCCGTCGTTGGCGCGACCGACACGACAGGAGAGGTGATCACGAACGTGGCGGTCTTCACGAACGACGGAACGCCCAGCTGCACTTCGTCGACCTGCACAACCAACAAGGTCACCCTGAAGGTGACCGCGCCTTCGAGCGCAGCGACACACTCTCCCCCTCCGACGTCTCCGACGCTTCCGCCGCCGGCACCGCCGATCCCTGCGGCGACGACGCCGCACACCGGTGAGCCGTGGGCGGGGTCCCGGTGGCTCGAGCTGATGGTGCTGGTCGCAGGGCTCGGGCTGCTCGCCTCAGGTGAGACCCTGCGCCGACGCCGGCGGGCCAAGACGGCGGGCCAGTAGCAGCGCCAGGGGCGGCGACACAGGCACGCGCCCGAGTGTGGCCGGCGTCAGCCGGCTGCACTCGGGCGATACCGTGTGGGATGGGTGAGGTATGAGGGACTCCGGTCAACCGGTCGCCACTGAGACCCGGCGAGGGCGCCGCAGGGGGCGCCGGACCCCGTGGATCCTCATCGCCGCAGGGATCGTCCTCGTGGCGGCTGTGGGCGCCTGGCAGCTCTACGCCACCGTGTGGACCGTCCACTCCGAGCGCGTGGGCAGGGCGCTCGTCCACCACTTCTTGAAGGACAACGCTCTCGGCGCGCCGCTGCGCTCCCCCACGTCGCCGAAGGCGTCGAGCGGCTCGGGAGGGGTGAGCACGGCCTCGCTCGCGGCCTGCAGCGCCTCGAGCACCGGCGCCACAGCGGTCCACGGCCTGCTCGAGATCCCTGCCCTCGGCGTGGTCGCGCCGGTCGAGCAAGGCACCGGGGAGGGCGTGCTCGGGGTCGCGGTCGGCCACGACCCGTACTCGGTGTGGCCCGGCAAGACCGGCAACGCCGTGCTGCTCGCCCACGACGTGAGCTACTTCAGCACGATCGACCAGCTGAAGAGCGGCGACACCGTCCGCTACGTCACCCCTTGCACCACCTACGACTTCCAGGTCTCCTCGCACGCGATCGTGACGGCGGGCTCCCCCGTCTACGAGACGACGACGCCGAGCATCACGCTCGTGACGTGCTGGCCGACCGACGCCCTGTGGTTCACGCCAGACCGTTACCTCGTGACGGCGGCCGAGGTGTCCAAGGCGCCGACCGGCAGCTCGCAGCACACGAAGACCTACCTCACGGTCTCGAGCCCTCCGGCCGTGCCGGTCCCCTCGGCGCTCGCGTCCCAAGGCGTGACACTCGCCACGTACTCCCTCCCCATGGGGACGTTCACGCTCGCGGGCTCGCCGACACGCTCGTGGGCGCAGACGACGAGCCCGCTCCTGGTCGACGGCTCAGCGGTCCAGGCGTTCATCGCAGGCGTCCGCGCGCTCACCGAGAACAACCTGGGCTGGTGGCACGCGATCGCCCCAGGGGTGAAGGCGCCGGCCCCGCTCGTCGGGGCGAACAACCCGGGCTACGAGACGGCGACCGACATCACCGAGCATGCGAACGGCACGGCGGTGACCGACGTCACACTGACGGACACGGTCGCGGTCACCGGCGGCAACCACCCGGGCCGCTACGTCATGTCCGTGCGCACCACGGTCCACGGCCGCACGATGACGATCTCGTCGTGGACCATGTCGCCCTCCTGAGCGGACCCGCCGCGGCATCGCGCTCGTCGAGGCCCGGCCAGTCGAAGCCCGGTTCCTCCGCGCCGAGGCGGGTCGCGTGGTCGATCACGACGCGCTCTGTGTAGGTCACGAGCGAGAGCAGACGGAGCAGGCGGCCGTCGTCTGCGGCCGTGCCGGCGTTGGGCGAGAGTCGGGCGGGCGGCTCTTGCGGACCCGCCGCAGCGCTGCTAGACACGGCGTGGAGAGGACGGCGACTGGACGGAGTTTGCGGCGCCGCGCGAGGGGGGACTATGGATACCCCAGGGGAGAGGCGCCGCACAGAGGTCGCGTCGGGGAGCGGTCGCCGTGCTTTTCGGTCTGCCTGGCTCATCGTGCTCGTGCTCCTCGGCGCGGCGCTCGCCGGTGCGGTCGTGATGGCCAGGGGCGCACAAGCAGGGACGCCGCTGAACGCGACACTCGTGTCCATGACAAGCAGGTCGGGCACGTCCCTCTCGGGAGAGACCTGCACAGCCGCCAAGTCGACGGTCGACGGGCTCACAAGCAGGAACAGCCCTGCCCTCCAAGTCGCGCCGTCGCTCTTCCCGAGCCTTCCGGCGACCGACCTCACGGTGGCCGCCTACCCCTCCACGTCCTGCACCACGCTCACGCTCCAGGGGACGACGACGCTCTTCGGGAAGTCGACAGTGCCCGTGCTGGTGGTCGGCCAGTGGACATCGTCCACGTCGACCGCGCCGGTCTTCACGATCCTCTTCGGGTTCCAGTCGGTCGGTCTCTCGACACTCGTTGCACCGGGCTCCACAGCGGTGGGCGTCGGGCTCTCGCACGCGTGGCTGGCGACGACCACCGCGTCGGGCGGGGCGACGATCACCCCGAGCGATCTCGCGCAGAACGCCGCATTCTTCTCCGGCATGGACACCTCCACGCTCACCGTCGGTGGGTCGGGGATCACGTTCGCCGGCGTGCCGTCCGCGTCGGGTGGGCTCGCGACAGCCCTCGCTGCCCTCCACGTGGCGCCCTCGGACATCCAGCTCACCGGGACCCTCTCGGGCAGTGTGAGCGGCTTCAGCGCCACGGCGCCGCCGGCCGTCTCCGCCAGGCTCTCGATCACCGCGTCGGTGAGCCCCACATACTCCTCGACCTACTTCAGCCTGCCGAAGAACGCCTTCACCCTGACGGTGGCGGGCACGAGCGGGGGCACATGGTCGGTCACGCTCACCGGGAAGGCGACAGTCGACGTGCCCGACGTCGGCTCGGGCCAGTTCACCGCCACCATCACGGTGAAGAAGGGCTCGCCCTCGGGGGTCGAGCTCCTGGCCAGCGCGGACCTCCAGACAGTCCACGACGCGTTCGGCGAGAGCTGGCTCACACTGACCGACGCCTCGCTCTCCCTCACCCTCGGCGGCGGCAGCACCAGCGCGTCGCTGAGCGCGACAGCCACCCTGGACTCGGTCAGCTTCCACGTCGGCGCCACGGTCTCGGCGAGCGGGCTCACCGCGGACCTGTCGGTGAGATCGACGTCCTCGGCCAAGACGCTCAGCCTGACAAGCCTCGCCCGCCTGGTGAGTGGCGGCGCGCTCCCGACAGGCACGCCGACAGTGACGCTCACAGACCTGAGCGTGTCCATCCAGGTACCCAAGAGCGGCTCGCCCATGGTCGCCGTCGAGGGAAAGGCCACGCTCACAGTCTCGACACGTTCGCTGAGCGTCGTCGCTCTCGTGCGTGACACAGCCACCAAGGGCCTGCTCGTCGCCGCCCGGCCGGGGTCGTCGCTCACCCTCAAAGACGTCGTGCCCTCGCTCCCCTCCGACATGACAATGTCGCTTCCCAAGCTGTCCTTCGTCTTCTCGAGCAAAGCGAGCACCTACGCGTCGTCGACACTCGACACAGCCTCGTTCGCGTACTTCCGCGGCATCTACTGCGCGGGGACAACCCTGCCCCGGGCGACGTCGCCGTGCACGTTCTCCGCCTCGATCGAGCAGGGCGTCGGCATCACCGCCGCCGTGGACCTGCCGGTCAAATTCAAGCAGATGGTCTGCAAGCTGGTCCACCCGACAAAGCCACCGGCAGGGACTGCGACAACATCGTCGTGCGTCGAAGGGCCCGTCACGGTCGACGGGCAGCTCCCGCTCTTCGGGTCGAGCACGCTCAGCCTGGACGTCGCGCTCCCCGAGATCCGGGTACAGGCCGGGCCGGTCCAGCAGGTGACGGCGTTCTTCAAGCTCGCCAAGTCGACCTCGGGGTTCTCGATGAGCGTCGGGGGGAGCCTCGTGATGCTCGTCCCTGGTACAAGGACCGCGCTCTCGGACTGCCCCACCGGGATCGCCGCCCCCTCGACAAACCCGACAGAGGTGTGCATCACACTGACGGTCACAGGGGCGCTGACCCTCTCGTCCGCCGGCGTCTCGGTCACAGTCACCGGTTCGCTCTCAGGGAATTGGAAGCTGCCGCACAACAAGGGCCTCACATGGCTCACCATCCAGAACCTGACGGTCGGCTTCGGCGTCACCGCCGGCGAGGACGTCGGGCTCACGCTCAGCGCGCGAGGGACAATCGTCCTCGGCACAGCGACCACACTCGGGCTCTCGGTCGTCCTCTCCTTCTCGCCGGAGCCGCCCTGGGTCGAGCTCCTCGGCTTCCGCGTGAAGAGCAAAGAGGGCATCAGCATGAGCGACCTTGCGGCCGTCTACCACGACGTGACCGGCAACTCCGCACCGTCGGCGCTCCCCCCTCTCGCACTCAAGAACCTGGACTTCTCGTACGCGAGCGTCACACGGCCGAAGTTCGCGTTGTGCAAGGGGCTCCGCATCTCCGCAGCGTTGGTCATCACAACGACCACAAGCACACACAACTACTTCTCCTCGTCAACACCGGTCACAAGCAAGCCGTCCGGCACACTTGCAGTGCTGACATGCAGCACACGCGCGCCGTCCAAGACATCGGTGTGCAAGAGCGACTCGCACTCGTGCCTCGCGAGCATCTTCCTCACAATCAGCACACAGGGCATCGTCGGTGCCGGCCACCTCTCAGGATGGTCCGCCGGCCCGCTCGAGGTCACAACAACGAACATCAGCATCACACTGACGACGAGCGCGGTGCAGATCGACATCAGCGGTGGCGGCACGCTGCGCACACCGGTCCTCTACAAGAGCGATGGATCCTCCGCGCCGATCTGGCTGAGCGGGCAGGTCACACTCCAGGTCGGCACGAAGCACCTCGGACTGACCGCGTCCGGCAACATCGCCGGCCACTCGGCGAGCGTCTCGGGAACCGGTTCGTTCGACCTGCAGAATCCGGGCTTCA
Source organism: Actinomycetes bacterium (assembly GCA_021803325.1). GTDB lineage: Bacteria > Actinomycetota > Acidimicrobiia > Acidimicrobiales > UBA8190 > JAJZYI01. The sequence goes on from JAJZLP010000115.1 coordinate 5,542, forward strand.
CACTCACGAGCTGGTTCACAACCGCCAAGCACTGGATCGAGACAACAGTGGGCGGGGGCATCAAGTCGGGGATGACCACCGTGGGGACGACCGTGCAGACCTGGTACACAACCTACGTCGCGCCGAACGTCTCCACGCTCGCCAGCGACCTCCAGTCGGACTACACCGAGCTCACGAGCGCCTCGCAGGGCACATGGCATGCGATCTTCGCGATCTACCAGCAGGTCCATTCGGTCGTGACAACAATCAACTCCGCGCTCAACTCCATCGGGGCCAACGCGCTCGACATCACAGTCAACTGGATCTTCAACGACGCGATGCACGGCTTCACGTTCGGGGGCTGGGCCTGCATCGACGGGCACTGCCTGATCCCGTCGTACCACGTGACAGGGTGGTGCACACAGGGGAGGGGCGGCCCGCTGTGTGCGGCGACATTCTCGAACCTCGTGCCCTCGCTGCAGCAGTACTTCGCGAGCCCGGCCGTCACGACAAAGCTCTCCACCACAGCGCACCTCTCGCTCCCGCCGGGGGCGGGTGCGGGCACAATGGTGAAGCGGCTCCACGCCGTGGACCCGTCGACAACGAGCACGAACACGATCAGCTGCGCGATGTCCAAGGAGAACTTCGCGACGGGCTACGAGAGCGCGACCGCGCTCGAGGTCCACACCCTCGGCACGACGGTGACGATCACAGGGCCCAAGCCGACGACAATGGGGAACCCGGCCGACCAGGGCTCGCTCAACCAGAGCACGCTCGACTCGGTGTACAGCGGGACCAACTCGCCGATCGGGTGCACGCCCCCGGTCGACAACCACCTGCCGCCGCTCTCCATGTCGCTCAGCCGCTCGTGGGTCGACGAGGGAGGGTCGGTGACCCTGAACGGCTACGTCGCCACAGACAACGTCACGAGCGTGCTCGTGACATGGGGCGACGGCACGCCCGCCACCGTCGTCGACGTGACACCGTCGGTCACAGGCAAGGTGACCGCGTCCCACGTCTACGCCGACGAGACCGGGACCGGGGGGCAGGCGAGCCCGTTCACCGTGACCCTGTCGGCGAGCGGCGTCACACCGGTCAGCCAGAAGATCGCGGTCGAAGACGCCCCGATCTCGGTGACCGGCCTGTCGGTCACCCCCGGCTCGACCGACGTGATGCAGCCGGTCACGGTGTCAGGGACGGTCAGCGGGTTCGAGCCCGGCGAGCCGGCGAATGCCACGGTCACCTGGGGCGACGGGACCGCCGCCACGACGGTGCCGGTGTCGCCGGACGGCAGCTTCTCGGCGACGCACGTCTACGAGAAGCTCGTGCCGAGCGGCCAGCCGGTGCGCACAGAGCCCATCGCGGTCTCGGTCGCCGAGGCCGACGGCACCACAGCACAGGCGTCGACGTCCGTGACGATCCACGACGTGGCGCCGTCGGACGCCACGCTCACCGCCACGAGCGGCGCGACCACGAGCGGGGGCAACGTGTTCACGCACGCGTCGACCGCGGTCGGCTGGGCGGCGCAGGCCTTCGACGTCTCCCCCGTCCAGGGGCTCTCCTTCGACGTCAACTGGGCCGACGGCACCGCGCACGCCCAGGCGACAATCACCCCCGCGACGAGCGGGCCGAACGCTGCAGGGCTCTACACCTACGCGGTGGCCAACGGGTTCACCCACGCGTTCGCGGACGCGTGCCTCTACACAGTGACCACCACGGTGACCGACGTCGACACCCTGAGCACCTCGGTCACGACGCCGGTCGTCGTGACCGCCCCGCTCGGCTTCACACCGACCGGCCCGGGATACTGGCGCGAGCAGTTCGCGGCGGCGGCGGGGCGCAACCGGGGCGGACAGGTCGGGGCGGTGACGCTCGGCTGCTACCTCGAGATCGCCCAGCACCTGAGCCCCGGGCTCGGACCGAACCTGACACCGGCGGCGGCGTCCTCCATCCTGCAGCCCTCGCTCGGGCACCTCTCGGCGACCGAGAAGCTGGTCGCGCAGCTCCGCCGGCAGCTGCTCACCGTGCTCCTCGACTTCTCCAACGGGAGCTGGGACTGGACACAGGCGGTCGGGCAGGGCGGGGCTACCTTCGGCTCGCTCGTGACCGGCGCGAACGAGGCGCTCGCCTCGGAGAGCCCGCAGGCCATGCAGGCCGCGCTCGACGCCCTGGACAACCTCGTCTCCTGACGACGCCGAAGGGGCGGTACGCGGCACCTCGGTAGGCTCCTGCGACCTCGGGCCGCCGGGGGGCCACGGCGACCACCCCCACCCGGGCCGCTACGGCGACCACCCGGGCCGCTACGTCACGTCGGGCGGGATCTCCACCTCGACGACGTCGAGCGTGCCGGCGGCGTGGTCGGCGCGCAGGACCAACTTGTCGAACTTGCCGACCGAGGTCTTCGGGAGCTCCTTCACGAACGCCCAGCGCTCGGGGAGCCACCAGCGGGCCACCCGGCCGTTCAGGAATTCGACGAGGTCCTGGGCGCTCGGCTCCTTCCCGGGGACCGGCACGACCGCAACGAGCGGGCGCTCCTGCCACTTCGGGTCCGGCACGGCGATGACCGCGGCCTCGAAGACGCCGGGGTGGGCCATCACCTCGTTCTCCAGCTCGACCGAGGAGATCCACTCCCCCCCGGACTTGATGACGTCCTTCGTGCGGTCGGTGATCTGCATGTAGCCGCGTGCGTCGAGGGTGCCGACGTCGCCGGTGCGCAGCCAGCCGTGGTGGAACCTCTCGGGGTCGGGGTCCTTGTAGTAGGAGGCGGTGATCCACGGGCCCCGGATCTCGAACTCCCCCACCGACTTCCCGTCGTTCGGGAGGATCTGCAGGTCAGGGCCGACGACGCGGACCTCGACGCCTGGGACCACGCGCCCGGACTTCGCCCGGTAGTCGAGCTCCTCGTCCCCCGCGGCTCCCGGCGGCGGGATCGCGACGGCGGCGACCGGGCTCGTCTCGGTCATGCCCCAGCCCTGGGTGAGGGGGATGCCCACCCGGTCCCGGAACGCCTCGATCAGCGCACGCGGCGCCGCCGACCCCCCGGCCATCACCCCCCGGAGCGACGAGAAGTCGGCGTCGGACGTCTTGGCGGCCCGCAGGAAGTCGTTCCAGATCGTGGGCACGCCGACCGAGAGCGTCGGGTGAACCTCCGAGACGATCCGCACGAGGTCCTCCCCTTTCAAGAACATCTGGGGCAGCACCAGGCCGGTGCCCGCCATGAAGGCCGCGTAGGGGGTTCCCCACGCGTTGGCGTGGAACATGGGCACGACCACCAGGATGCGGTCCCGATCGCTCATGCCGAGGGAGGCTGCGGACGTCACCCCGAGCGAGTGGAGGAACGTCGAGCGGTGGCTGTAGACGACGCCCTTGGGCTTCCCGGTGGTCCCGCTCGTGTAGCACATCGCCGCGGCGTCGCGCTCGTCGAGGTCGGGCCAGTCGAAGCCCGGTTCCTCCGCGCCGAGGAGGGTCTCGTAGTCGAGGGTCTCCCCGAGAGCCGAGGTGTCGGCCGCGCCGTTCACGACGATGACCTCGACCGTGGGGAGGGTGTCGATCACGCGGGCCAGGGCAGGGACCAAGGAGGCGTCGACGACGATCACCTTGTCCTCGGCGTGGTTGACGACGTAGGCGAGCTGCTCGGGGAAGAGCCGGATGTTGAGCGTGTGGAGGATCGCCCCCATCGAGGGCACCGCCAGGTAGGCCTCGAGATGGGCCTGGTTGTTCCACATGAAGGTGCCCACGCGGTCGTCGGGCCCGACGCCGAGACGCCGGAGCGCGGACGCCAGGCGCTCCGCGCGCTCTGCGACCTCGGCGAAGGTGGCGGTGCGGTAGCCGTCGGGCTCGACGGTCACCACCTCGCTCTCGCCGTAGACGGACGCGCCGTGCCGGAGGATGCCCGTGATGAGGAGCGGGCCGTCCTGCATGGTGCTGCGCATTCGGACCTCCTTGGCATGGCTGCTTCGGGCCCGTCACTGCGGGTGCAGCAAGCGTACCGAACACCGGGTCGCCGCCGCCCTGCGCGGCCCGGGGGGTAGTGCGGCGTCGCGGCAGCCGCCGGGGGTAGTGCGGCGTCGCGGCAGCCGCCGGGGGTGGTGCGGCGTCGCGGCAGCCGCCGGGGGTGGTGCGGCGCCGCGGTGCCGCGGTGCCGCGGGGAATTCATCCGTAGTTCCTTCCGGGGTCGCGAAAGGGTCGCGGGCGGTTCACCTCGCGTCGTTACGGTCCTCAGCAGGTGGACCCGGGCTACGGGCCCTGGCACATGGAGGGAGAGAGCGGGATGCGCAAGCTCCTACCGGCGCTCGTCGCACTGGTGAGCACCTTCGCCTTCGTCTGGGTGGTCGCCGCACCGAGCGGTGCGTCGACGGCCAAGACGACCAAATCGACCAAATCGGCCAAGACGAAGTGGGCAACCGCCACGTCGGCGGCCGCCGGGGGCGGCATGCGGGCGTTGATCAAGGCTGCCCAGAAGGAAGGGCAGCTCAACGTGATCGCGCTCCCGCCGGGATGGGCCAACTACGGGGCGATCATGAAGGAGTTCTCGAAGAAGTACCACATCAAGATCACATCGCAGAACCCCACAGGCTCGAGCGCGCAGGAGATCGAGGCCATCAAGACGCTCAAGGGTCAGTCTCGTGCCCCCGACGTCATCGACGTCGGGAATTCGTTCGCGGTCACAGCGGTGAAGACAGGCCTCCTCGCGCCCTACAAGGTCGCCGAGTGGAAGACAATTCCCACGAGTGCCAAGGCAGGTAAGGGGTACTGGTACGACGACTACGGCGGGTTCGTCGCGATCGGCTACACATCGAGCAAGGTCAAGGTCCCGCCGACCTCGTTCAAGGACCTTCTGAAGCCCACATACCACGGCCAGGTCGGCATCGACGGGACACCGACCGAGTCGGGGTCGGCCTTCGCAGCCGTGATGGCGGCGTCGCTCGCCAACGGCGGGTCGTTCACGAACATCGTCCCGGGCGTGAAGTACTTCCAGAAGCTGTACTCGGAGGGGAACTTCGTCCCCGTGGAGGCCGGACCGAGCACGGCGGAGAACGGGACCACCCCGATCGTGCTGTGGTGGGACTACCTGGAGGAGGGGACAATCGCCTCCAAGCTGCCGACCTGGAAGGTCGTCATCCCGACGAACGGGCACTACGCCGCCTTCTACACCCAGGCCATCAGCAAGACGGCGCCACACCCGGCCGCAGCCCGGCTGTGGGAGGAGTTCCTCTACTCGAAGATCGGGCAGAACCTCTGGCTGAAGGGCAAGGCACAGCCGATCGAGCTCAACGCGATGATCAAGCACCGCACGGTCACAAAGACCGCGCTGAAGAAGCTGCCACCGACGCCGAAGGGCGCGCTCGAGCTCGCGACGGCCGCGCAG
>JAJZLP010000011.1 GCA_021803325.1 Actinomycetes bacterium
ACGCCAGGTCGGCGCCCGCCAGCTGGACCCGAACCCCCGCCACCACGGCGCGCTCGAGGCGGCGCACCGACCGTCACCACCGGGTCGTCTGGTGCGACCCGATCCTGCGCACCGACCGGCACGGTGGCAGGTCGAGCGCCGGCGCGTGCGGGTCCGGCGGTGGATGAGTCGGCCATGACCCCGAAGTGTAGGAGCAGCCAGCCTGGGATCCGGGCGACCCCGTCAGGTCCCTGCGGAACGTGGCGCTCCGAGCAGCTCCTCGTACGAACGGAGGTAGCCACTGGCCAGCGCCGCCATGGAGTGGCGTCCGGCATGCGCCACGGCGGCATCGAGCGCGCTGGCGGCGGCCGGCCCCGTAGCGGTGCCGACGGCAGCCACGACACGTTCGAGGGCCCCGGCGAGCGCGGTGACGTCGCCCGGTGGCACCAGCGTGGCGTGGCCACCGGCGGCAGCGGCGTAGCCGGGAATGTCGGAGCAGACGACGGCGGCACGGGCGGCCATGGCTTCGAGCAGGACCACGCCGAACGACTCGCCGCCCAACGACGGTGCGCAGAGCACGTGGCTGCCAGCGAACAACCCGGCCAGCTCGGCGTCGCCCACCCGGCCCAGCCAGCGGCGCCGGGGGCCCGGCGGGTACCGGCGGCGCAGCTCGGCGGTCTGCGGACCGTCGCCGACCACCCACAGGTGCCCCGGCCAGCCCGGTCCGAGCCGCTCGGTCGCCTGGAGCAGCACCGACAGTCCCTTGCGGGGCTCGTGCCGGCCGACGAACAGCACGGTCGGTCCGTCGGTGCGCACTGGCGCCGCAGCGAGGAAGCGATCGAGCTCGACGCCGTTGCCGACGACCGGGCAGCTTCTCCCGCGCAGCGCGGCCGCCGCCGTGGCGCGAGCTTCGTCCGACACCGCGAACACCGCCTCCACCCGGCCGAGCGCAGCGCGTGCGAACGGCCCCAACGCCCGGTACAGCCCGGCACCGCCGGCCCGGTGCATGGTCGCCACGCGATGGGCCCCGGGGAGCGACGCAGCCAGCACCGCCCACGTCGGCCCCGGCGCGAGCGGCTCGTGGAGGTGGACGATGTCGGCACCCCAGCGCCGAAGCACCGCCACGGTGCGCCGCAGGGCTCCGGGCCCCAGGGCCAGAGGCGCCACCGAGCCGTTGGCGGGCACAGAGATGCTGCGACCCACCAGCACGATGCCACCCGGGTCGGTCGCGTCGTGTGGGACCGCGCCCGGGACCGGCGCTCCGGGCACCGACCGCCCCGGAGCGACGACGAGCGTCGTCACGTCCTGGCGTTCGAGCGCCCGGGCCAGCCCGAGGACCTGGCCCTGCACCCCTCCGGGATGATCGAGCCCGTACGGGCAGACCAGCGCGACGCGCACTCTGGACCCGGTCAGGGCAGCAGCCGGGACCGGCGGCGGACGGCCTTCACCCGGTACATCTCGTCGTCGGCCAGTGAGATCAGCTTGGAGGGCTCGATCCCGGGGCTGTCGACCAGCACGCCGCCGACCGAGGCGACCACCGCCAGCTCGGTGTCGCCGAACCGGTACACCTCCGACAGGGCACGATCGACCCGAGCGGCGATGGTGCTCACCTCCTCCGCCCCACCAGAGACTTCGCAGACCACGACGAACTCGTCGCCGCCCAGCCGGGCGACGGTGTCCTCGGGCCGGGTGGTCGCCAGAAGCCGCCCTGCTGCTGCCCGGAGCACCTCGTCACCGATGTCATGGCCGTAGACGTCGTTGACGGCTTTGAAGTCGTCGAGATCGAGCAGGAAGACGCCGACGCCACCGCCCCCACGGCGGAGGCGGTCGAGCGCCCGCCGAATGCGATCGTCGAGCAGCAGACGGTTGGCGACACCGGTGAGCGGATCGTGCAGTGCCAGTTCGGCCAGACGCTCCTCGGTCCGCTTGTGCTCAGTGACGTCGTGGAGCGCGACCACCGCGCCGAGCTCGTTGCCGTCGTCGTCTCGCAATGCCTGGGCGTTCGCCACGACCGTCCGGCGCTCGCCCTGGCGGCTCTCGACCTCGAGCTGGGCCTCGCGGACGGCCTCGCCGGCCAACGCCCGTACCAGCGGGTTCTCCTCGCGGGCCATGGCCGTGCCGTCGAGCCGGCGCAACCCGTCCGCCGACAGCGCCAGACCAGCGGGATCCTCGCCATCGGGGATCCCGAAGAAGCGCCGGCTGGCCGGGTTGACCAGCGTGATGCGCCCCTGGGCGTCGCATGCGACGATGCCCTCCTCGAGGTTGTCCAGCAGCACCTGCAGGAACGTCTGCTCGCTGCGCAGCTCGGCGAGGGCTTCCTCCAGGCGCGCCGACGCCTGCCGCACGGCGGTCACGTCGGCGAACGATGCCACCACACCGCCGGGCGTGCCGTCGGCTTCCACCAGAGCACGGGCGTTGATCTGCAGCCACAGAGCCTCGCGGCCGGGCCGAAGGACGCCGTGCACGGTGCCGGCGACCGACCTGCCGCTGGCGAGGGCGACGATCAGCGGGTGGCTGTCGATCGGCACCGGCCGGTGCCAGACGTCGACGAGGAGCACGCCCAACTGGCCGGCCCGGCGCACGATCTCGGGGATCGTGGCACCGACCAGCATGCGGGACGGCACGCCGAACATGTCCTCGAGCGCCTCGTTGCACAGCAGCGCCACACCGTCGGCGTCGACCAGCAGCACGCCTTCCGCCAGCGACGCCACGAGCGACCGGTACCGGTCGTCCATGACCCGAGCATCGCGCTCCACCCGGACGCGCTCGCTGATGTCCCGGAGGTTGATGACAACCCCGGCGACCGCCGGGTCGTCGAGCCGGTTGGTGGCAACGGCCTCGGTCTCGACCGACGTGCCGTCGGCCCGCACGACCCGGAACGCCAGGGGCACCGCCTGGCCAGCATGCGCCACGACACCGGTGTAGGCCTGCCGCACCTGCTCGCGGTCGCCAGGGTGCACCGCAGCGAAGGCGTCCTTCCCGCGCCACTCCTCGAACGCGTAGCCGAGCACGCGCGAAGCGGACGTGCTGGCGTAGACGATGGCGCCGTCCGCTCCCAGGACGAGGACGATGTCCGTGGAGTGCTCCACCAGCGCCTGGAACCGCTGGTCGGCGTACGGGGGCGCAGTGCCCGCATGCCCACCTGGCGGCGGCACGGCCCCAGCAGCACCACCACCTGTCGGCCCGACGACCTCCGCTCCGGAGACCTCGCCGCTCGCCATGTCACCGGGCCAACCCACTGGCGCCACATTCGCGTCCGACGTGCCCAACGGCCCGGTGCTCGCGGCACCGCCGCCACGCCCGAAGGTCGAGACGGCGATCACGAGCGTGCCTGTCGAACGGCGCGCCAGCCCGACTGGAAGCCCGCGCCACCGGGGCCGGGTCGGGCCGCATCGCGGCCGACGGTGCTGGTGCTGGTCTCGTCCGAGCCGGCAGTGCCACCCCCGGCCACGATGCCGGTGCCACCGGCTCGGTCGGCATGGTCCTCGGGCCACATGGGCTGGAAGCAGTACCACTGGTCGGGCGCCCGCCGCACCAGGCCCTCGAACGCGGTGGCGAGCTGCTGGGTGACCCGGTGCACGTCCGATCGGAGGTCGGCCGTCCGTGCGGTGTCGATCGGCGGAAGGATCACCCCGGTGTGCGACCGCCCGGGCCCCTGGTAGACAGCGACGGGCAGCAGAGCGGCGCCGGTGCGCAGCGCCAGGGTGGCCGGGCCGGCGGGCATCGTGGTGGCGTCGCCGAAGAATTCGACCTCGACGCCGGTACCGAGCAGGTCCCGGTCCGCCACCAACCCGACCAGTCCCCCGCCGCGGAGGGTGCGGAGCAGCGCGGGACCCGCGGTACGGTCCAGGGGGACGATGGTCAGCCCGATGGCGGCTCGCTGCGCCACGAACCAGCGGTAGAGATCCTCGGGTTCGAGCACCTCGGCCACGGCCGTCATCGGGTAGCCGCGGCGGGCCAGCCAGGCGCCGCCCCACTCCCAGCTGCCGAGGTGCGGCAACGCCACGATGGCACCGGCGCCGCCGGCCATGGCCGCCTGCAGGTGCTCGTAGCCGGACTCGATGGACATTCGAGCGTCGACGGTGGTTCCCGGCATCGACCCCAGGCGGGCCCCCTCGACCCAGTAGCGGGCGTAGTTGGCGAAGACGCGGCGCGCCCACGCTGTCACCTCGTCATGGTCCAGGGGCCGGTCGAGCACCTTGGCCAGGTGCCGCTCGTACATGGCCCGGCGCCCGTCGCTGCGTGCGAGCACCAGGCGGCTCGCGGCCCGGGCACCGGCGAGCGCGGCGGGCTCGGGCACGTGCCCCATGACCGCGGCGAGCCCGCGGTAGGCACGGTAGGTCGCGGTCGCCTTCCGCTCGGGCGTCCACGCCGCTGACAGCGCTCGCTCGAACCGGCCGCTCCGGCCACCGCGCACCGTGCCCCCCATCCGCTTCAGCGGCTACCGGCGCCGGACCGTCGGCCAGGACGGCTGCCAGTCCTGGCGACGCGACGCTCGCGCCGTGCACCCCCGGCACGGCTGACCGGTGCGCCAGCACGCCGCGCCCGCCAGCGCGCCCACGGCTCACCGCTCCGTCGCTGCTGGAGCCCGGCACGCCAGTCGGCGCCGATGCGCCGGTGGCCGGCGGGCTGGGTGCCGCTTGCCCAGACGCGCGGTCCCTCGGTCCGGGCCCTCGCCGCCCGCCACGACCGCCAGCGCGAGTCCACCCGGCCTCGCCTCCACAGGATCGGCGCGGGCTGGCCCCCACCAGCTGCGGCCGGCACTGCCGCCGGGTCCCTGCCCTCGTCCGGCTCTGCGGCACTCCTGCCTGGAGCGCCGAACCCACCGGCGTCCTCGGCGACGTCCACGACCGATGCCAGGTCGTCACTCGCCGCTGTGCGGGCGTGGCCGGCAGCAGCCGGCAGGTGAGCGTGACCGGCAGTCCCGGCGGTGGGAGCGGCTCCGCTGGTGGTGGCGGCGACACCAGCCGATGCGGCCCGCCAGATCCGGGCGAAACGCCCGCATGCGGTGGCCGTGACCAGGCCCAGGAACACGACCAGCAGGGGCACCAGGGCGGCTGGGTCGATGGCGGCGGCGATCAGCACCACCCCGAGAGCGATGAACCGCTCGGCTCGCTCCATCAGCCCGCCGCGGGCAGGTAGCCCGAGCAGCTCGGCCTTGGCCCGCTCGTAGGAGATGAACCCGGTGACGGCGACGATGGCGAAGGGAAGGACGGCAACCGTGCCGTGGTGGCGAGCGGCCAGGTACCAGGCAAGGCCACCGTAGAGAAACGCGTCGGCGACGCGGTCGGCGACGGAGTCAAGGAACGCGCCACGGATCGACACCGTTCCGGTCGCCTTGGCCACCGGGCCGTCGAAGAGGTCCGGCAGGCCGGTTGCGACCATCAGGACGACACCGATGGCGAAAGACCCCGCGCCGATGGCCACGGCCGCGCCCACCGACATCGCCAGACCAGCGACGGTCAGGACGTCGGCCGCCACACCAGCCGACGCGAGCGCCTTGCCGATCGGGGTCGTGACCCCATCAACTGCGTGCCGGAACCGGCCGTCGAACATGCGAAGGATCCTTTGCGTGACTCTGGCGCGAGGATACCACCGGGCCCGGGTGCGCCCCCGGTCGTGCCGCGTCGGGCCGGCCCTGACGGCGCGCCGCGACGTCGGTAGGCTGGGTGGTGGCCGAGTCGTCAGCCGACCCGTATGGCCCGGCCGGAGACGATGGGCCGCGGGGCCGTGCTCCGGGGCCAGCCCGACGGTGCTCGACCGCCGGGAAGGAGGAGCGCCCGTGCCGAGCTACCCGCCGTCCCGGATCCGCAACGTGGCCCTCGTCGGGCACAACGGTGCGGGAAAGACCACGCTGGCCGAAGCCCTGCTGGCCTCCGCCGGGATCGTGGCCCGTCGCGGCCGGGTGGAGGACGGCACCACCGTCTGCGACTTCGAGCCCGAAGAGGTCAAGCGCCAGATGTCAGTGCAGCTCGCGCTGGCGCCGCTGACCACCGGCGACATCAAGATCAACCTGATCGACACCCCCGGCTTCGCCGACTTCTTCGGCGAGGTCCGCGCCGCGCTGTCCGTGGCAGACCTCGCCGTGGTGGTGGTGAGCGCCGTCGAGGGGATCGAGGCGCAGACCGAAGCGGCATGGGAGCTGGCTGGAGAGCTGGGCCTGGCCCGACTGGTGTTCGTCAACAAGCTGGACCGCGAGCGGGCAAGCTTCGACCGGGTACTGGCCGAGCTCGTTGAGCGGTTCGGCGCCGGCATCGCTCCGCTCGAGCTGCCTCTCGGCGAAGAGCACGACCTGCGTGGCGTGGTCGACCTCCTGACCGACGAGGCCATCACCTACGACGGCGAAGGCCGGCACACCGGGCCCATCCCTCCCGAGCTGGCAGCCATGGAGCACCAGGTCCGCGAGCACCTGGTCGAGGGCATCGTGGTCGGCGACGACGCTCTGATGGAGCGGTACCTGGAGGGCGATGTTCCCCCCACAGCCGACCTCGAGGCGGCACTGGCTGCCGGCATCGTCGACGGCGTGGTCTTCCCGGTGGTGTGCGGATCGGCGACCACCGGGGTGGGCGTGGACCGCCTGGCGTCGCTCATCGCGGAGATCGGGCCCCCGGCGGACCGGCGGCCGTCCTTCCGGGTCCGCGCCGGCGACGCCGAGCACGACGTGGTGTGCGACCCGTCGGGCCAGCCGCTCGCGGTCGCCTTCAAGACGGTGTCGGACCCCTATGTGGGCCGCATCTCCCTGCTCCGGGCCCTGTCGGGCACGATCCGGCCCGACACCGTGCTCGCCAATCCCCGCACCCACGCGGAGGAGCGACTGCACGTGCTGGAGCTGCTGCGCGGCAAGGAGACCGAGCCGATGCCCGAGGTGCAGGCCGGCGACCTGTTCGCGGTTCCGAAATTGTCGGACACCGCCACCGGCGACACGCTGGCACCGAAGGGGACGCCGGTGGTGGTGCTCGATACCGCACCGCCCGAGCCGCCGGTGCTGGGCGTGGCCATCCAGCCGAAGTCCAAGGGGGACGAGGACAAGCTCATGACGGGCCTGCACCGGCTGCAGGACGAGGATCGCTCGCTGGTGGTGGAGCGGATCGACGAGACGCACCAGACCGTGCTGCGCGGTGCGGGAGAGATGCACCTGGCCGTGGTGTGCGACCGGCTCCACCGGAAATTCGGCGTGGACGTGGCCACGGAGGAGGTGCAGATCGCCTACCGCGAGACCATCACGAAGGTGGCGGAGGCCGAGGGCAAGTACAAGAAGCAGACGGGGGGCCACGGCCAGTACGGAGTCGTCGTGTTGCGCGTCGCCCCTCTCGAGCGCGGCGCCGGGTTCCGCTTCGTCGACCAGGTGGTCGGCGGCGCCATACCCAAGCAGTACATCCCGGCGGTGGAGAAGGGCGTGGCCGAGGCCATGGAGTCCGGCGGCCCCAACGGGTTCCCGGTGGTGGACATCGAGGTGACCTGCCTGGATGGCAAGTACCACCCGGTGGACTCATCGGAGATGAGCTTCAGGATGGCGAGCGCCCTGGCGCTGCGCGAAGCGCTGGCCGCGGCGGGACCGGTGGTGCTCGAACCGATCAGCATGGTGACCGTGGCCGTTCCCGCCACCATGCAGGGGGACGTGCTCGGAGACCTGAACGCCCGGCGCGGCCGGGTCCAGGGGACCGACACCGCCGGCGACGGCCGGCAGGTCATCACTGCGCTGGTGCCGACCGCCGAGATCCAGCGCTACGCGGTGGACCTGCGCTCGCTCACCGGTGGCCGCGGCCGGTTCACCGCCGAGCACGACCACTACGACGTCACCGTGACGAAGGCGTAGCGACTGGCGCCTGCGACTGGCGCCCACGACTACGCCTGCGACTGGCCCCTGCGACTGGCACCGGCGACTACGCCCGCGACTACGCCTGCGACTGGCCCCTGCGACTGGCACCGGCGCCAGCGACTACGCCAGCGGCGGCAGGCCGGTCCGGGGCCGCTCGCCGGTGTCGACCAAGCTTTGCGCCACCTCCCGCAGCTTGATGTTGAGATGCTGCGAGGCCTGGCGCAGGATGGAAAATGCCTGCTCGGCCGTGACCCGCTCACGCTCCATCAAGATGCCCTGGGCTTGGCCGATCAACGCCCGGGTGGTCAACGCCTGGTGCAGGTTCTCTTCGCGGACCGCATTGCGATCGTGGGTTCGCGCCAGGAGGAGAGCCAAACCAGCCAGGCCGGCCAGGATCAGGCCCTTCGCCCGGTCGACGGCGCCGAATGCAGACGGATAACGGGCATACAGCCCGAGCGCGCCGAGCGTGCCGTCGTCGGACAGGTGCAGTGCCAGCAGGCACCGGATACCGGCTGCTGCCGCCGCCGGCCCGAACCTCGGCCACCGGGGATCGTCAGCCAGGTCCTCCGCGTAGCACGGGGTTCCCTGGGCGATGGCATCGAGGCACGGTCCCTCGCCCGCCTCGATCTGCAGGGCGTCGGCGTTGCCCACAAGCTCGTCGGTGCGCACTGGGGTGACGACCCCCCGCGACTGCGACACGAAGATGCCGGCGTAATCGCAGCCTTCGAGGGTGACCACTGCCAGGTCGACCACCGCCTGCAAGGTGGACTCGACGCCACCAGCCGAGAACAGAGCCTGCGCCGTTCGGGTGAAGGTGGCGATCAGCGCTGCGGCAGGATCCTCTTCAGCGACAGTCGGATCGTCTCGCTGGTGCACCGTCATTCCCTCCCCGCCCCCATTCGCTCCCCGCCCCGGCCGCTGCTCCTCGACCTGTGCGGCTCCGCCGGTGACGTTCCTGGTCCCCACCGCCGGGTGATGGCGCCGTGCGCTTCCTGTTGATGGATTGGAGGTGTACGGTGGACGTCACCTTCGAAAGTGAGGGTACCTGAGGGGACGGCACGCCGGACCCCGGTACATGCTCGGAGGCGACGCTACCGTGTCGATACCCGTGCTGCCGCTCCCATGCGGTGGTGCTGTCCCCATGTCGGGCACGTCCACTCCTGCCCGTGGGTCCCGCGCTGATCGGACCCGATCGCCGGCAGGTAGGGCTGCCACCAAAGCTCGTGCCAGCGCGACGAGGTGGACACCTCGTGGCAGGTGGGCACGATGACTGCGCTGCGGGGCCACGACCGTGAGCTCGGTGTTGTCACCAGCGTGATCGGCGATCAGGTCGTGCTCACCGTCAACGGCGACATCGACCTGAGCAGCGCCCCCCGGCTCGCGGCCGCTCTCGACGATGCCATCGGCCGAGGTCATCGGTCCGTCGCACTGGACCTGGCCGCTCTCGATTTCATGAGCATCGCCGGCCTGCGGCTCATCGCCGGGGCGACGGAGCGCCTGGCCGCATCGGGCGGCGAGCTCGCCATCCGCACAGCTCCGACCCACGTCCGCCGGATGCTCGACATCACCGGCCTCGGTGCCTGTGTCCGGCTGGAGGATGGGCACCCCTCCGCTACGCGCCCTGGACCCGAGGCCGCGGGTCCCGTCACCGCGCTCCAAGACATCGACACCGTGTCACCAGCAAGCGCCGTGTCACCAGAAAGCGCCGTGTCACCAGCAAGCGCCGTGTCACCAGCAAGCGCCGTGTCACCAGCAAGCGCCGTGTCACCAGCCGGCGCGCTCAGGCGGATAACCGCCCTACCAGCCGGCGATGACGTCGTGGAGGGCATCGTCCACCTGGTGGTGGCCCTGGCCCGGGCCACGGTGGGCGGTGCCGACGGCGTGAGCGTGTCGCTCCGACGCCATGGAAGCCTCGCCACCGTGGCCGCCAGCGATCAGACCATCTCAGCTATGGACGCCGACCAGTACGCCACCGGCGAGGGCCCCTGCGTCGATGCATCGCGAACAGGAGGCTGGTTCCATACCGCGTCCCTTGCCGACGAGCTCCGCTGGCCCGCCTTCTCCCCGCTGGCTCGTACGCTTGGAATCAACGCCATCTTTTCCGCCCCGCTGGTCGCCCACGACCAGCCGGTCGGCTCCCTGAACATCTACTCGAGAGCGACAGGCGCCTTCGCCGTGGCGGACCAGGAACTGGCGATGGCGTTCGCCCACCAGGCCTCGATCGTCCTCACCGCCGTCGGGGTGGGCCTGTCCGACGACCGGCTGAGCCGACGGCTCGCCGAGGCGCTCCGGACGCGGGAGATCATCGCCCAGGCGGTCGGGGTGGTCATGGAGCGCCAGGGGGTCGGCGAGGAAGAGGCCTACACGAACCTCCGCCGCACCTCCCAGCGAACAAGCCAGCCACTTCGCGCACGCGCGCAGGAGATCGTGTCGTCGACCCGACGTCCACTCCCAGCTCCACCTTGACCCCAGCCGGTCACCGGGCGCCATGGACAGGCGCACGGGCACGGCGTTGGACCGGGCGCTCGCCGAAGACGGTGGGCGTGGCCAGGTCCGCAGAGCAGACTTGATCAGAGGCGGGCCGGGTCGCGTTCACCGCGCACCGGTGGGTGACACCCCGATGTCGGCCAGGATCGCTCAGCGGCGAACCACGAAACCGTGCTCCTCGCGGTCCCAGGTGTCCTCGCTGTCGACGATGCGCACCTCAGCACGAGTCGACTCGCGTCCCGCTGGCCCGACCGTGGACGTGTCCAGCCGGTTCTCGACCGTGTTGGCCACCTCGGTCATGCCGTACACCTCAGCGAAGCGAACGCCGAACCGTTGGGTGAGCTCCTCATAGATCTCCGGTGGCACCGGCGCTCCGAAGGCGACGCGCACGGGGTTGTCCGCGTCGTCGGGCCGCGGGGGCTGCTTGGCCAGCATGAGCAGCAAGGCTCCCTGGAAATTGAACGCGGTGACGCCCTTCTCCCTGCAGATGTCCCAAAACCGGCTCACCGAGAAGCGCTGGTCCATCACCAGACTGCCGCCGCACTCCAAGGCAGCGACCACACTCGTGTAGCGGGCGTTGATGTGGAACA
>JAJZLP010000067.1 GCA_021803325.1 Actinomycetes bacterium
TCCGCTCAGAGGTGTCCGGCCAACAGGGGGAGGTTCAAGGACGCCAAGGTGCTCGCTGCTCGTATCAGCCTCGCTGAGGCGTCCAAGGCGATGTTCCGCTTCGGAACTGTCGGTGCCGCCATGGTCGGTCAAAGCGCCGCCGATCTGCGCCGGTTGGCGCGCCGGCCCGCCAGCTGACTTGTCTGTCGCCGGTGACGGCCCGGGGTTACGAAGCCAGGGGGTGGGCGTGCTCGGCGATGAAGCGTTGCAGATCGGCGACCGAGACTGCCGCCGGTGTCGCCGGTGTGGTCGCCCGCTCGGTGATCCACTGTCGCATGAGTGTCGTTGCTGGGATCCCCAGCTCGGCGGCTTGGGCTCGGACCTCGTTCATAAGCGACTGCGGGAGTCGGATCGACGATGACACCAGGACTTCGGTGGCCTTGTCGCTTTGGAGGGTGGCGTCGGTGAAGTGGCCGGCCACGTCGGTGGTGTCGTAGTAGTCGCGTAGCTGGTCGATCTTGTTCTGGTCCATGGTCAGCGGCTCCTTTTCCGAAATGCTCGTTTCTCGGCGACGGTCATGTCGCGGGCGGTGACCACGAAGTCCCGACCGTCGCCGGCGTCGGTGACGACCACCAACAGCAGCCGCCCGGCGTCGGTCTGGCCCAGAACCTCGGTGGTGTCGTCGCGGCCAGGGACCGCTAGGCGAGGCTGGCTGTAGAGCACCTGTTCGACTTCGAGTGGGGTCACGTTGTGGCGGGCGATGTGGGCTTCGGAGTCTTCGCTCCACAACACCTCCCCGAACACCCCCCGAGTGTACCACTGGCGTGGTACGAAGCGGGCCCGGGCCGTGGCCGCCCACGCCGCAAGCCCAACGCCGACAACGCCACGGCCGCTCTCGACATGATCGGCCTGAGCACACCCGAACTGGCCCGCCAACCTCCGACCAGCTGCCCAACCGACCGGCTCACGGCCGCCACCAGCTCGCACTCGGGGAGGAGCCAGCGCTCCGGGCCGATGGGTGACCCCACCACCGCACGCCGCCATTTGAGAGTGACCTGGGGCCAACATTGCGATGGGGTGGGCGTGTGAATCGACGAGTGTGGATCCACGGGGACGCCCCGGGCGATCATTGCGCCTTTTGTTGGGGTCGAAAATGACCAGGGGTCAGGGTCAGGGCGCGCGTCGTCAACCTGGTGCCGCCTCACGGGGTACGTGGTGTGCTCACCGGAGCACGGCGATGCGTTGGTAGGCATCGAGGAGCACCTGGGCGGTCGGCCAATCGTCGATGATGCGCACGACGTGTCGTCGTGCCCGGCGGACGAGACGGCCAGGAGTGTGGAAGATGCCCCACCGGAGGGCCTTCGGTCGGGCGTCGCGCCAGCTGCCGTCGAAGCACAGCAGCTGGAACCACCGCACGAGGTCGGCCGAGAGGGCGACGGTCATCAGCCAGTTGGAGTTGGCCTCGAAGCTGGTGAAGGGGAACCGGGTGAGTCCCGAGTCCTTCAGGCGACAGATGTGCTGTTCGACGTGGGCGTGGGCCCGCATGGTCACGTCGAGGTCGACCGGGTCGCCATCCTGGTCGGTGTAGAAGCCCCAGTAGCGGAAGTCGAGGCTGGGAAAGAGGCTGCGCTGGGCTCCAGGGTGGAGGGGCTCGCGCCGGACGATCAGTCGGGTCCCGTCGGGGAGCTTGGCGTCGTCGATGAGGCAGGTGAGCTCGGCGACGTGGGCACCGTCTCTCAGTTCCCCGTCCTGGTCGACGGCGGGGAGCCACACCTCTTCGATCCCAATGGCATCGAAGATGGCGGCGGTGACCTGGGCATTGGAGCGGGCCGAGACGAAGAACCCAACGTTGCGGTCCCGGCAGGCCGCAAGGAACCCTTCGGTGCATCCGGCCGAGTCGGCTCGCACGATGAGCTCCCGGTTGACGAGGTGGGGATCGTCGCCGGCACGATGTCCTCGGGCGATGGTCTCGGGCAGCTGGGCGATGGCACCGTCGAGGACGGTGACATGGTCGGCGACGGCGTTGGCCCCGGCGTTCCCCGGGCGCAGGAGGGCCGACAGCGTCTCGCCGGTGGCATCGGCGAAGCAGAACATCGGGTGGAACCCATACCCGCCCTTGAAGTTGGGGGCCGCTTCCTCCTTGTTCTCCGAGTGGATCTCGACCAAGGAGGCGTCGATGTCCAAGACCACCGGGTCGGTCCCCGTCGTCACCGACGATCGTCGCCAGACCTCTGCCCGCACCCCGGCCATCGCCTCTGCGATCCCCGCCCGGCTCGACGAAGCGATCTCGTGGAACATGCGTGCGACCGTGGTGTCCGACGGCACCGAGCCGAACAGGTCATCTCCGATGCGCAGGTGCTCGATGTCGAGACAGCTCTCGCCACCACCGGCGAGCACGAGTGCGGTCTGGATGAGGACCTTGCCCCGGTCGTGGATCGGGAAGCCACCGCCGCGCCAGGGGATGCGAGCAGACAGTGCATCACCGAGCCCCAATCGGTCGGCAACACTTCCAAGAGCGTGCAGCCCGACGTGGGCCACCACCCCGGTCCCACCGGATTCCACGACGACGCGACGGGTGCTGTTAGCGTTCACCTCGGAAGTGCCCTTCTGGTTGGCGACTGTGGCTTCGAACACCAACAGTTTCCCCTACTGGAAGGGCCTTTCCGCGGACGCGCGCTGGTCGGGTCAAATGGCGGCGTGAAGAGGCCGGGCTATCGACTTTGTGCGGCCCCGAGGGCAACGGCTACCCCCGGTGCCAGTCGTTCTGGGACTACTGACGTTTGCACCCGTGATCGGGTGCTCCGCATAGTTCATAGCCCCGGCCCAGGAGCTCAACCCAGCAAACCGGCCCCGACTGCCCCTGATCGCCGGCCGGGAGTCACGTGCGCCTGACCCCCTCAGGGAGCCGTCGGATACGAGGGGCCACCACCGGGGAGACCTCCGGGCTTCAGTGCCGGTGTGGCTGACCCGCGCCTCGTCCAGACGAACGCCGGCCGAGCAAGACCGCACCGATCGCGATGCAGACGACTCCAGCCACAGCGGACAGCTCACCGTAGATCGTGAATGCCGCCAGGAACGTGAACACGATCAGCACTGCGCCAATAACGATCAGGGCCGTGGGCACGGAACTACTGTATGCCTTGGCAGGGAAGTGCCCCCTGCCGCTCCTCGAACTGAACCGAGTCGGGGCGCACCTGACGCCTGGTCGGCAGGACACCCTTTCAGCGCACCGGCGCTGGACAGTACCCGTCGTCGAGTCGGTATAGGTGTTGAGCAACCGCCAGGTCGGATGGGCTCCGAGCCGGCCGGAGAAGGACCGGTACCCGATCTGGTAGGCGGCACGACCGCCCCTGAGGAGCTCCAACTCGCCTGCCAAGCGGTCGACCTCTCGGGCCACGTCCTCGTACTTCCAGTGCGCCGGCTCCCAGTCGGTGTTCTCCGGCGGAGCGAGCTCGTAGGCGCCCAGCCCTCCCTTGGCCTGGAGCTGTGCGATGGCGTTGCGCTGGGCATCGTCGGACCGCCGGGTTGCCCCCACGAACTTCTCGAACGCTTCTTCACCGCCCCGGAGCAAGTACATGCCGGTGAGCCACGTCTCGAGATGGTGGCGCACGACGAGACTGACCATCGTCGAGGCCATCGACGCCCGCTCGGACGGCTGCTGCCGCTCGTCACCTGAGGAATTTCGGTGATCGAGTCAGGGGAACGTTCAGTGACCCCTACCACGGTCACGTCGTCGGTCTGTCCGTCGAGGAGGTCGCCGACGAGATGTCGAGCAAGCCAGGACCGTCGTCCTGCGATGCAGTCCGGATAGGTCGTCCAGACAACCGGCTCACACCTTGCGAACCTGTAGCGGCGGGTGGGCTCTCGCCATCTGGTCATAGTCGTCGTCTTGGGTCACCACCGGCAACCCGAGATCGATGGCGGTGGCTGCTATCAGGGCGTCGGTCAGCTTCACGGTTCGCTGGATGCCGGCGTTGCGGCAGTCCACGACGAGACGGGCCCACGCCGTCATGACCGGCTCGCTGATCGGCACAGGATCCACCCTCCGTGCGAGTGTCAGCGTGCCCGCTCGGCGGGCGCGCGACGTGTCATCTGCGGCGCTCAGCACACCCAGTTCGAGCTCGCCGATGGTCACGACTGACACCGTCACCCGGTCGGGCAACTCCCCGAGTGGTCGGTCCACTTCACGAGCAATGAACACCGAGGTGTCGAGGAGCCCGGCACGAACGCTCACAGCTCATCCAAGGTCTGCCCGGCGAGCACGTCAAGGTCGTCGCGTAGGCCCGGATCCGCTGCCCGCTCTGTCAATCCGCGCCGCAGGAGATCGCCTGGGACCCAGCGGGACCGCTGGGCATGGGGGACGATGTCGGCGATCGCCTCGCCGTGGACGGTGAGGACCACCCGCTCACCTGCTCGGACGGCGTCGATGACCTGACCGGTTCGATTCCGCAGGTCGCGCACCCCAATCTCCATGTGCGACAGCGTAGCACACGCCTCCCCTGAACGCGATCTCGGCGTCACCAAGCCGTCGATAGTGATGGTGGAGGAAGGCTTGCAGCCGATCTCGCAGCTCAGGAAAGTCCGCAGAAGACAGCGTCTTCCCCACCGGCCCGTATGATATCACATCGATATAGTGATATCATGGCGGTATGAAACAGCTCCTTCTCAGGGTTCCCGACGACATCCACCGTCGATTAGCGGCTCGCGCCGCTCGCGCCGGTCGGAGCGTCAACGCCGTGGCCAACGAGATCCTCGACGCCGCGGTCGACGCCGACGAGGGCGACCGGCGGACCCGGCTGCACGCCCGGGCGACGGCGTTAGGAGTGCTCCGGTCAGCGCCTGGTCCTGTCGTGAGCACCCCTAAGCGACGGCGGATCGTCGCATCGACGAGAGGCACCGGTCCTGTCATCGACCGGCTCTTGGCCGAGGAGCGCGAGCGGGTGTGATCGTCTACCTCGAATCCTCGGTGCTGGCGCGCGCCTACCTGGCCGATGAGCCCGGACACGAACAGGCGACGTCGCTGCTCGCGGACCTCGAGATCGGGCTCGTCACCGGCACGTGGACCCGTATCGAGGTATCTGGCGCACTGGTACGTGCGGCTCGGGCCGGGCGAGGTGACGAGGCGGGCCTGTTGGAGCTGCTCGACGGAGATCTGGGAACGGACGGTCCGGTGACCGTGGTCGCCGCTGATCAGGACGAGGTCGAGGAGCGTGCTCTCGACCTCGTTCGTGAGCACGCCATTCGTGCCACGGACGCATGGCATCTCGCTGTAGCCATCCTGACGCTGCCGAGCCTGGTCGAGCCGGGAGAGGACGTCGGCTTCGCCACCCGAGACGACGCGCAGTCCAGCGTGGCGGTGAGCTTGGGCCTACGGCTCGTGTAGGGCGGCCACTGCAGACAGGCGTCCCCGCAGCTCAGCCGAGGTCGAAGACGCCATCCACCACAACGCCGACCGTCAGGCGGCATGACCAACACAACCAACCTGTCCGTCAGAGCGCGCCAACTCCATGGGTCCTGCGGAGCGCATTCACCCAGCTAGGAGGCCGAATACGTTCCTCATACAACCCTCTTTCGTTGAGGGAGGCCGGCGCCCCGCCGAGGACGAGCCGCACGCCCGTCACCGGTCGCCGGCTGGCGTGACGGCCAGCTCGACCACGCAGCGATCAGTTCGGACCGGTCACCGCCCGCGACCGCCGAGGACTGAGCGCAGCGTCCGGGCGACGATACGGGCGTCAAGCCCAAGGCCCTGGTGGCGCAGGTAGAAGAACTCGTACTGGAGCTTCTCGAGCGCGTCGCCGACCGAGGCACCGTAGTGGAACTTGACCTGGGCCCACCCGGTGAGCCCAGGGTGCACGAGGTGCCGGACGTCGTAGAAGGGGATCTTCTCGCGCAGCTCCTGCACGTAGCAGGGCTGCTCCGGCCGAGGACCGACCACCGACAGGTCGCCGCGTAGCACGTTGAGCACCTGCGGCAGCTCGTCGACGTGGACCCGGCGCATCCACCGGCCCACCCGTCCGAGCCGGGGATCGTCGGTGGCCGTCCACGGCGATCCACCGTCAGCACCGGGCCCACCGCACGACGGTTCGCAGCCCACCGCACCGTCACCAGACGACCCCCCAGTGTCGCCAGCCCCAGTGTCGCCAGCCCCGGTGTCGCCAGCCCCACTGTCGCCAGCCCCACTGTCGCCAGCCTCGACACCGCCGATCCGGGCTCCGCCGCTGCCGATCCCGCCAGCCCCGGCACCGCCGCTGCCCCTGCCACGACCGCCGGCTTCGCCACTGCCCGGCGCCATGGTGCGGAACTTCACGATGGTGAACTCGCGACCGCCCCGACCGACCCGGCGTTGGCGATACAGCAGCGGCCCACGGTTCCCCACCAGGTCGGCTGCCGCCACCAGCGGCACCGTCACCGCCAGCACGACGCACCCCACCAGCGCCACGCCAACATCGGCGAACCGCTTCAGCCGGGCATAGCGCCGGGCGTGGACCTCCTGGATGTCGAACATGAGCGACACCTGCTCGAGCTCCGAGATGGGCAGCTTGCCGAGCCACTCGTCGTAGAACAAGGCCAACGTCCGTACCCGCAGGCCACGCCCGTGCAGCAGCGCTGCCTGGGCGACCACCGACTCTTCGGCCTGCGCCGCCCGGTCGAGGACGAGCACGGTAGCCCCGTTGGCCGTCGCCGCGTCCACCACCGGCAGCCCCCCGCTGGCATCGGTGCGGGCGGCTGCTGGGGCGAGCACCGCGGCCAGCGTCGCCGGCCGCTCAGGAGCGCGTTGGAGCTCGGCGTGCAGCGCGGCTGCCTCCTGCGCGCCGACGACTGCCACCACCCGGTCGAGACCCTCGTGGCGCCGCCGGAGCCGGTCACCGATGCGGGCCAACCCGAAGTAGGCCGGCCCGAGGACTGCTGCGCTGCCGAAGACCACAAAGCGGGGCAGGACCTGGGACCCCAGCAGCAGCTGCGCGAACGAGATGACCGCAGCCGCGGCCAGCACGGCGCCGCCCGAGGCCAGGGCGGCTTCACCTGACCGCCGGGGCGGGTCGGCCACCCCCGCTGCATACGCGGCGAGCGACAGGGTGAGGGCATACACCGTCATCCAGACGAGCCGGCTGGCATCGTCGGTGAGGTCGTAGTGGCCGATGAACCTGGCGTGGACGACAGCCAGGTCGAGCACCACCGCCACGGTGGCGAGGTACACCAGCCCGCGGCTGGCCCGCCGCATCCCCGCACCGGTCACGACGCGGCTCGCACGGTCATGTCCCCCCGCACCCCGGGCCGCGGAGAGCGGCCGGTGATCCCGGCAGGTTGCCGACGCACCGGCCGGTCATCAACACGGCCACAGGAGGTCGGGGCCGGACCTGCACGAGCAACGAGAACCAGCGCCGCGCCGCTGCAGGTTGGTTACGGTCCAGTGCGATGGTCCCGAGCAATTGCAACGCGGCAGCGTCCCACGGGTAGGAGTGCAAAGCGACGTGGGCGTCCGCCGCAGCTGGGCCGAGACGGCCGAGCTGGAGTTGCATGGATCCCGCGGCCGCCCATGCCGGGGCATCCCCCGGGTCTCGGGCCGCTGCGACCTGCGCCCAGGTCGTGGCCACCGCCAGCGGCGTGGGCGCTCGACGGGTCGCCTGCCTGCCGAGCAGCGCCACCACAGCCAGTTGGGCAGCCGCCTGCGGCCACGGTGCCAACAAGTGGTTGGCCAGTGTCGCCTCGCCGAGCGCCGCGTGCTCGTGGCTCAGAGCTGCGTCGCCCTTGGACAACACCATCTCTCGGGTGCCAGCCAGTAGGTCCGCTGCGCCGGCCACGGCCACGAGCACGGCGACGACGGTCCCGGCGGCAACGACGCGCCGCGACCATCTGCTGCCCGCCCGCTCACCCGAGGCCGCGCCGATCCCCAGGCCTCGGCCGGCGTCGAGACCCACGCCCACGCCAGCGCCCGCACGACGGTCCGGGCTGGCGGCAGCGGCGGGAGCTTCCACCGAGCCGGACCGGTCGCGGGCCGGCTTGCTCACCTCGCCGACGACCGAACCCGCGTCACCGGAGGTCGCGATCGTCGCCCCGGCACCGTGCCGCCGAGCTCGCCATCGCGGCCACCCGGGCTGGGCCGACCACGACGTGGCACCGACAGCCAGGAACGCGAGCGGAGTCATGGAGGGCTTCAGCGGCTCGATGAGTGCCACAACCGCGACAGCGGCCGCGAACCCGAGAAGCAGGCCGCGACGGGCGTGCAGGGCCGTCAGGGTGAAGGCGACGAGGCAGGTCAGGCCGAGCAGTCCGGTGGTGACCGCGTACTCCACGACGATGTCGTGACCGTCGGTGAAAACCTGGCCGGGGTGGGAGCGGACGAACCACAACGGGAACAGCGCCGAGGTTGCAGCACCGAACTGGCCGGGTCCGGCACCGAGGAGCGGGTGGTGAACGAGGTAGCGAGCGCCCTCGAGCCAGGCGTGCAGGCGGTCGCCGAAGGTGCCCTCGGCCGTGGCCGACGCCTGGCGGGCCACGATGCTTGCGCCGCGGAGCACGGGAAGCACCGAACCCAGGGCGACACCCGCCAAAACGGCACCGCCGAAGGCGGTTGCCTTCTGCCATGCCAGACCGGGACCTCGTGCCGAGCGGAACCGGGCAATCACCGGTACCGCCACGGCGGTGACCACGGCGAGCAGCATCGACATGCGCTCCCCCGTTGCTCCGATGGTCAGCGCCACCACCGCCACCGGCAGCCACACGCGGCGCCGACCCTCCACAAAGCGGCCGGCTACGAGCACGAGCGCCGCTGCCTCGATACCGCCGAGGAACACCGGGTTGCCCTGCAGGCCGAGAGGCTGCCCACCTGAGTAGCGCGACAGACCGAACCGACCGAGACCGACCGTCACCTGGGCCAGCGCCACAGCGCCGTTGGCCAGCGCGCCTCCGATCAGTCCGGACGCCAGCAGCCGCCGGCCGGCTGGGCTGAGACCGGTACCGAGCGCCCAAGCGCCGGCCAGGACCACCATGAACAGCCACCCCGTCCCCTGGCCGAACAGGCCGACGATCGAAAGGGCCGGCGTCGCAGAGCTCAGTGCAGAAGCCAGCCCGACGACCAGCCAGGCGAGCAGCGCACGCGCTGCCCACCGTTCCAGCGGCGGCCGGCCGGGCGCACGGCCGGTGGCCCGAGCGACGAGCAGAGGAATGCCCGGCAATCCCAGCAGCAGCGCGGCGGCAGCCTCGGGCGGCCACGCGCCGACCCCCAGCAGCGGCGCCCACGCCACCATGGCGACAATGGCGGCCACCACCACTAGGCGGTCGATGACTCCGGCCTGGTACCAGGCCCCGGTCGGACGGGTGCGTTCCAGCCGCCACCAGGGATCGGTCGCCAGGAGCATCCGTTCGCCATCTGCGGCATCGCGCGTCGGGATTGCCGGTGCGAGCACGCTAAAGGCATCGGCACGCGGGCCGCAGTTCCGCAGTTCCTTTTCGCTCTGCGGTCACCTGCCTTGCGCTCTGCGCGGTCGGGACAGTGGTGAGCCACCCATCTGACGATCGGTCATGCTCGGCCGACGAACCCACCGCCAGACGAACCCACCGCCAGACGAACCCACCGCCAGACGAACCCACCGCCAGACGAACCCACCGCCAGACAACCAGAGCCGCCTCCCTACCCGGTCTGCGAACACGTGGAGGTGCTCCTGAAGATCCACGGGCTCGACCCGCCCGAGGTGCCCGCCACCGTCCTCGCTCCCCGACCGGGTGCTCCTCTCACGGATCGACCAGCGGTCAGCGCATGGGAGGCGGTTCGTTGGATCGCCCTCGTCCCTCTGGCTCTGCCCGGCGTGGTCCTCGGCTACGCCGCAGGCCCGTCCCGATCGGCCCCCGGCCGTGTGGCTGGGCGCCTGGCCAAGCGCCCGGCGAGCGTTTCGAGCGCCCCGGGAACCACCACCGTGACATCCAGACCACACTGCTCGGTCAACCAGTCCCGGTTGCGGCGGTGCAGCTCGTCACCGGGATCGAACCGGTCGAGCACGACCGCCGGTGCGGTCGGAGCTCGGGGACCAACCACGGGTGCCAAGGCAGCGACGGACAGCAGGACCCCGTTGATCGTGCCCAGGCCGGCGTCGGCCACCAGCACCACATGCTCGGGACGCAACGCCGCCACCAGATCGACGGCGTCGCCGTCCACGGCCTGCGGCGAGCGCACCCCCCCAGCCGTCTCGACCAGGCCGACGTCGGCCTGCTGTGGCGGCCAGATCACCTCACCCACCAGGTCCACCAGCGTCGGGGGCACCCGGCCGAGCGCCTCGGCGGCCATCGGCGGCGCCATGGGCACCGGATACCAGCGATGCGGCTGGCAGACTGTCTGGGCACCTTCACCGCTCGCAGCTCCCAGCCGCTCGGCGTCGGTGGTGGCGTCGCCGGGCGCGAACGACTGGGCCGGCTTCCGAGCTGCGACAGCAAGCCCGGCGGCACGCCAGGCTCGCAGCAGGCGCTCTGCCACCCAGGTCTTGCCCACCTCGGTTCCCGTCCCCACCACCACCACCACGACCGCCGGGCGCGGGCTCATCGCGCCGCGAACCCTGGCGCCCCTGCAGCCGGACCCGGCTCCGCGCTCGCACCCAACCCCGCGCCCAACGTACGCAGGCGCACGGCGAGCCGGTCGATCTCATGGGGCTCGTGGTCCGCGCTGAGCGTCACCCGGAGCCGGGCCGTGCCCGGAGGCACCGTCGGTGGCCGGATCGCCGGGACCCACAGCCCGTCGGCCAGCAGGGCGTCGGACGCCGCCACGGCGAGCTCCTCGGCACCCAGCACCACCGGCACGATCGGCGACCCACGAGCGGGCTGCCCGGCGGTAGCACACAGGCGGGCCACGTTCGACGCCAGGCGAGCCCGGAGCGCGTCGCCCTCGGCGGAGCGGAGC
>JAJZLP010000342.1 GCA_021803325.1 Actinomycetes bacterium
CAGTCGACGGGCAGCGGGGCCTGGTTCTGGAGCAGCGTTCCCGCATCCCGGCCGACGGCTGAACAGCACGTCGCCATCAGGGTACGGCCAACCCGCTCGGCTCGCCTGGCCAGTCGCCGCTACCGCTGGTGCGGGTGGTGTCGCCTGGCGGCTCACGGTACGCCGCCATCGGTGAGCAGCCTGCCCGCCTGACCAGTCGACGGTACCGTCGGTGTGGCTTGGGTCGCCCGGAGGACGGGTGTTGCGTGGCCAGGTCCCGCTGCGTCCACCAGGTTGTATGCCCGTTGAATACGCAGAGAGCACTTGGCTGCCTATGGTGAGCGTGCGGGCTCGTGGAGGTGTCGTACTCCGGCGTGAGCCCACCCCACGAACGCGTGCTGGCTGTGCTCGTCGACGGCCTGGTCGGCCAATCGGTGGTGCTGCCGAGCGTCGTCGCTGGCACAGCTTCTCGTGGCTTCGAGGCTGGCCTGCCGTTCGTCGGGGAAGAGCTGTCGGGCGATCCGGTGGTGGTGGGCCGCTCCCCGGGCGGGCGAGTGCCCCTCGGGCTCGCCATGATCGATCTGGACGACTGCAAGAATTTCAACGACAGCCACGGCCACGTTGCCGGGGACGAGCTGCTGAGCACCATGGCCGCCATCCTCGCTGCCAACGTCCGCGACCACGACATGGCAGCGATATGGCGGAGAGGAGTTGTGCTTCGTGCTGCCGGGGACCGACGTGGCCGGCGCGTACACCCTGATGGACCGCATCCGCTGCGTGGTGAACGGTGATCCTGCTGCGACCGGCGTGACGCTGTCGATCGGCGTGGCCCAGTGCAATGGCCTGGAACGTGCTGTCGGGCTGATCGAGCGGACCGACCGTGCCTTGTACGAGGCGAAGCAGCGGGGGCGTGACCAGGTGATCGCCGCCGGAGTGGTCGCTTCGGTGTGGACGCATCCCGGTGGGAGCGCAGTCCGAGCGGTCTGACCGCCAAGACCGGTGCGGCCCGCGATCCTCCGAGATCTGCGGGGCAATCACGGTCGTCGTGTCTATCTGGTCTTCGAGATGGCTGGTCTTCGAGATGGCTGGTCTTCGAGATGGCTGGTCTTCGAGATGGTCATCGGCGGAGATTCGCTGCACGCCCGGCGCGACCATGCACCGCTCTGTTGTCGACGAGCACCATGACGACTGCATGCTCCACTTCGAAACGTAGAGCGATCAGCCGGATAGTGGGGTGATGTCCGGGGAGAACCGGCGGAGGCGCGGTCGCGCTCTACACGCTGACGGTGACGCCGACGAGCGAGCCGACGAAGTCGGGTCCAAGCGCTCGGGACGGGGTGTAGGCGCCGGGTGGGACTGTGCCGATCCGTCGAGCGATCTCCACCACTGCGTCGGCGGTGAAGGCGTAGCCGTTGGGGGTGGTGACGGTGCCGCTTGCCCTGCTGCCGTCCGCGCCGGTCACCTCGCCCCAGATCTGGCTGACGCTCCGACCTCGGGCCGAGGCGGATGGCCCCGGCAACCTCCGGGCTACCGCCTGCAGGCTCCTGCGCACCATCGGTCGACCGAGGACGCCGCCGAGATGCTCGGAGACCGTGGTCAGCGCGGACGGGATCGTCGTGTACACGGTGATGTCCGGGATCGCGGTGGAGTGATAGGCGGTCGACACGTCACCCCACGACACCGCCGACACCCTGGCGGTCCCGTCGGCGAAGGCAGCCGTCCGGCTGCGCCGTTCGGGCGGTACCGCCACGATCGTCCCGCCGATCCGGCAGCGTGCTCGCTGGCCGAGCGCCTCGACCGCGGTGGTGACGGTGCCGGCGCTGAACCCGCCGTCCATCCGCACCGCCAGGTCGAGCCGCACCGGGTCGACCATCGAACGGGCCAGCATGGCGGCCAGGCAGTCTGACGGCACCACGTCGAAGCCGGCGCCGGGCAGCAGGACCACGCCGGCTGCTGCTGCCTCGTCGGTCCGGGCCAGGATCGCCTCGAAGACGTCGATCTCCCCGGTGATGTCGATGTAATTGGTCCCGGTTCGCAGGCACGCATCCACCATGGGCCGCGACGTCGTCGAGAACGGGCCGGCACAGTGAATGACCGTGCTCGCACCTTCGAGCGCGCCCTCGAGCTCGAAGAGGTCTGCCACCCGGTGCTCGAGCCCGAGGCGCTGCGCCATCTCGGCCAGGGGCGCGGCGTTCCGGCCGGCGAGGACAGGACGCATCCCGCGGGCCAGCGCTCGCTCGACCACCAGCTGCCCCGTGTAACCGTACGCGCCGTAGACGATCACCGCGCTCGTCCAGTGCTCACAGTGCAAGATCGGCCGTCAACCGCAGCGTGCCCGGTGGAGGCAGCGTGTCCGGTGGAGGCAGCGTGTCCGGTGGTCGTGGCGCTGGGTTGCCGGTCGTACGACGAGCCTGGTGAGGCCGAAGCGGGTGCGGTGCTCACAGCGCAAGCTCGGCCATCAGCCGCAGCGTGTCGATGCCTCCGGCGACCAGCAGCGTGGTGGCCATCGACTCCTTCCATGCTTGGAGGTCGTCGCGAATCTTCTCCTTCGGTCCGATGAGCGCCACCTGCTCCACCAGCGCGGTCGGGATGGCGGCAGCCGCATCGGCCTTGCGGCCGTCGAGGTAGAGGTCCTGCACCGTGCGGGCCTCGGCTCCGAAACCCATTCGCACGAACACGTCGAAGTGGAAGTTGGCCTCGCGTGCGCCCATCCCCCCCATGTAGAGCGCCAGCATCGGCCGGTATACATCCGCCGCCCGGTCGACATCGTCGGCCACGATCACCGGGCACAAGGCGATCACCTCGAAGTCCTCGGCACTGCGGCGCGCGCCGGGCCGGGCGAATCCCTCGGCCAGCGCATCGGAGAACTCGCCCATGTGCTCGGGCGAAAAGAAGAGGGGCATCCACCCGTCCGCCATCTCGGCTGCCATGGCCACGTTCTTCGGTCCCTCGGCACCCAGGATGATCGGGATGTCGGGTCGCAGCGGGTGCACGATTGACTTCAGTGGCTTGCCCAATCCGGTCCCGCCAGGGTAGGGCAGCGGGTAGAACGGCCCGTCGTTGGTGACCGGCTCGTCTCGGGCCAGCACCTTGCGGATCACCGACAGGTACTCGCGGGTGCGGGCAAGCGGCTTGGGGAACGGCTGGCCGTACCAGCCTTCGACCACCTGGGGACCCGATACGCCCAGGCCGAGCACCAGCCGGCCGCCCGATAGGTGGTCAAGGGTGATCGCGGCCATCGCCATGGCCGTCGGTGTTCGAGCCGACAGCTGGCACAACGCCGTCCCGAGGCGCATCCGCTCGGTCCGGGCGCCCCACCACGCCAGCGGCGTGAGCGCGTCGGAGCCGTAGGCCTCGGCGGTCCACAGCGAGTCGTAGCCCAGGCGCTCTGCCTCCGCCACCTGGGCGATGGCGTCGGGCGGAGGTCCCGAGCCCCAGTACCCCAACTGCAGGCCCAGCTTCATGCTTCCTCCTGGTCGATCCGGGCCATCCTGCCCGCGGGCGGCCTGCGGGGCAAGTGATCGTCGGCCTAAGGGGCACGGGATCGCCGGACTGCGGGGGACGGGATCGTCGGTGTGGACGGTGGCCGGTCAGCTGTAGCCGGCGGTGGTCAGTGAAGTGGTGCGTCGGTCTCCCCGGTGGAGTGAGAGCGGATGGCAACCAGGGTGACAACCGGCTCGATCGTCTTCAGGATGCGGCCGATGGTGGTGGCGAACGTCACGATCCCCGCGACAACCGGCCCACGAGCTGGGACCCGTGGAGCACTACCGGTCGCGGGAGGCCTCGGTGTCGACAACCGCCGCCGATCGAAACCGTGCGAGCGCCGCCTGCCCCGGAGCGATCCGGTGTGGTCGCAACAGTGGGAGCACCAGGCGCACCAATGTCCAGGCGGCACCGTGTTGCCTCCGCGCGTACAGTGCACCCGAGCGCCAGCGGTGCTCCGTTGCTCGTCGTTGATCGTCCGGCGCGCCGGACGAGCCGCCGCCGAGGTGCACCGCCGGTGGCGTCGCGGCCACCACTATCTTCGCCGCAGGGTCGGCTCGGGCCAGTCGCTGGCTCAGGTCGATGTCCTCGAAATACAGGAAGTACGACTCGTCGAAGCCCCCCACCGCTGCCATCAGCGCGGTCGGGACGGAGATGACCGCTCCCGACACCCAGTGGTCAGTGAGCGGGTACCGCCCCGGCGTCGTTACCTGGGACCAGCGGTGCGCCGCCGCCCGATCCCCCATGACTGCCAGGGCGAGCTGGCGCCGCTTGCTCCCACGCGGCATCAAGCCGACCGCTCCGGAGAAGGTCGACAGGACTCCCACCGGAGTCGGGTAGGGAACGACAACCCGCGCCGGTGTGCCCGACGGGTCGACGAGGGGAACGGTAACGATGTCGTGCTCGGCTCCCTCAGCCAGTGCCTGCCAGTGGACGTGCTGCAGAGCGACGTCCGGGTTGCAGATGATCACCCGGTCGGTCCTGACCTGGCGAAGTGCAAGGTTGACTCCAGCGCCGAAACCCAGGTTGGTGCCGGGGTGCACATGACGCACCCTGGGGTGGTCGCATCCCGTGTCGGGGAGCTGGTCGTCGTTGTGGACAACGACGACCAGCACGTCCTTGGGAACCCAGGCGAGATCCAGCCTGTCGACGCCGTAGGCGACTACCACGGCGGTCGCGGTCATGGGACCTCCCGAATCGGCTCGACACCAGGCTGGCCGGCCGAGATCGGCGTGGTGTCGCGCGCCCGCCAGATGAGCACGGCCAGAGCGACGGCCAGCAAGGCTTCGGATACCAAGTTGGCGATGGCTGCGCCATTGGTGCCGTAGGTCGGGATCAGGCCGAGGTTGAGCCCGACATTGAGTGCCAGGCCGACCCCCATCGCCCACGTGAACCGCCAACCGGTGGAGATCGCTGCGACGGGTGCGGCGGTTGCCGCCACCGCTCCCGGCAGCGCCGATGCCAGCAGCAGGATCAAGGTCGTCCGAACGGACCCGAACGAGGGCCCGAAGACGCCGACCAGCACCTGATGCGAGAAGACAGCCACGACGGCGCCGGAGACGGCGGCCAGTCCGGCCGACAAGGCAAGGAGCGGTCGTGTGGCGCGCCATCGCTCGCTCCTGCGGAGGCCGCCGGTCACGGAGATGCTGAGCGAGCCGAGGGCGGCGGGCGCGAGCAGCACGGCGTCGAGCACGCGGTCGGCAGCGGCATAGTGTCCGGCGAGCACCGGCCCGTCCAACTGTCCCAGCAACCAGGTATCCACGCGGGCGTAGAGGATGGCGGCCACCAGGGCGAGGGCGAGGCCGATCGAACGGCGGATGCGAATGTCGGCGAGGTCGGGCTCCGCTGCAGCGCGACGGAGATGCCGCTGAGCTACCAGGGAGATCGTGGCAGCCGAGCAGATGTCGGCGAGCGCGTAGACGGCGACGGCTGCCAGCAGGCCACCACCGTTGAGCAGCCACAGGCTACCGACAAGGAGCACGCCGGCCCGCGACACCACTTCGTTGGCGGCGTCGACGTGGGCGTGACCGAGGGCAGTGAGGCCGGCGATCTCCGAGCCGTAGACCGCCGTGCCCAGGATTGACGCGCTGAAGATGACCGGCGGCCAGAGGCTTCCGCCACCGGAGGACGTGTGGTAGAGGAGGATCAGCACGATCGAGGCCAGCACTCCGAGGGCGAGACGGCGGCGGACGACCGACAGGAGCAGCCGGGGATCGAGCACGCCGAGACGGGCGACCTCGCGTGCCATCGCGGTCTGCAGGCCGAGGTCGGCCAGGATGCCCACCATGGTGCCGAGGGCGAGAAGCAGTGCCAGCTGTCCGAACGCGCGGTTCGAGAGGTTGCGAGCGGCGACGACGAACCAACCGGCGGACAGCACGGTGGCGGTGCCTCGGCCGGCGACGAGAGCGACGAACTGGGTGCCGAACCGCCTGCGGTCCATGGTTAGGAAGCCGGGTTCGGATGCATCCTGCGGAGGTTGCGGGCAAGCGACGGTGCATGCCGCTTCACCAGTTCTTTGGTGGCTTGGCGGCCAATTCGGCTCGCGGTCGTGACGAGGAGGGAAGGGGAAAGGACTCCGGGCGACGGTGCGGTGCGCACGGCGTTTGCCAAGAGCGTGCGGTCCCGGTAGACGTGGGCAAGGCGGAGCAGGAGCTGCCCCCGTTCTGGTGTCGACATCGTCCGGATGGGTGCCAGCTGCGCAGCGGAGCCGAGAACCTCCAGGATCTGTTCGATTCGGTGGTCGTAGGTGTGGCCGGCCGCCACGATCGCCCGCCCCTGCGGCACCGGCATCGAACCTGTCGCGAGCTCGTCGAGCCGGTCCACGACGGCGTCGATGTCCGAAAAGTCGACCACGTAGAAGTCACGGTCGCGAACGGCGATCTCGGCGGCGCCGTTGCCGACATCGGGCATGACGACCGCTGCGTCGCACGCCAGCCCCTCGAAGAACCGCATGTTCAGGTC
Organism: Actinomycetes bacterium; assembly: GCA_021803325.1. GTDB lineage: Bacteria > Actinomycetota > Acidimicrobiia > Acidimicrobiales > UBA8190 > JAJZYI01. Next base: position 6,424 of record JAJZLP010000342.1, read on the forward strand.
CATCGCCACCGCCGGGTTGACCACGAGCCGGCTGTTTGCGTAGATCACCCCCATCTGCTCGGGGGTCTGCTGCCGTCGCCAGTCGTTGGTCTTGAGCCGGCGCTCGACGGCGCCCATCAGCGCGGCGCGGTTGGTGGACGGCCACGCGTTGCCCACGAATCCCACGTCGAAGCGGTCGCCCCGCTCAATGGTGGTCAGCCATGCGGGGGCAGCCAGGGGGAGCCAGTGTGCCTGCGGGTGGACGGCAGCCACCGCCGGAAGCAGGTCCTTCTGTGCCACGAAGACAACATCGAACAACATGGCCTGCAGCAGGGTGAGGTCCAGGTGCAGATGTGCGTCGATGAGGTAGCCGGAGGTCAGGCTCGTCGTGCGGTGAGCGTCGGTGGGGAGCGACGTGACCCCGGACTCGATCCACAGGTACCGGTAGGGGGAGCGGTCGTCGATCACCACGTGCTTCCGATGGCCCGCCGGCCAGGCCCGCCCAACGCCCTGCCGCTCGGCGGCCTCGGCGAAGTGGCTGCCAGTCGTGCCCACGTGGTGCCCGTAGTGCACAACGAAGGAGCTGCTCATCGGGAGTATGGTGCCACACCGTGAGCAGCCGGCTGCGACAGGACGCGGCGGCTTCGGTGCCGTGGCCACGCTAACCGTCGTGGTCGCCGCGCGCGACGAGGAGGCGATGCTGCCGGGCTGCCTCCGCAGGCTCGAGTTCGCCGACGAGGTGATCGTGGCCGTGGACGACCGGACGGTCGACGGATCCGCTGCCGTGGCGTCGGCGGCCGGGGCGACCGTGCTTCGCCAGCACTTCACCGACTTCGCGCAGTTCAAGAACGCAGCCATCGAACGGGCGACCTCCGACTGGGTGTTCGTCGTGGACGCCGACGAGCGGGTCAGCCGCGCCCTGGCAGCGGAAATTGCCATTCAGCTCGACGGGCCTGCCGACGGCATGCGAGTCCAGATGCACAACTACTTCCACGGTCAGCTGATGCGGTGGGGCGGCTGGCAGGAGCGTCCCCTGCGCCTCTGGCGGGTGGGGATGGCCACGTATCGCGGGGAGCTCCACGAGCGCCCGGTGTTCGACGACCCGGGGCCCCGGATCGCCGAACTGGCTGCTCCCCTGGTACACCTGAGCCACCGGTCGGTGCCGGACAACCTGGCCAAGTCGATGCGCTACGTCGAGGTCGACAGCCGGGCGCGGCTGCGCAGGGGCGACCCGCCGGTGACAGCGCGCTCCATGCTCTGGCGCGTGGTGCGCGAGGTCGGCTTCCGTCTTGTCTTGCGCCAGGGTTGGCGTGACGGGCCGGCTGGTGTGTATGAGGCGCTGTACTGGCCGCTGTCGCACCTGTCTGCCGATATGCGTCTGTGGGAGCTGCAGCAAACACCTTCGATCGAGGAGCGCTACGAAATGCTCGAAGACGGGACGTGGTGAGACCACTCGTCGCGTCAAGCCCGTCGGCTCCGCTCCTCGCGCCTGACCCACCTGCCGCGGTGTGCGCGGTGTCACGCGTTGTGGGCCGCAGCCGGTCTGGGGACGGGAGTTGACCCAGCGGCCCGTGGTCGTCATTGTCCATGTAGCGCGCCGGCCGGGTGGAGCGACGGTACGCGTGGCGCAGTGGCGGGAATTGCTCGAGCTGGCCGGGTACCAGGCCGTGGAGGTCTCGTTGCTGGGCGACGGCAACGTCGCGCCCCGTGGGCTGCAGAAGGTGCCGAGCATCCTGAGGGGAACCGTGGCCGTCGAGACGGTGGCCTGGTCGTCTGCTGCGCTGCGGCGACAGCTGGCAGCCTGCTCGCCGACCGGCATGGTGTTCGTGACCCTGCGGGCGTTCGAACCCACGGTGGTCCCCGCAGGCGTGCCTGCCGTCGTCGATCTCGTCGATGAGCTCAGCGCCAGCTACCGCCAGCGTCGAGCCATCGACCACCGGGCGTTCGCACGCGTCGGATGGGGCGTGCTTGCTGCCGCCATGGCCAGGGTGGAGCGCCGTGTTGTCGCCGGTTCCCTTCCGGTCGTCGTTGCCGGATATGGCGAAGCGGTCCGCCTCGGCGTCGCATGGCTTCCGGTGACCGTAGGGTCGGGCGACCAGCGGGCCGCCTGCGACTCGCCACCCACACCCACAGCCTGGCCCACGTCACCGGAACCGGTGGCGTGGGACGTGCTTTTTACCGGCACCCTCGACTATCCGCCGAACATCGCTGGTCTTCGGGCACTGGCCGGGTCGATCTGGCCCGAGGTCCTCCGCCAGCGCCCTGGGACGACGCTGTGCGTCGCCGGTCGTCGGCCCGGGAGCGAGGTCCGCTCCCTGGTTCGGAGCCTCGGAGCGACGCTGCTCGAGGGGTTCTCCTCGTTCGCCGAACTGGCGTCGCGCAGCACCGTCGCTGTCGCCCCGCTCCCGGTCGCTACCGGGATCCAGATCAAGGCGCTGCAAGCTGCGGCGCACGGCTTGCCGATGGTGCTGACGCCGACGGTTGCCGACGGGCTCGATCCCGAATTTCCCGCTGCCGTCGCCTCTTCGGACCGAGCCTTTGCCGACGAGGTCCTGCGCCTGTTGCGTGAGCCTGTCGCTGCCATCAGGCTCGGCGCACAGGGAAAGGAACACGTGGAGCGGCTCTACGTCCCGCAGCGGTGGGTCGCCGTGGTTCGCTCCCTCCTTCGTCCGTCAGCCGGTTGAGCCCGCCGCCGATGTCGAGCATGACCGGGGGAACCGAGACGCGCCGGCGAGAACGATGGCGGCCGCCGACCACCCTGGCCCCTGCTGGGTACGGGCGTAGCGGGTGGCGGAGATGAGGCGAGCGGCCGACACCAGCCGTCGATCGCGCCAGGTCCGCGCCGAACCGCCGACGAGGTGGATCCCGGGCGCAACCAGGTGGACGACACCGACAGCCTCGGGGTGCGAGCGGGCGATCCGGCGGCAGAGGTCGAGATCCTCGAAGTAGAGGAAGTAGCCCGGGTCCAGACCGGTCCGCCGGAGCAGTTCGGTGTCCACGGACAGAACGGCGCCTGACAGCCATCGCTCGTGCAGCGGGAAGCGAGCGCTGGTGCCGGACGCTCTCGCAGCCTCGACATCGGCTGGTGCCAAGCGGAGCGCAGCTTCCGCCACGGCCCGACGCCGCGTGCCGCGGGGAGCGATCCGCCCCGCCCTGAGCGCGGTGAGGATCAAGGACAGCGGTGTGGGGTAGCTGCTGCTCACGACGGTGGGCCGGCCGGACGGCTCCACCAGGGGCACGGTGGCCAGTTCCAGGGGCCCTCCCGCGCGCAACAGGTCCCAGTGTGTTCGCTGGAGCACGGTGTCGGGATTGCAGATGACGGAACGTGGCGTCGATACGGAGTCGAGGGCGAGCATCACCGCGCGACCGAAGCCGACGTTGCTGTCCGCGTGCACGTGCGTCACCTGCGCGTGCCGACACGCAGCCGGGGCGAGTCGACGGTCGTTGTGAACCACGACGACGCAGTCGTCATCGCAGATCCACGTCAGGTCCAGGGTGTCCACGCCGTATGCCACGTAGATCGCCGTCGCCAGCGCTGGCGTCATCGAATGGTGAGGGTAGCCCACCAGCCGCACACGCTGTGCGGCGCCAGCCACCAGACCGCACGCTCCGCGGCCGACTCCCGGCTGGCTTTACCGGTGGGGCCGGGGAGCGGGACCTTGGGGGCCGACCGGGTCGGCGCGAGCCGGCCGGGATGTCGGTGCCGGCGGTGCCGGCGGTGACGTTGGCGTGGCGGCCGTACGGGTGACACCGGGTCAGCGCGAGCCGGCGCGCTCCTGCTCGACGGCCCGCGCTCGCACGACGGCCGCGGCGATGCCGGTGCCGTCGAGGCCGAGATCGGCCAGGATGCGGTCGGGTTTTCCCTGGGCCAGGTAGCGGCGTGGCACGCCGAGCAGGCGCACGGGCGGCACCGGCCCGGTGAGGTCGTCGAGCTCGGCCATGGCTGCCACCAGGTGGCTGCCGGCCCCGCCCACGCGCAACCCGTCTTCGACGGTCACGACGAGTGCGTGGCGTGCCGCGTCGGCGAGCATGGCGGGGTCAGGTGGCGAGACGACCCGGACGTCCCACACCGTCGCGTCGACACCTTGAGCTGCGAGCTCCTCGGCGGCGTCCACGGCAGCCTGCACCAGCTTGCCCACGGCCAGCAGGCACACCGAGCCGTCGCCGCGGCGCACGGTGCGGGCCCGCATCTCGTGGCCGACGGCATCTGCCTGGGGGGCAGGCGTCTTCGGGAAGCGAATGGCCGACGGACCGGGCAGCGACAGCGCCTGGTGGAGCATGACCGGAACCTCCTCGGCCGAGGACGGGGCGAACACGGTCATGCCCGGGATGCCGAGGGCCAGCGCCATGTCGAGGACACCGTGGTGGCTCGGTCCGTCGTCGCCGGTGATGCCGGCCCGGTCCAGCA
>JAJZLP010000263.1:0-6893 GCA_021803325.1 Actinomycetes bacterium
GCAGACACCTGCCCCCTGACCCCTGGCCCCCGTTCCTGCCCCCAGGCACCTGCGCCCATACCCCTGGCCGCAGACACCTGCCCCCTGACCCCTGGCCCCCGCCCCAACTCCAATCTTGGGCCCAGCGCCAACGCCGGGCCGCTCCTGCAGCCTCCAACGGGCGCGGTGCTGCCAGCAGCCGGAAACCGAACTGCGACACGTGCTACCCGGGACTGGCGGCCAGAGGATGCGCTGCTCAAGGCAGCGAGCCGACCCGCCGATAGTCACGGCACTGGGCGGAGCGACCAGGCACCCCGCCCGCCCGGTGCTGTGCCACGGTGCCGGGCGGGGGCTGTCGTGCATCGCTGCTGTTTGCATCGTCAACGATCACCACGCTGCACAGGTAGACTGGTCGGTACGCATCAGCGGGCCGGAAGGTTCGACACACCATGACGATGGGCACGGACCCAGCGACCGGAGGTGGCGAGACTCGACAGGACGTGTCCGGCGCGGTGACCAGCGTGCTGGTGCGCCATGTCCGTCGGCGCTGCGGGGACGAAGGCGTTGCCCGCGTGCTCTCGCTGGCGGGCGAGCGCCGGACGGCGGCAGCCCTCGAGGATGCGACCAGCTGGAGCACGCACGACGAGGCGGTGCGGCTCTTCCATGCGGCCGCCACGGTCACTGCCGATCCGGTCGTCGGCCGCAAGGTCGGCGAGGAGATGCTGCGCCAGCACGACGGAACGAAGGTCGCCAACCTCCTTCGCTCGCTCGGTTCACCGGGCGAGCTGCTGCGAAACGTGGCGGCCGCTCTCGCAAAATTCTCCACTGTCACCACGATGGAGCCACTCGAGGTCGGCGACGCCCATGCGGTTGTCCGGGCGCGGACCCGGGCGGGCTTCCGCCGCGAGCAATGCCTCTGCGACCTCACCCGGGGCCTGCTGTCACAGGTGCCTGCCCTGTTCGGCCTGGTCCCCGCGGAGGTGGCCGAGTCCGAGTGCCAGGCGACCGGCGGCCGCTTCTGTCTCTACAGCGTGGCATGGGAGCAACGTCAGTGGTCGACGTTCGTCGACGAACGCGCCAGCCTCTACACCACGGCGTGGCACGACGCCGATGTGGTCGAGGCCAGGGCCGAGATCGACATGGACGACCACCTGCGCGCCGAGGAGCTGCGGCAGCAGGTGGACGAGCTCACGGGGCAGCTCGAGGCGGTGTACTCGACCGCCGCCGACCTGCTCGCGGCGGACGACATCGACGCCGTTCTGTCCCGCATCACGGTGCGAGCCGCCCACGCGGTCAACGCCCCCCGGTACCTCCTGGTGGTCCGGACGTCTGCCGGCGGCCCCCCGCGCCTCCACCACCACGGCTTCAGCGACGTCGAGGCGGCCGCGCTGTCGGGGGAGCTCCTGGGCACCGACCCCGACGACCGGGGCGGTTCCCGCCTGATCGTCGACATCACGTCGCGTCGGCGGGCATATGGCCGCCTTGCCGCCGTCTTCCCCGAAGGCGTGCGCTTCTTCGCCGACGAACGACGGAAGCTGGCCCTGTACGCCGACTACGCCGCCACTGCTCTCGACGTCGTGACCTCCCTCGAGGAGGTCCGCCGCTCGAACGCCACCGCCCGCGCCCTCCTCGACTTCTCGCGGGCGCTGGCCCAAGCGGCCACGCCCGACGACGTCGCCCGCACGCTCGCCGCGGCCGTGCCCGCCGCCGTAGGCGTGCAACGCTCGTCGGTCTGGCTGTGGGATGCCAATGCCGGCGGCCTCGTGCACGCCGCACGCTGGTCCCCGCCGGGCACGCGGGCCGACGTGCCGGCCATGCACCCCATCGAGCTGCAGACCGTCGTCCGCTTGGTGCACGGGCCCGGCGTGCTCGTGGTGCACCGTGTCGAGGCCGACAGCCGGCTTGGCGGCCTCTTTGACGGGACCGGCACCCAGTCGGCTGCCATCGCCCCTCTGGTGTCGGGCGCCGAGCTGCTCGGGCTGGTGACGGCCGAGATCTCCGACCAGAGCCGGACGGACATGGCCGAGGACAGCGACCTCCACGAGCGGCTCGGGGGCCTCGCCGGGCACGCGGTCACGGCGATGACGAAGACCCGGCTGCTCGAGCAGGTGAGCCACCTGGCGTGGCACGACGCGCTGACCGGTCTGCCGAACCGACGCCTGCTCGAGGACCGCGTCAACCAGGAGCTCCTGCGGGCCCGGCGAACGGGCGAGCCCCTGTGTGTGTTCTTCGTCGACCTCGACAGGTTCAAGCACGTGAACGACACGCTCGGGCATGCAGCTGGCGACGAGCTGATCGTCGAGGTGGCCCGTCGCCTGTCCCAGACCGTCAGGAGCCAGGACACCGTGGCCCGTCTGGGCGGCGACGAATTCGCCGTCCTGCTGCCGAACCTCGGTGGTCCCGACGTCGTGGAGCACCTGGCCCGGCGGACCATCGAGGTCCTGCACGCCCCCTACCAGATCGCCGGACGCGAGCTGCACGCGTCGGCCTCCATCGGCGTCGCCGTCGCACCCGAGCACGGCGACAGCTTCGACCAGCTCCTGAGCGCCTCGGACGCCGCGATGTACCGCTCCAAGAGCCTGGGCCGCAACACGTTCCAGGTGTTCCGACCCGACCAGGGCGACGACCAGCAGCCGGACGCGCAGCTCCAGGCCGACCTGGAGCACGCCGTCGAACGCGGCGAGCTGTTCCTCGTCTACCAGCCCTACGTCGATCTCGGGACCGGCGACGTCATCGGGGTGGAGGCACTGGCCCGCTGGAACCATCCCGGCCGCGGGGTGGTGGAGCCGTCGACGTTCGTGCCGATGGCGGAGGAGTCCGAGCTGATCGTGGCCATCGACTGCTGGGTGATGACCGAGGCGTGCCGCCAGGTCCGCACCTGGGACCAGCCCGGCCTGCGGCTGTCGGTCAACGTGTCCACCCGAGACCTCGCCAGCGACCGCTTCATCGAGACCGCCACCCGAACGCTGGTCGACACCGGGCTTCCCCCAGAGCAGCTGGAGCTCGAAGTGACCGAGCGCGTCGTCCTCGATGCAGCGGGAACCGTCGAGCACAACGTCGAGCGGCTGCGCCGGCTCGGCGTCCGCTTCTCGATCGACGACTTCGGAGCTGGCCACTCGGCGCTCAACCGCATCGGGAGCTTTCCGGTCTCCACCCTCAAGATCCACGAGTCGTTCGTCCAGGTTCTCGGCCCGCACGACGAGTCGGCCGCCCTCGTGTCAGCCATCGTGTCGCTGGCCAATGAGCTTGGCGTCGAATGCGTGGCGGAGGGAGTGGAGACCCACCAGCAACACCGCATCCTCGTCCAGCGCGGCTGCGGCGCCGGCCAGGGCTTCTTCTTCAGCCCTCCCCTGCCACCCGACGAGATGCACCACCTGCTCGAGCAGGCCCGGGCAGCGTTGACGCGGAGCGCACCGGCCGCAGCGAGCGCAGCAGAAGACTCGGTCGATGGTGCTGCAAAGGACCCGGTCGAGGGCGTTGCAAGCACCCACCCCGGGCCGGCACCATCCGCCCCTCGACCCGGAGCCGGCGCTACCGTCTAGCGGTCCCGGCGTGGGTGGGACATCGAGGAGGAGGAGCGACGTGACGTCGTACGATGGGTACTGCGTGAAGTGCCGCGAGAAGCAGCAGTTCGACGGGCAGGAGGTCGAGCTGGCGAACGGTCGGCGGGCTGCCCAGGGCTCGTGCCCGGCATGTGGCACCAAGATGAACCGGATCCTGGGCAAGAAGTAGCAGCCCCAACGGTACGAGCCCACCGGTGGCGGCCAGCTTCACGGGCCGCCACCGGGCGCTCGGCCCCGGTACAGCGCCGGTCAGCCCGGTACAGCGCCGGTGCGTTCGGAACAGCGCCGGTCAACCCGGTACAGCGCCGGTCAGCCCGGTACAGCGCCGGTGCGTTCGGAACAGCGCCGGTCAACCCGGTACAGCGCCGGTGCGTTCGACGTGTTCACAAGGGCAGCCGCCGGCCACCCTTTCCGCGAAGGTCCGTACGATGCAGGCACCTCGCCCCGTCAGGCCCCTGCGCCCAACGCAACGTCGACCCGCTGCAGAGCGTCGAGGATCGCTCCCTCTCGCAGTCCCCACTCGCTCACCACGACCCGGTCCGTGCCAAGCACGTCGACCAGGGCGGAGAGCGCTGCGGCGCCGTAGGCGATCGACCGGGCCCGCCGGGCCGGCATGCCAGGCAACGCCAGGCGGGCCGCCAGACCCATCCCCACCAGCGTGCCGGCGAGCTCGTGTACCTGTCCTGCCGGCAGCTCCACCTGGTTCACCGACGCCCGCGCCGCGCCACCGGGATGGGCCCGGGCGGTGGCCAGCCGAGCGAGCGCTCGCACCGTCCCGCCGCTGGCCACCAGACGAGCACGGTCTGCCCCCAGCCGTTCGATGTCCGCAGGCCACCCTCCGGTCGAGTGCCGCACCCGCTCCGCCACCTGCGCCCGGCCCTTGTCGCCGAGCCGATCGGGCTCACCGAGCTCCCCCAGCAACCGGGTGGCGCCGACCGGCACGCTCGCCGCTGCCAGCAGGCGATGCCGGTGGCCGACGGCCATTTCCATGCTGCCCCCACCGAGGTCGACACCGACCGCCGGCTCGGGCGGGGTCCACACCGCGGCGAGCTGGCCGACGAAGCAGAGCCGCGCCTCCTCGGCACCGTCGACCAGCTGGACCGGCACACCGATCACGTCCGAAAGCTCGGCCGCCACCGCCACGCCGTTCACTGCATCACGCAGCGCGGCAGTGGCAATTGCCACGGTGGTGTCCGGCATCAACGAATGGAGCCGGACGGCCAGGCGCCGCGCCGCCCGCCGCGCTGCGGCCACGCGCTCGGGCGGGACCACGCCGGTCGCCCCCACAGCAGCCCCCAGCTCGAGCGCGGCGCGGCTGCGTGCCACCGGCTCCAACGAGCCGTCGTCAGCCACGTCGCACACCAGCAGCTGGAACGAGCTGCTCCCCAGGTCGTAGACAGCGGCGCGCACCGGCATCCGCCCGACGCTATCGGCTGCCACGGGCTCCAAGCCGGATGCCACACCCCGGAAGCCACATCCCGGAAGCCACATCCCGGAAGCCACATCCCGGAAGCCACATCCCGGAAGCCACATCCCGGAAGCCACACCCCGGAAGCCACACCCCGGAAGCCACATCCCGGAAGCCACGAGCCAACGGTGACCAGGCGCCCGTCACGGCCGGTCGCGACGATCCATCGTTAACCGATCCTGCATGCGTTCTGAACGGTGCCTTAGCTCGCGTTGCTTACCATGCGCAGAACGGTGGCGGGAGCTGATGCGGGAGCCGTTGGGAGCACGAACGCCGTTCGTCGATCGGCGTTCGTGCTCGACCCATCGGAGCAGGAACGCTACGTGATCGAGCAGCAACCCGGCAGGGATCGCCTCGGGCGAGGAGCAGGCTGGGGGCGCCGTGGTCGCTGCCGTCTTGCGCTTGTTCACACGAACAGCGTTCGGATTGACACGGTCGAACAGCGTGGATCCGGCGTTGCACCACGATAGCTCGGGCCAAGACGTCGGTGAGCTCGAGATCGACAACCAACGATGGTGGCTGCACATCACAACGACTGCGCCCGATCTGGGCCGCGAACGCCTCCGTCGACATGACGGCTTCGGACTGGGTCGGGTCCTTGCCGTGCAGCGCCTGGCTGGCTGGCCGAACCAGGCTGCACGGCTGTCCTCGCTGCGCACGACCGCGATGCAGCTCGTCGCTGGAGCGCCGTGGCGCCCGCCAGCGGCGGCTGACACGCACGACACACGGCTGCCAGGGAGACAACGAGCGAAGGACCCGCCCCGCGAGGGCGCGACCAGGGTGCACGCCAGCCCGGCACCGTCAAGACAACCAGGTCACGTTGGCCTGTGCACGTGCGGCCGGGTCGAAGGCCGCTCTCGGGATCCCTATCATTGCGGTCACGCCGTCGCGCACCACGCGGAGCATTACGGCACCAAATGTCTTGGTGATACGACGAGCAACGGTGGGAGCAATGGGCGATCAACCGGTCACCGACGTATCGGGTGGACGACAACTGGCCGTCGGCGTGCTCGGTCCGCTCCGGGTCGAGGTGGGAGGCCAGGCGGTCCACGTCGGCGGTGATCGGCCACGGTCGTTGCTGGCGGTGCTCGTGGCCGCCCGCGGCCGGCCCATGCCCGGCGATCGCCTGGCAACGGAGATCTACGGGGGAAGCGAGCCGAACGACCCTGTCGCCTGCATCCGGGTCCACGTGGCCAACGTCCGCCGGGCCCTGCGCGACGCCGGGGTCGGGTTGGAGCGGATCACCACGGTCCCGGGGGGCTATGCATTCGAGCTCGACCCCGCGGAGACCGACGCCGGTCGATTCGACGCGTGCTGCCGCGCCGCACGGCAGGCATCAGACCACGCAGCCGCCCTCGAGCTCCTCGATGGCGCCCTTGCCCTGACGCGAGGCGATCCGTACCAAGGGGTGTGCGACCTGCCCGCCATCCGACCCGAGGCCGTGCGCCTGGCGGCGATGCTGCGTTCGGCCCAGGCGGACCGCGCCGAGCGCCTGCTCGCCCTCGGGCAGCATCGCGCCGCCGTCGGCGACCTCGAGTCGCTGGTAGAGGGCAGCCCCGAGGACGAGGGACTGTGCGCCCTCTTGATGCTGGCGCTGTACCGCAGCGGCCAGCAGGCTGCCGCCTTGCGTCATGCCGACGGCATCCGCCGCCACCTCCGTCGGGAGTGCGGCGTCGAGCCGGGCCGCCGGCTGCTGGAACTGGAACAGGCCATCCTCCGACAGGATGTAGCCCTCGACTGGCGCGGCGACCGACCGGCGCCACGACGCGTCGTCAGCGCCCGTCGCCCTGCGGCCAACGGCACTACCGATGCCACGCCAGCTGCCCACGCCGATGCCACACCGGCTGCCCACGCCGATCCCAGGCTTGCCGACCACGCCGATG
>JAJZLP010000263.1:6993-10770 GCA_021803325.1 Actinomycetes bacterium
CCCGAGGCGATGCGGCCGTGGGTGGCTGCCGCCGCGGTGTGGGGTGGCCCGGTTTCGGTGGCCGAGCTTGCCGACGTTGTCGGGCTCAGCGAGCACCGTGTGGACGGCACCGTCACCGAGTCGCTCTTCGGTAGGGGTACCAGCAGCACGAGCACCGGCAGTGGCACCAGCCCGGCGGAGCTGGCCAGCGCCGCCGTGGCTGTCGGCGATGCAGCGGCCGGCGGGTTGCTCGTCGCCGATGGCGGAGCGCCTCCGCGGTGGCGATTCGCCGACGAGGCGGCGCGACTGGCCGTGTACGCGTCGCTCGACGCGTTCACCCGGGCCTCGCTGCACCGCTGCTGCGCGGAGATCCTTGGGGCGGGCGGCGCTGAGCACGACCAGCCGGATGTCGCGGCGCTGGCCGCCCATGCAGCCTGCGCCGCGGCCGCCGGGCCGGTGCCCCGGCATCACGTCCCATGGCTGGTAGCCGCCGCCCGCCGTGCCGCAGCCGAGCACGATACCGACGGTGCCGTCGCCTGGCTGACCAGCGCCTTGCGTGCCGCCGACGGTGTCGGCTCGATCGGGCACCGCGAGCGGGCGGCCATCCGCCTGGAGCTGGGAGCCGCTCTGTGGCAGGCCGGTCGGGGCGACGAGGCGTGGCAGACGTTCATCGACCTTGCCGACCTGGCTCGCCACCGGGGGGACGGCGCCCTTCTGTCCAACGCTGCTGTCGCCCTGGTCTCCGGTACCTTCGCCGGCAGCCTCCCCTTTGCGGACCGGCGTGTCGCCGACCTGGCCGATCTCCTCGACGAGGCTTGGCGCGCCTCGGGCGCCGACGGCAGCGTACGGGCCCGGTTGCTCGGTCACCGGGCCCAGGTCCGTGCCGCGCTCGGGGACCTGAACGACGCCCGCCGGATGAGCCTGGGGGCACTGCACCTGGCCGGGGAGGCAGGCGACCCCCGATGCCTGGCGGAAGTGCTGCTGTGCCGGTCGACCGTCCTGTTCCATCCCGAGGACCTAGCCGCGCGCCAGGCCGTGGTCGACAGGCTGGCGGTAGTCACCGCCGCTCTGGCCGACGACCGGCTGGCTGGCTTCGTCCACCAGCACCGGGCCGAGTGCCTGGTGCAACGCGACGAGGTCGACACCGCCCGGGCGCAGGTCGACCAGGCCGCCGCCCTGGTCGGCTCCCATCCCATGCTGTCGCACCGCGTCGCGGTGGCGAGGACGATGCTGACGCTGGTGGACGACGACTGGATCGGCGCGCTCGCGTCGTCGTCCGCCACGCTGCGCGCCGGGCAACGCCTGGGCGACCATGGATTCTCGTGGACGGCACACCTCCTCCAGATGGCCGTCGTCCACTACAACCGCCGCGACCTGGCCGAGCTCCGGGCCATGCGCCATGTCCTGCGAGAGCGCTCGCCCGGCCGACCCAGCCAGCCGACCTGGCAGCCACTGGAGGCCGTGATCTCCTGCTGGCTCGGAGACCTCGACGATGCCCGCCGGATCCTGCGGACGCTGGCGACCGACGGGTGCCGCCGGCTCCCGCTCGATCAGGTCTGGTTCTGCAACGTGGGGTTGCTGGTCGACGTGGCCGACGCGATCGACGACGTTCCGGCCGCCATCGAGCTGCACCGCGTCCTGCAGCCGTTCGCGGGGCAGCGCGCCACGGTCCCAGGTGTGATGGCCCTTGCCCCGGTGTCCTACTACCTCGGCGTGCTCAACCGGGTCCTCGGACGCCTCGACGAGGCAGAGCGCTGGTTCCGGCACGCCGTTCGCACGACGCTGCGAACACCACTGCCGTCTCATCCCGGCCCATGGGTGCTGGCCGGGCTCTCCAGCGTCCTGTCCCGGCACAGTGGTGCCGCCATGGCGGCCGAAGCAGCCGAAGCGGCCGAAGCGGCCGAACGGCAGGCGAGAGCATCGGGATCGACGGCGGTGCTGGTCCGCCTGCGTGCCACGGCGGTGTCGTGATCTGGCGGGCCGACGCTGGTCCCACACGGCCGGCGACGCCGGGAATCTCCTTGCGCACCGTCGCGGCAGACCGTGGACCCCAGTACTGAGCAGGACCGGCGGCCGTCGGCATCGATGAGGCTGGTGGAGGGGCCGGTGCGCTCGATCCGCGTCGGTGTGCCCGACGCCGAAGCGACCGAGGCCTGACCAGCCGGGCCCGAGCTAATTTCGGCCGATGAGATGGCACAAGTCACGGCCGGTCGAGATCCAGCCACGGCCAGCCCCGAAATCGGCCCGCTGGACGCTGACCAGGCTGTACACGGAGCACGCCTTGGAGATGGCCAGCTATCCGGCATCGGACGTGGACCTGCTGGCCTGCTCGCCGTCGGAGGGGCTGCTGCGCCTGAAACTGCCCACCACCCTTCCGGCCAGCCCTGCCGGCGATCCTGACGCCGCATGGCAACGCCTGGCGGCCACCGGCGAGCTCCGGCTCGGCCCGCCGACGGCTGCGCCTGGCGACGCGCTCGCGCCCGACGAGCTGGCAGCGACCTGGCTCCCCAGCGGAGCACCGGTGACCTTGAGCGGCGAGCTCGCCATCCTTGTCGCGCTGCGGAGCCGACCGGGGGTGGTGGCCGACGTCCTGGCCCGCACCGGCGACGTCGTGGACCTGCAAGCCAGGTGGTATGTGGGAACCAAGCCCCCCATCGTGCTGCAGGAGACCGCAGGCGTCGACGGGCTGCTCGACTTCCGGGGCCTGTGCACTGACCAGACCGAGAAGGACCTGTGGGAGCTCCTCTTTCAAGCGATCCGCAAGGTGGACCCCGTCAAGCCGAGCGAGCCGCGCCAGCCGATGGCGGCCGCCGATGCAGCCACGCTCTGGCGAGCCAGCGCCACCATCACAGCAGCGCGCGCGAGCGGTCCCGACGTGGTGGTGCGCACGCTGCAGTTCGGGATTGGCCACGGCATCTGGCTCGTCGACAGCGGCGTCGACACCACCACCGCCACCCCCGTCAACCTTTCCGACGTCCACCGCGTCACCCAGCTGCTCGAATTGCCGGCGAGCACCCCGTCATGGTTGTACCCCGACCGTGCGCTGCAGCCCTGACACGAGCACCGGGAGGTCCCGCCCGTCTGCCCCTCAGCCAAGCGGCCCGGGTGCCGGTGGCCGCCGGGCAGTGTGTGACGGCCCAGGAGCGTGGGTCCATATCCGCCAATGGCGTGACCGTTCCGGTCACCAGTGCGCGGTGCGTCGGTCGGGTGTGTGCACATTGCATGCTGGCTCCCAATCCCTGTGCTTCGAAGTCGGGGCCTGACATCGGCCCGCGAGGGCCGTGAGGGTCTTCATGCGGCTCCGAGGGGTGCCGGGGTGGACGCTGCCGCCAACTTGCGGAGGTTGTGGCAGATGACGTGCAACGTCCACTCGCCCTCTGCCCCGGTCAGCCCCCGCAGCCGTAGACGTCCTGCAGCCTGTCTGACCTTCACCCTTCAGGTTGCCTCATCCCGGGACGCCGGAGGCGCCATCGGTGCCCACTTTCGCTGGGGATCCTCAGCCCGCCGCTCCCCCGCCACGGTGAACACGGCGGCGACCACGACCAGCGCTGAGAGCTTGTCGGCCACTCGCCGCAGGACGTAGCCGGAGACCGCCGGAAACGTCCGGACGTACAAGTTGTCGGACCACGGCCCGGCGTGCCCGCGCCGGAGCAGTCCCCGCGGGTCCGATCGTCCGCCGGCTCTCAGCCGTTGACCAGCACCTGCAGCTGCGCCGGTCCCGGCGGCGCGGCGGCGGCCGGCGAGCGGGCAGCCAGGAGCAGGCATCGTCCCGATGCTGTGCAGGCGCTGCTGAGGGGT
>JAJZLP010000177.1:0-2057 GCA_021803325.1 Actinomycetes bacterium
CATGGCCGAAGCGCGGGCGCGGGGTCTCACCCCCACCGTGGACACGGCGACCGGCGTTGCCGCTGCTCGTGTCGCTGCCGGTTCTCCGGTTGGCGGTTCGGGTGCCGGCGGTTCGGGTGTTGCCGGCGGCTCCGGCACTCCGTGGGCGGTGCACGTGAAGGTGGATACCGGCATGCACCGGGTCGGCGCGGATCCCGATGACGTTCCGGGGTTGGCGGCAGCGGTGGTAGGCGCTCCCGAGCTGGCGTTGGGGGCGCTGTGGACGCACCTGGCCGTGGCTGACGACGCGGGCATCGAAGCCCGGGCGTTCACCGCCGAGCAGCTGTCCCGGTTCGACGCCGTCGCCGACGATCTTCGCCGACGGGGCGTGGCCGTTCCCATGCGTCATGCCGCCAACTCCGCCGGGGTGATGGCGTACCCGGCGTCCCGCTACGACATGGTCCGTTGCGGCATCGCCTTGTACGGCGTGGCTCCCGGGGGCGACCTCGACGCCCGTACCGCGGCGCTGGGGTTGCGGCCGGCGTTGTCGTGGCGGGCCCGGGTCACCCGGGTGCGCCGGCTCCCGGCCGGCTCCCGTCCGTCGTACGGCCGGGCCCGACCGCTGCCCACGGATTCGACGGTCGCGGTGGTCCCGGTCGGCTACGCGGACGGCGTCCAGCGGCGATTGTTCGCCACGGGTGGCTCGGTGCTGGTTGGTGGTCGGCCGCGTCCGTTGGCGGGGGTGGTCACCATGGACCAGCTCGTCGTCGACTGTGGACCGGATGACGACGTGGCAGTGGGGGACGAGGTTGTCTTGATCGGGCGCCAGGGGTCGACGGCACGAAGTGCTTCGGACTGGGCGCAGGCGCTCGGCACCATCGCCTACGAGGTGCTGTGCGGTATCGGGCCGCGGGTGCCGCGCATCGTGGTTGGGCGCGCGCCGGTGGGTGGTGGTGTGCCGGTGGGTGGTGGTGTGGGCGGTCCGGCACCTGACGCGGGAGTTGGGGAAGGAGCCCCGGAATGAAGCGACGCACGATCGCCGGGCCACCGGTCGCCGCTGGGCGGAAACGGGTGCGTCGACCGCGGGTGGGCGTGTCGGGGACTTCCGCTGCTCCGTCGATACGCCGGGCTGCGCTGGCCGCCGGTGCCGCAAGCGGCCTGGCCGGAGCGGTCGGTGCCCTGTGGACCGTGGAGCACCGGGCTGTTGTCCGCGGCGTGCGGGCTGCATCCGAGGCCGACCGACGCGCAGCCGGGCTTGTCATGCCCGACGACATCGTCCATCGCTGGGTCGAGCTCGACGACGGTGGTGTGGCTCATGCGGTGGAACGCGGCGACGGACCGCCCATCGTGCTGCTGCATGGGATCACCCTTGCTGCCGACGTCTGGAGCCGGCAGCTCGCTGACCTCGGTGACCGGTACCGCGTGGTGGCAGTCGACTTTCGTGGCCATGGGCGGTCGACCGTCGGAGCCGACGGCTTCACCGGCGGGATCGGCTGTCTGGCAGGCGATGTGCGGCAGGTGCTCCACGCTCTCGACCTCACCGGGGCGCTCCTTGTGGGGCATTCCATGGGCGGCATGGTGGCGCTCGAACTGGTTGCCGACGCACCGCCGGAGTGGACTGCGGCCCGGATCGGGGCCCTCGCGCTGGTTGCCACCTCGGCTGGCCCGGTGGTGGACATGATCGGTGCCCGCACGGCCCTGATGCTGTCTCGGACCCTCTCCGGCGGGCTGCGGGCTGCGGACCGGATCGGCTTGTCCACAGCGCCCTCGGCTGACATCCGGTGGTGGGCGGCACGCGCCAACTTCGGGCCCGAAGCGGACCCCGTTCAGGTGGCGATCGCCGAGGAGCTCGGTGCCGGCACCCCGTTGCGCACGCTGGCCGGCCTCATCGGTCCCGTGGCTGCCTTCGATGTGTCGCAGCGGCTGGGCCACGTCGATCTGCCTGCCTTGGTGGTCGTCGGCAGCCACGACCGGTTGACGCCGCCTCGTCACGCGCAGCGCCTGCAAGCCGCTCTGCCTGACGCTCGGCTCGTCGAGCTGCCACGTGCCGGCCACATGCTGATGCTGGAGCGACCGCA
>JAJZLP010000177.1:2157-10757 GCA_021803325.1 Actinomycetes bacterium
TCGCCATGGCAACCATCGGTGTAGGTTCGTCGATCACCGGTGCGATCGGGCTTCCGGACAAGGGCCATGTGCCTCTGTGCGTTCGAACCTGCCGCCAGTAGGTTGCGATCGTCAGGTGCAACGGGTGTCGTTCGCGATCCGGTGTTGGAGCACGACGGTGGCCGATGCAGTCCCGCCGTGCCGGTGGGAGGACGAGAGGGGAACGATGATGGATGATCCGAACCGCGTGTCGTTGGCGCGTGGCAGAACTGGTGTCAGGCGGTGGTCCGTGGTGGCAGCCACCTCGGTGGCAGCGCTGACCTTGGCTGCCTGCAGTTCGACGAGCAGCTCGACGAGCAGCTCGTCGTCGTCGGGGGCGTCGTCCTCGTCGTCCAGCGCTGCGCCGGCCATATCGGCGACGTCGTTCAACCGGGACTTCAGCACCATGGCGTCGCTCAAGTCCCTGGTGAGCAAGGGCAAGGGCATGGTGGCCGCCATCCTGCCGGACACGGTCAGCTCGGCCCGCTACACCGAGTTCGACGCCCCGTTCCTGCAGAAGGCGTTCCAGTCGGCAGGCCTGACCGCGTCGCAGTACGTGATCCAGAACGCCCAGGGCAGTGACGCCACCGAACTGACCGACGCCCAGTCCGACATCACCAAGGGTGCCACGGTGCTCATCATGGACCCGCTGGACTCCGGTGTGGGCGCCCAGATCGAGACCTATGCCAAGGCCCACGGGGTGGCCGTGATCGACTACGACCGTCTGACGCTCGGCGGCAGCCGCGGGTACTACGTGAGCTTCAACAACGTCACAGTGGGGACGCTGATCGGCCAGGGCTTCGTCGGCTGCGTCAACAGCTGGAAGGTGGCTCACCCGAACGTGGTCGTGATGCACGGGGCAGCCACCGACAACAACGCCACGCTGTTCGCCCAGGGCTACATGGCGGTGCTGAAGCCGTACTTCAGCTCCGGCAAGTACACCGACGTGGTCAACACCGCGGACACCTGGGACCCGCCCACCGCGCTCACCGAGTTCCAGCAGGCGTACACGGCTCACCCGAACATCAACTCGGCGGTCATCCCGAACGACGAGACCGGGGCGCCGATCATCCAGTACCTGCAGACCCGGGGCATCAAGCCGAAGACCTTCCCGACCACCGGGCAGGACGCCACCCTTGTCGGTCTGCAGAACGTGCTGTCGGGGTACCAGTGCGGCACGGTGTACAAGCCCATCTACCTGGAGGCACAGGCCGCCGCGGCCCTGGCGATCTACCTGCGGGCCGGTCAGAAGCCGCCTTCGGCACTGGTGAACGGCACAACCGAGGACACCGTGTCGAAGACGTCGGTGCCGTCGATCCTGCTGACGCCGGAGTGGGTGACGCCGTCCAACATGGAAGCCACCGTCATCAAGGACAACTTCGTGCCGGCATCGCAGCTCTGTGCCGGTAGCTACGCCGCCGACTGCACCGCTGCGGGCATCAAGGCCTAGCCGGCCGCTGTCTTGGCAGTTCCGGTCCCTCGGTCAGCAACCGTGCAGACCGTGGGTGACGACCGGCCCTGCCGGGTGCCCCCGCCCCATCCGGGGTCGGGGGCACCCGGCGATCGGGCCGCTTGCGTCGAGACAGGTAGTGGACGATCGGCCTCCGGTGCGGCACAGTTGCCGTGGACCCACCGTGCCGGCCCGAGCCGGAGCGGTGGCCAGAGGGAGGGACCGATATGGATGCAAGCCCCGCACCGGCGGCGGCACCGGGCTCCTCGGGGGACCCTAGGGGTGGCACGGCGACCGTCGACACGCCGTTGCTCAGCCTCCGGGGTGTCACCAAGCGCTTCGGCGCGGTGCAGGCGCTGACCGACGTCGACCTCGACGTGCCCGCCGGGATGGTCACCGCCCTGGCCGGGGACAACGGCGCCGGCAAGTCGGTCACGATCAAGACCATCTCGGGCCTGTGGCGGCCCGACGAGGGCGAGATCCTGTGGAACGGCCAGGTGGTGGACATCGCCAACCCGGACGACGCCGCCGACCTCGGGATCACCACCGTCTACCAGGACCTCGCTCTCTGCGACAACTTGGACATCGTCCAGAACATGTTCCTCGGTCACGAGTTGCTCCGGGGCCGTGCCCTCGACGAGGACACTATGGAGAAGCGGGCCCGGGCCACGCTCGCCGATCTGTCGGTCACCACGGTGCGCTCGGTGCGCCAGCCCGTCGCCTCGCTCTCTGGTGGCCAGCGGCAGTCGGTGGCGGTGGCGAAGGCGGTGATGGCCAACTCCAAGCTTGTCATCCTGGACGAGCCGACCGCAGCCTTGGGGGTGGCCCAGACCCGCATGGTCCTGGACCTGGTGCGGCGACTGGCCGACCGGGGGGTGGCTGTCCTCCTGATCTCGCACAACCTGAACGACGTCTTCGCCGTCGCCGACCGCGTCGCCGTCCTCTACTTGGGGCGCATGGTCGTCGAAGCGCCGCTGTCCGACTTCGACACGCAGAGCGTCGTCGACTACATGACCATCGGTCGCTCGGAGCGTGCCACGCCGGACCGGAGGGCGGCCCCCAACGGCGCCGGGTCAGCTGCCGACCGCCCGCCGACCGGAGAGGGAGCCAAGTGAGCCAGCCCCTAAAGCCTGACGCCGCCGACCTTCCGGACGATCCCACCGAGGTCCCGCCGGCCGCCAGCCGCCCCGACGTGGCGATGGGCGCGGCGGAGCTGGTGGTCGATTCCTTCGGGGAGTACGTGCACGCGTGGTCCCGCCGGGTTCGTTCGGGCGACAGCGGCGCCCTGCCGGTGGTGGCCGGGCTGATCGTCATCGTCATCATCTTCCAGGTGCAGCAGTCGGAGTTCCTGTCCGTCGGGAACATCGTCAACCTGGTCATCCAGGGTGCGGTGTTCATGCTCCTGGGCATGGCCGAGATGTTCGCCCTGCTGCTCGGTGAGATCGACCTGTCGGTCGGGTACCAGGCCGGCCTGGGCGCGGCGGTATGCGCCGTGCTCCTCACCCCCCAGTTCGGCTGGCCCTGGTGGGGGGCGATGCTGGGTGCCCTGGCCGGGACCACGCTGTTCGGCGCCTTGCAGGGCACCATCGTCACCCGGCTCGGGCTGCCGTCGTTCGTGGTCACCTTGGCCGGTCTGCTCGGCGGGGAAGGCCTGCTCATCCAGGTGATCGGGAGTGCCAAGTACTCCACCGGCGGCACCATCCGGATCACCAACAACATCGTCAACGACGTGGTGAACGGCAACATCTCACCGGTGGCCGGGTGGATCATGCTGGCCGTGCTGGTGGTCCTCTTCGCGCTCTTCACCTTGCGGCGCGACACGCGCCGACGCGCCAGCGGGCTGGCCGCCCCTCCGCTCGGGCTCACCGTGCTGCGGATCGCCTTGGTGGCTGCTGCCGGTGTGGTGCTCCTGCTCGTCTGCAACGCCAACCGCGGCAACCTGGTGGTGCTGCGGGGCGTGCCGTTCGTGGTGCCCATCCTGCTGGCGGTGCTGGTCGGCTGGACGTTCCTCCTCAATCGCATGCGCTTCGGTCGCTACGTGTACGCCATCGGCGGCAATCCGGAGGCGGCTCGCCGCGCCGGCGTGCGGCTGGCCCGCATCCGTACCGCATGCTTCGCTCTGGCCGGACTGACCGCAGGTGTCGCCGGCATCGTCTACGAGTCGCGCCTGGGGTCGATCTCCAACAACATCGACGGGGGCACCTACGTCCTGTACGCGGTGGCGGCGGCGGTGATCGGCGGCACCAGCCTGTTCGGTGGGCGGGGCAAGCCGCTGCACGCCGTGTTGGGTGGCATCGTCATCGCCGCCATCTACAACGGATTGGGGCTGCTGGGCGTGGGCGCAGCGGTGCAGTACATGGTGACTGCGCTGGTGTTGCTGGCCGCTGTCACCATGGACCGGCTCACCCGCCGAAACGCGACGACCCGTTAGGCGACGGCAACGCTGGTGCTGGTCGGGGTCCCCGGCAATGCGGAGACGGCTGTTGCCATGCCCGGTGGTTGGTTCATGTCTCTTGCCCTCCCGTTGACCTTGGGTGGCTTGGGTCCGGGGCGGATGGGCACGCCCCGTATGTGTAGCAGCCGGATGACGGGAGCAAGGATCGGTTGGGAAGCGTGCGGCGCTTGCGCCGGAAGCAGGCCCTCTTCGGTTCCCGCCGTCTGGGCGTTCTCAAGAATTCGGGTCGTGTGCCTGTGGGGTTCGGCGGGTTTCGGGAGTGTGCCTTCGTGCCGCCGTCGCCGGAGCCGGCACAGGGGGGTGCTCCCCACGGCTGCCACGCGTAGGGCTGCCCGCGTAGGGGTGCCCGCGTAGGGGTGTCGTCTCGGCCGCCCGATGTCGGGTGGGGCAACGTTTGTTGAAGCCGCATCTCTTGTGGTGAGGTCTTGACGTGAGCTTCACAGTGGGTGGTATTTTGGGTCTCACGTCGCAGGTGGGGCGGCAGGGCGGGTTTCGGTGTGGCTCGGTGTCTCGTCCGCCTCGTCTTCGCATCTGGTTTGGCGTGGTTGCTGTCGTGTCGGCGTGGTTCGGACTGAGCGGGAGGTTGTTGTGGGTTACGAATTGAAGGTTTCGACGGGTGACGTGCATGCGAAGGCGGCGACGGTGCAGTCGGAGGCCGCCGAGCTCGAGGCTCGAGTGGCGAAGCTGACCGGGGACATGCAGGCACTGGCGGAGACGTGGACGGGGAGTGCGTCGTCGGCGTTCCAGGGCCTCTATGAGCAGTGGAAGTCGCAGGCTCGGTCGATCCAGTCGCAGTTGGAGCAGATCGGGCAGTCGTTGAACTCGGTCGGGTCGAATTACGACACGGTCGAGTCGCAGAACGTCTCCGCTCTGCGCTAATTCCCGCGCTGGGCGCTGGGCGCTGGGCGCTGGGCGCTGGGCGCTGGGCGCTGGGCGCTGGGCGCTGGGCGCTGGGCGCTGGGCGCTGGGCGCTGGGCGCTGGGCGCTGGGCGCTGGGCGCTGGGCGCTGGGGCCTGATGGCGTGGCTGCACCCCGGCGGCAGTGGTGTACGCGTGCACTGTGGTCGGCCGGGCTGTAGCGCGTGATGTCGGTGGTGCACGGCGCCGAGGGCGACGGTCCGCGCTCTGCGACAGAGCGGGTTGGTGTTGTCGTGGGTGCGGGTGATGCGGTGGGTTCGCAGGTGGCTGGGAGGGCGATGACGTCGTTTCGGATCGATCTGGATCAGGTGGCGGGTCTAGCCGCGCGCCTGGAGTCAGTGGCATCGGCGTTACAGGGCGAGGCGCATGGCCAGCTAGGGGTGTCGGCGCTGGGGGATGGCGCTGCGGTGGCGGCGATGAGCGGGTTCGTGTCGGGCTGGTCTCACGGGCGCACGGAGATCGTGACAGGGGTGCGGTCGGCTCACACGTTGTTGGTGGGAGCGGCAGGGAATTACCGCCAGTCCGACCAGAACATGGCGGCTCGGCTGCGGCCGGCGTCCGCTCGGTGATGCAGATGGCTGGAGATGGCTGGGTGCGACCGGTCGTTGGTGGGCGGGGATCCAGCGTCGGGTGATCCCGACGGGATCTCTGTCATGAAATCCGACGCCCGTCAGGCTCGGCGACGTCAGGTCGGGAGTGGGACCTGCACGACCGCGGTGGTGTCGCCGGTGACGAGCACGCCGCGCCCGACTGGTCGCGAGAAGACGGCGCTGCGGGGAAGGCGGGCGCCGATGATCTCGCCGTGGAGGTGGGTCTCGGGGCACAGCAGCAGGCCGCTTCGGCTCTGGCGTGCGTCGACGATGAACCCTCGCATGGGCCTGCCGAGCTCGTCGGCGCTGCCAGCGACGACCATGACATGTCCCTGCTCGCCGCCGTCGCGAGCGACCATGTCGAGGACGCCGGCGACGTCGGTCCCATGAAGCAGAGGGGCATCGTCGACCAGGACCGCCAAGGGGCCGGTGGCCTGGTTGAGCAGAGCTAAAACGTCGGACACGGCTGGCTCTTCCCCGGTGACGACGCCGAGGACGCCGTCGGCGCCGTCGATCTGGCGCAGCGGTGAGCTCCGGGGGCACAGCGCCAGCACGGACGTTCGCCCATCCAGCAGGGATCGGGCCATGACCAGCAGGGCGGTGCTCCGCCCCGAACGCCGGGGACCGGCCACGACGAACCCTCCTGCTGCGGCCAGGTCCGCACCGGCGACGCTGATCTCGTCGCCGCCGACTCCCACCAGTGCCCAGTGCCCGCCGGTACGCCGGGCTGCGCTTGCTCGTTCGGCACTGGCCAGTTGGTCGGCTTCAGCCAGGCTGATCTTGTCGGGGAGGACATCGATGCGGAACGGGCGCTGCCACGGACCACCGCCGGGTGCTGCGGCACCGACGGGTTCGCTGTCGGCAGCGTCGCGCCACCAGGCGACGAGCGCTGCGATGGCGGCGTTCTGGTCCGTGCCCGATGGCGCTGTTCCGGGTACGGCGATCTGCAGTTCCGCCTGGTCGGTGCTGCGCAGGGCCCGGCCGGGGCGCATGACGAGCGGGACCTTGCGGGCATCGAACCCCGCCAGCGAATAGTCGGCGGGGTCGGCCAGCCCGAGGCACAGCCGGTCCTCGATGCTGGCGGCCAGCTTGCCCAGCAGTACCTGGCGGTCGCCGCTGAGGACGAGCCGGATCCCCACGGAGCCGCCCTCGCGGGCGAGGTCGAGCACCACGTCGGTGAGTCGACCGGCGTCGACCTGGTCGAAGGCGGACAAAAAGCCTTCCCAGCGGTCGACGAGCACCACGATGTACGGCGGACGCTCGCCCGGAGCGAGCGCGCCACGGTGCTCGTGCAGGTCGGTGTGCCCGCTTCGGGCCAGCAGGTCGAGGCGCCGGGTCATCTCGGCGTGCAGGCGGCGCAGCAGCCGGTCGGTGCGGTCGGTGTCATTGCGGGTCACGACGGCGCCGCAATGGGGCAGGTCGGCGAGGCGGCGCAGCTCCCCGCCGCCACAGTCGATGGCGTACAACCACAGGTCGTCGGGCCGGTGCCCAGTGGCGAGTGCGGCGGCGAGTGTCCGTAGTGCGGTCGTCCGGCCGCTGCCGGGGCTGCCGGCAACGATCAGGTGCCGGGCGGTCCCGAGGTGGTACTCGAGCGGCACCTGCTGCTGGATGGCGGGTAGGTCGACGAGCCCGATGGGGACGGCGTGCACGTCGCCGGCGGGTGCCAGGCCAGGCGTGGCAAGCTCGGAGCGCGGCAGCAGGTCGGGAAGCGGCGCGAGCCATGGTTGGCGCTGGGGACCGGTACCGGCGGCGGCCGCCGCGCCGACCAGTGCGTCGGCCAGGCGAGCCAGGTCGGTGTCCGACGGGTCGCCCTCACCAGCCGTCGTCGCGGCCGGCTCCCGCAGCCCCACGGGCCGGCCTGCGGTGGTCCAGTCGAGGGGGGCCACGACCACACGGGCGGTGGCCGCGGTGTTCGCTCCGATCGACGCGGCAGGGCCGCCCACCCGGGCGGATTGGAATTGCACGGGCGCGGAGTGTCCGGTCAGGGCGATGGCCCGCCCGGGCGTCGCCGGTGAGATACGCGCCGCGTCGGGAGCGTCGATGATGTCCGCGGACTCTGCCGGGGAGGTGACGCGCAAGGCCACCCGCAGGTTGGTGTTGGCCCGGATCTCTGGGCTGACCACTCCCGAAGGCCGCTGGGTGGCCAGCACCATGTGGATGCCGAGCGAGCGGCCTCGCTGGGCGATGCCGACCAGCCCGCTCACGAAGTCCGGGAGCTCTGCGACCAGGCCGGCGAACTCGTCGATGACGATCAGCAGGCGTGGCAGCGGGCCGAGCGGCTCGCCAGCGGTGACGTAGTCCTCGATGTCTTTCGCATCGGCATGGGCCAGCAGCTCCTCGCGCCGTTTGAGCTCGGCGGATAGCGACACGAGGGCCCGTTCTGTGAGGTGCCCGTCGAGGTCGGTGACGACACCCACGGTGTGCGGAAGGCGGGCACAGTCCCGGAAGGCGGACCCGCCCTTGTAGTCGACCAGCAGCAGGTTGAGCGCGTCGGGACGGTTTGCGACGGCGAGGGACGCCACCAGGCTCTGCAGGAGCTCGGACTTGCCGGCGCCGGTGGTGCCTGCCACCAGTGCGTGGGGACCGTCGTTGCGCAGGTCGAGGGTGAGCGGTCCGTCGGGGCCGACACCGATGACCGCAGCGGTTGATCGCCCGGACCGCTCCCATGCCTGGGCGATGGCGTCGGCCCAGAACCCGCTGGGGCCGACGCCGTCGAGCCCGAGCAGGTCGACCAGGCGCACCGAGTCGGGGAGTCCTCCACTGGTCCGGCGCAGCTCGGGGTCGTGCAGGGGAGCGAGGCGCCGGCCGACCTCATCGGCCCAGCGTGGCGCCACCCGATCGACGGTGACCCCGGTGACCGGCGCTGTTCCCGATCGCCGGACGACGCCCCGCCCGTCGTTGTCGGCCACCACCACGGTGCGGCACTCGGGGGGGAGGTGTGATTCCGACTCCTCGACGCACAGCGCGACGACGCGCACCTCGGGGCCCCGTTGCAGGACGGCGTCGACGCCGGGCACGCGGCGTAGGTCGTGCGCCGGGTCGAGAACGACGAGCACCCACGGCCAGCCGCTCTCGGGTGGCCCGGCCGTACCCGGCCGGCGCCGCTCCTCCGCGGCACGGAGGCGGCCCTCCACCAGCTCGACCAGCTCCCGGGCCCGGGCCTCGGCGGT
>JAJZLP010000049.1:0-45069 GCA_021803325.1 Actinomycetes bacterium
CGCATCGCGAGCTGGTCCGGGGTGCGGACGGTGATCGCCGACGCGTCCCGCCCGGGTGTGCTGGCGTCGGCGGTGGCAGGCGAGGCCGGCGTTGGCACCGTGTTCCACGCCCGCGGTCGCCGGCTGCCGGCGCGCAAGCTCTGGATCGCGTTCGCGGTGGCGCCTGCCGGTCGGCTGGTCGTCGACGACGGCGCCCGGCGGGCACTGCTCGAGCACGACGCGTCCCTGCTGTCAGCGGGCGTGGTGCTCGTCGACGGGCGGTTCGACGCCGACGAAGCCGTGGAGATCGCCGGGCCTGACGGCGTCGTGTTCGCCAAAGGCCTGGCCAGGCTCGCTGCCGACCAGGTGCGGAGCTGGGCGGGGCGCCGGACGTCCGAGCTGCCCGGGGAGGACAGGGGTGAGGTCGTGCACCGCGACGACCTGGTCGTGCTGGTCTGATCCTGGCTGGGCGGGGCGGCGCACGTCCGAGCTGCCCGGGGAGGACGGAGGTGAGGTCGTGCACCGCGACGACCTTGTCCTGCTGGTCTCATCCTGCGGGACCGCCGGTGCTGTCTGCACTGCCGGCGCCGCCCTCAGGATGCCCGAGGGCACCGGGCTTCAGCCGACAGCGCTGTGGTCGCAGCCCATGGTCCGAGTGATCGTCGGCCGCCTCCTGGACCGGTCCGAGACGTCCTGGACGTCGGGGGCTCGAGCGGGACCTGCCGGGACGCGGGTGTCCCCCGGGTAAGGTGTGGCGGACGCCACGGTCCCACCGCCTCGCGAAGGACGCCACCACTGCTGGATCCCTCAGCCACGACCTCATCGAGCCCGGTGCCCGGACCGCCGGCCTCCGGACCGCAGGCTGGATCCGACCTGGTGCAGCCCGGGCTCGTCGAGCGCCTGGCGGCGATCGTCGGTGCCGCGCACGTCCTCGTCGATGCCGAGGTGGTCCGCAGCTATACGACGGACTGGACGGGCCGGTTCTCGGGGCCGGCGACCCTGGTGGTTCGCCCATCGACGACCGAGGAGGTCGCGGCGGTGCTGCAGGCCTGCGCTGCCTCGCACCTGCCCGTGGTGGTCCAGGGCGGCAACACCGGCCTGGTCGGCGGTTCGGTGCCACCGCCCGCCGACGGCGTGGCACGGCCGGCGCCTGTGGTGCTGAGCACCGTCCGCCTGGCCGCGATCGGTCCTGTGGACCGTGTGTCCAACCAGGTCACGGCGGGGGCGGGTGCCACGCTGGCCGGCGTGCAGGCCGCCGCACACGCCGCCGGGCTGTCGTTCCCTGTCGACCTCGCCGCCCGTGACACGGCGACGGTGGGCGGGATGGTGGCGACCAATGCCGGCGGTCTCCACGTCATCCGCTACGGCGCCATGCGCAGCCAGGTCCTGGGCATGGAGGTGGTGCTGGCCGACGGGCAGGTGCTGTCGCGCATGTCCGGCCTGGTGAAGGACAACACCGGCTACGACCTTTCTCAGCTCATGGTGGGCAGCGAGGGGACCCTTGGTGTGGTCACCGCGGTGCGCCTGCGGCTCGTGCCCCACCAGCCGCAACGGGCCGTTGCCCTGCTCGGCGTCGACTCGACTGCTGCTGCCGTAGCCCTTGCGTCCGAGCTGCGACGGCAGGCCGACGGGCTGAGCGCAGTCGAGATCTTCTACCAGGACGGTTTGGACCTGGTGTGCCATCACTGTGGCCTGGAGCCCCCCTTTTCGGCCGAACGTCCCGTCTATCTCCTGGTCGAGGCCGTCGGCCGCGACGACGTGATCGACCAGCTGGCGTCGGTCCTGGCCGACACCGGCATTGACGACGAGGCAACTGCAGTCGCCGACGACGAGTCCGGGGCGGCACGACTGTGGGCCTACCGGGAACGGCACACCGAGGCCATCTCGGGCATCGGCGTGCCGCACAAATTGGATGTGACCCTGCCGATCGCCGCGCTGGCCGACTTCGAGCGTGCCGTGCGGCTGGCCGTGGCCGGCGTGTCCTCCGACGCCGTCGTGGTGCTCTTCGGTCATGTCGGCGACGGCAACCTGCACGTCAACGTGGTGGGGCCGCCACCCGACGACGAACGGGTCGACGCTGCCGTGCTGGAGCTGGTGGCGAGCCTGGGCGGCAGCATCAGCGCCGAGCACGGCATCGGGCGGGCCAAGGTCCGGTGGCTGGGGCTGAGCCGCAGCCCAGCCGAGCTGGCCACCATGCGGGCCGTGAAGGACGCGCTGGACCCCGAGTGGCTCCTGAACCCCGGCGTGCTCCTGGACCCGCAGGTGGACGGCGGCTCCGCGTCGGGGGACGAATGACAAGGTGGTGACACGATGCCCGAGGGAGGTGCGATGGAACGTGGAGGAGCGCCCGTGAGCGGAGGCCGTCGAGCCCTGCTGCTCGAGAACATCCATCCGGATGCAGTGTCGGTGCTGACGGCGGCGGGGCTGTCGGTCGAGACGGCGAAGCGTGCCTTCACGGAAGCCGAGTTGTGCGAGCGGCTGGCCGGCGTCGACGTGGTGGGGATCAGGTCGCAGACGCAACTGACCGACCTGGTGCTGGAGTCGGCCCCCGACCTCCTGGCCGTGGGAGCGTTCTGCATCGGGACGAACCAGATCGACCTGGCGTCGGCCACCCGGCGGGGTGTTGCTGTGTTCAATGCTCCGTTCTCCAATACCCGGAGCGTGGTCGAGCTGGCCATCGCCGAGATGATCTCGCTCACCCGGCGGCTGACCGACAAGAGCAACGCCATGCACGCCGGGGTATGGGACAAGTCGGCTGCCGGTAGCCACGAGATCCGCGGGAGGCGCCTCGGCATCGTCGGCTACGGGAACATCGGGAGCCAGCTCTCCGTTGTGGCCGAGAGCTTGGGCATGCGAGTCCGGTTCTTCGACACGGCCGACAAGCTCGCTCTCGGGAACGCCCACCCGTGCGGCACGCTGCACGAGCTGCTCGAAACGGTCGACATCGTCACCCTGCACGTGGACGGCCGGCCGACCAACCGGCAGCTGTTCGGCGACGAGGAGCTCTCTCGCATGCGACCCGGCAGCCTCTTCCTCAACCTGAGCCGCGGCTTCGTCGTCGACCACGGCGCGCTCCGCTCGCACCTGGAGTCCGGCCACCTGGCGGGCGCCGCGGTCGATGTGTTCCCCCAGGAGCCGGCCAGCAGCGCCGATCCGTTCGTCTCCGAGCTCCGCGGGCTTCCCAACGTGATCCTGACCCCGCACGTGGGTGGCTCCACGGAGGAAGCACAGCAGGACATCGGCAACTTCGTGGCGAGAAAGCTCGGGCGGTACCTGAGCGAAGGCTCGACGATGCTGAGCGTCAACCTGCCCGGTGTGGACGCGCACGAACCACCAGGCGGGTGCCGCCTGCTCTACGTCCACCGCAACGTCCCCGGTGTGCTGGCAGAGGTGAACGCACGCATCGCCGGGTACGGGCTGAACGTGGAGGGAGAGCTGCTCGGGACGCGAGGGGAGATCGGCTACGCGATCATCGACCTGGCCTGTGGCCTGCCAGGCGAGCTGCTGGCGGGGCTCCACGCCCTGGACGCCACCGTCCGGCTTCGTGTCGTCCAACCGGGATCGACGGCGATGCCGGCGTGACGGCATCGCGCGAGATCCGGGCTGGTCTCGCTCGTGCGACCGGGATGCGTGGTGCAGCCGGACTCGCGTGTGGTGCCGGTCTCGCGTGTGGTGCCGGTCTCGCGTGTGGTGCCGGTCTCGGTTGTGCTGCCGGCACCAGCGAGATGGCAGACCCGACGGCGTCGGCTCCGCATTCCGGCTGCGTGCGCAGGACGTCGAGGGCGCTACCCTGAGCAGATGGATGCCACCCTCGAGCACCTCGGGCGCCGCGCCACGACGGCAGCCCGGGTCCTGGCCACGGCCCGGTCCGGGGTCAAAGATGCCGCTCTGCACGCGGCTGCCGATCTGCTGAGTGCCCGGATCGACGAGCTGCTGGCGGCCAACGAGGCCGACGTGCGTGCCGCTGAGCAGCAGGGCATGGCGCCCACCGGTCTCGACCGCCTGCGGCTCGATCCCCGTCGGGTGGCCGGCATGGCCGAGGGCCTGCGGGCCGTCGCCGACCTCGAGGACCCGGTGGGCGAGGTCGTCGCCGGGTGGGTCCGACCCAACGGCCTGCACGTCACGCAGGTTCGGGTGCCGCTCGGTGTGGTCGGCATCATCTACGAGAACCGCCCCAACGTCACGAGCGACGCGGCCGGACTGTGCCTGAAGTCGGGCAACGCCACGATCCTCAGGGGCTCCTCCAGCGCACTGGCGTCAAACCGGGTGGTGGTCGGCCTGCTGCGCAAGGCCGTGGACGGGGCCGGGCTGCCCGGGGACGCCGTGCAGCTGGTGGAGGACACCGATCACGCCAGTGCTGTCACGTTCATGCAGCTCGGCGCGCTCGACTGCCTCATCCCCCGCGGTGGTCCGTCGCTCATCGAGTCGGTTCGGGCGAACGCCACGGTGCCGACGGTCATCGATGGCGATGGCAACTGTCACGTCTACGTCGACGAGGCGGCAGACATCGACATGGCGCTGGCCGTCGTGGTCAACGCGAAGATGCAACGGCCTGGTGTGTGCAACGCGGCCGAGTCGCTGCTGGTGCACCGGTCCATCGCCACACAGTTCTTGCCGCTGGCGGCCGCCGCTCTCGACGGGGTGGAGCTGGTCGGGGATGCCCGGGCGTGCTCGCTCGTCGCCGGGATGGTGGAGGCGACCGACGAAGATTTCGCCACGGAATTCCTCGGTCCGAAGCTGTCGGTGGCCGTGGTCGACGACCTCGACGCGGCGATCGGCCACATCGCCCGTTTCGGCAGCGGGCACTCGGAAGCCATCGTGACGGGCGATCTGAGAGCGGCGGAGCGGTTCGTCGAGGAGGTCGACGCCGCCGCCGTGCTGGTGAACGCGTCCACCCGGTTCGTCGACGGGGCCGAGCTCGGCCTGGGAGCGGAGATCGGCATCTCCACCCAGAAGCTGCACGCCCGCGGCCCGATGGGGTTGCGGGCGCTCACGTCGGTGAAGTTCGTGGTGCGTGGGGATGGTCAGGTGCGGTCGTGAGCGCGCCGGAGCCCGACGGGCATGCGCCGGCCGCCGGCGCAGCACCGGCACAGGGTGCTCCGGGGACTGCCGGAGCGACGTCGAGCAGTCGAAGGGACCCGACCGTGACATCGGAAGCGTCCAGGCCGGTGGCGCCCGCGGCTCGCGGGTCCGAGCTGGGGGAGGATCTCGGCCCGCTCGGGTTCCCCGATCCGGGACCGGCTCGGTTCGCCGGTGTCGACGACGTCCGGGACCAGCTGGCCGCTGCCGGGTACTTGGCCGACGACGCCATCGCCGGCGTCGTCCACCTGGCCGACCGCCTGGCCAAGCCCGTGCTGATCGAGGGACCGGCAGGCACCGGCAAGACCGAGTTGGCCAAGTCCGTGGCTCGGGTCACCGGCAGCAGGCTGGTGCGCCTGCAGTGCTACGAGGGGCTCGACGAGTCGAAGGCCCTGTACGAGTGGAACTACCGCAAGCAGCTGCTCCGCATCCAGGCGCAGCAGGTGCTCGACGCCGGACCAGCGAGTGACGCATCGTCGACGGTGGCCTCGGCCTCGGGTGGCGACTCGGGGTCGGGCCGAGCGAGCGGGGGACCCGGCCGGTTGACCTGGCGGGACGTCGAGGAGGACATCTTCTCCGAGGAGTTCCTACTGGCCCGGCCCCTGCTCCAAGCCATCCGCAGCACCGAGCCGGTGGTGCTCCTGGTCGACGAAGTGGACCGGGTCGAGCTCGAGACCGAGGCGCTCCTGCTCGAAGTGCTCTCCGAGTACCAGGTGTCGATCCCCGAGCTCGGCACGGTCCGGGCGCAGCGGATCCCGCTGGTGTTCCTCACGTCGAACAACACCCGCGAGCTCTCCGAGGCGTTGAAGCGCCGCTGCCTGTACCTGCATCTCGACTACCCGACGCTGGAGCGCGAGCGGGCCATCGTCACCAGCCGGGTCCCGGGGATCGGCGACGAGCTGGCCGACCAGGTGGCGCGCATCGTGCGATCGCTGCGCACACTCGAGCTCAAGAAGCCGCCGTCGGTCTCAGAGACGCTCGACTGGGCCCGCACCCTGGTCCTGCTCGGCATCGAGCAGGTCGACGCGGAGAACGCCCGGGCCACCTTGCACGTCCTGCTCAAGTACCGCAGCGACCTAGAGCGGGCGGCGAAGGAGCTGGAGATGACCCAAACCGACGGCCGGTAGGCGGTGCTCGAGCTGCTGACGGGCTTCGTCGAGGAGCTGCGGGCTGCCGGCTTGCCGGTGTCGCTCACGGAGTCCATCGACGCCGCCGCCGCCATGCACCACGTGCCGATGGAGGACCGCCAGGCACTCAAGTACGCCCTGGCAGCCACGCTGGTGAAGTCTGCCGACCACTGGCGGGCGTTCGACACGGCGTTCGAGGTGTTCTTCTCGCTTCGCGGCGAACGCTACGGGATCGACGCCGGTAGCGGCAACAGCTCCGCCGAGACCGCTGCGGCTGGTTCGGACGGCCAGGAAGGCGCCGTCGGCGCAGCGGGGGCGGGCGGCGGCAGCCCGGTGTCGGCCGAGGATCTCGCCGAGCAGCTCTACCGGGCGCTGCTCTTTGGGGACGACGGGCGTCTCGTCGCGCTGGCCCGGATGGCCGTCGGCCGGTTCGCAGGCATGGAGCCAGGTCGCCCGGTGGGCGGCACGTACTACCTGTACCGGACCCTCCGGCAGCTCGACATGGACGGGCTGCGCGGGCGCCTGCTCGACGCCGCTCGCATGCAGGCACCCGGCGGAGCGCTGTCGCCGCTCGAGGAGCGCCTGATGAGCGACGAGATGCAGCAGCGCTTGACCCGGTTGCGCAACGCGGTGGAGGACGAGATCCGGCGGCGGCTGGTGGCCGATCGGGGTGCGCAGGCCCTGGCCCGCTCGCTTCGGTCTCCGCTCCCTGAGGAGATCGACTTCATGCACGCCACGCGCGACGAGCTGCTGGCGCTGCAGCGGGCGATCCGGCCACTGAGTCGCAAGCTCGCCGTGCGCCTGGCCCGCAAGCGTCGCCGGGGGCGTACCGGGCCGCTCGACTTTCGCTCCACGGTGCGGCACTCCCTTTCCACCGGCGGTGTTCCTGTCGATCTCCGGTTCCGACCCCCGCACCCGGCCAAACCCGAGCTGGTGGTGATCGCCGACATCTCCGGTTCCGTCGCCTCGTTCGCCCGGTTCACGCTGCACCTCGTACACGCGCTCAGCGACCAGTTCTCCAAGGTCCGCAGCTTCGTGTTCATCGACGGGATCGACGAGGTCACCGAGATCTTCGACCGCTCCGACGACGTCGCCGAGGCGGTGCACCGGGTGAACACCGAAGCCGACGTGGTGTGGGTCGACGGTCACTCCGATTACGGGCACGCGCTGGGCGTCTTCTGGGAGCGATGGGGCCATGGCATCACCAGCCGGACCAGCGTGCTCGTCCTCGGCGACGCCCGCAACAACTACCACGCGCCACAGGCCTGGGTCCTGCAGGAGGTGGGCCTGCGGGCCCGCCACCTCTACTGGTTGAACCCCGAGCCCCGTTCCTACTGGGGCAGCGGCGACTCGGTGGTCGACGTCTACGGCGCACACTGCGACGAGGTGGTCGAGGTTCGCAACCTGCGACAGCTCGAGCACTTCGTGAGCCAGCTGACATGATCGCCGTTGTGGGTGTGCTGGCATGAGCTGGACTGTGGGTGTGCTGGCATGAGCGGCGATGCGGGTGTGCTGGCATGAGCTGGACTGTGGGTGTGCTGGCATGAGCTGGACTGTGGGTGTGCTGGCATGAGCTGGACTGTGGGTGTGCTGGCATGAGCGGCGATGCGGGTGGCACGAGCAGCATGGTCCCGGCCGGGATCAGGACCGTGGACCCAGCGCTCGACGGGGCCACGCGGGTCGTGCTGGTCCGGCACGGCGAGGCTGCATGCAACGTGAACGGCGTGGTCGGTGGGCCACTGGGCTGTACCGGACTGACGAACCGGGGCCGGGCCCAGGTCGAAGCGTTGGCCGCACGGCTGACCGCCAGCGGCGAGTTGCGTGGCGCCACCGCCCTGTATGCCAGCATCCTGCCGCGTGCGGTCGAGACCGCCTCGATCTTGGCTCCGGCGGTGGGCACCGGTCAGCTCCGGATCGACACGCACTGCGCTCTGTGCGAGCTGCACCCCGGAGGCAGCGATGGGCTCGCGTGGGGCGATGCCGTGGCCCGCTTCGGCGAGCCCGACTGGGATGCGGACCCAACGACGCCTCTGGCACCAGGGGCCGAGAGCTGGTCGGGGTTCGTCCGGCGTGCCGCCGACGGGGTCGAAGGCGTCGCCGATCGGCATCCGGGCGAGACGGTGGTGGTGGCCTGCCACGCCGGGGTGGTCGAGGCCACCTTGATCGCCTGGCTGGGAGTTCCTCGGCCGCGCCTGAAGTTGCGAACTGGGCATGCGTCGATGACGGAATGGGAGCGCGACGGGACCGGGTGGCGACTGCTGCGCTACAACGACGCCGCCCACCTGGCCGCCTCGGGCTGAGAGCGATGGCGCGAGGGGACCCGGCGAGCAGCCCTGCGCCGTGCCTGCGGGTGGTCACGTGTCGGCACTGTGGGCACCACGACCGGGACCCCATCACTGCCGCTGGCTGTGGCAGGCACCTGCGGTGATGGTTCATGCTGAGCGGCGGTGGCCACACCAGGTGCCGTGGTTGCCCCGCCGGGGACGATCCGGGTCTGATCCGGGGTCGCCCGGCGGTCGTCGCTCAGCGGCCGCAGCGCAGGGACCGCCGCACGTTCGAGCGAGCGTTCACGCCATCTTCAACCAGTGCGAACCGCGGCGGTCTCGTGCACCTCGTCCGGTGGCGGGCCCTCAGCAGGCGTAGTCGCCGTCGACGCCCGTGTTGTTGGCGTTGTCGCTGTACTGGGTCATCAGGATCCCGCCGGTGGGGAGGTAGTCGCCGTGGCCAGCCGCATAGGAGAAGCCGGTGGTGCAATTGCTGGTCGGCTGACCGGTGTACCAGGCCAGCCAGATCGGCACCGGTGGTTGATAGTCCCCGACGATGTTCCCCCAGGTGAGCGGGGAGGTGTAGATGCCGACCGTGTTGATGCCCAGACCGCGCAGCTCGAGCAAGGCACCGGCGACGACCTGGGCGTTGGCACTGACGTCCGACGACCAGTTGGTCGGTTCGACGTCGAGCCACCAGGTGACGTCCGGATTGACACCCTGGTCCTGGACGTACTGGAAGGCGTACTGGGCGGCTTCGAAACCGAAGTTGCACTGTGGGTCGCCGTTGCACCCCGGCTGGTTGGTGGAGCTCGCCCCATCGGCCAGGAAGGTGTAGAGCTGCAGACCGCCACCTGCCCAGGTCGCCTCGCTGGTCAGGCACGGGTTGGGCGCCGATCCCGGCCACCCGGTGGCCTCGACGACGCCGATGGTGTGCCCCGATGGCAGGGTGGTGTTGCACTGGAATTGGGACACGTCGTACCCGAACGATCCCGACGGGACGGTGGTGTTGGTCACTGTCCCGGTGCCTGGGCCGTCGGCGATGCCGACGATCGGCGAGTTGAGGTGCTGGGGGGCGGAGCCGAAGTTGCCGGCGTCGCCGAACGACGAGACCGCTCCGTTGGCGTCGGTCATCCAGTACCCGGTGTTGGTCACGCCGGTCCCGGCGATCGCCACGATCGGGTATGTCAGCGGGTCCCCGCCCAGCGATCCCTCGAACGGAGCGCCGAAGGAGTAGACGCTGCCGTCCCCGCCGGCGAGCCAGTAGCCCCCATTCCGGGCAGCGGCCATGCCGACGATCGGGCTTCCGAGCGGTTGGCCGCCCATCGATCCCTGG
This sequence comes from Actinomycetes bacterium, assembly GCA_021803325.1. GTDB lineage: Bacteria > Actinomycetota > Acidimicrobiia > Acidimicrobiales > UBA8190 > JAJZYI01. Next base: position 9,786 of record JAJZLP010000049.1, read on the forward strand.
AAGGTCGCGTCGCCGAAGGAGAAGATGCCGCCGTCCGCCGCCACCATCCAGTAGCCGCCGCCGTCCACGGTGGCGGCCATGCCGACGATCGGGCTGTTCAGGTGCTGGCCGCCCATGGACCCGAAGAACGGTGCGTTGAAGGCGAAGATGCCGCCGTCGGATGCCACCATCCAATAGCCGCCCGTGGCGGGATCGGTGGTCATCCCGACGATGGGCTTGTTCAGGTGTTGGCCGCCCATCGAACCGTAGAACGGTGCGTGGAAGGCGAAGATGCCGCCGTCCGCCGCCACCTCCCAGTAGCCGCTGCCGTGCGGTGCAGGAGTGATGCCGACGACAGGCTCGTTGAGGTGTTTTCCGCCCATCGAGCCGTAGAACGGCAGCCCGCCGAAGGCGAACACACCGCCGTCTTTGGCGACGAGCCAGTACGACGCATTCGTCTGCGGCCCGCCGGTGCCGGTCGTGCCACTGCCGGTCGTGCCGGTGCCGGTCGTGCCGCTTCCGCTTCCGGTTCCGGTCGTGCCACTGCTGGTTCCGGTGCCGGTCGTGCCGCTGCTGGTGGAGGATGCGGTCAGAACAGCCCCCCCGCTGACCAGCGCTGTGGGCGCGACGAGCGCGACGAGGACCGCTCCCACGGTGACGACCATGGCCCGCCGCACCGGTCGGCACGCGCGTCCATCAGGCGTCCCGCGACCCGGTGAAGGCGCCAGGCGCAACAGACCCGGCGAGGTCCGGGGTCGGTGCCGCGACCAGTGGCCACCGCTGCGGGCGTGGTGGGCACTGGTTTTGGAAAGGCGAGATGTCACGTGCGGGTCCACGAAGTGTCGGGCGGTCGCGACGGAGCGCGGCGCGTGATGAGGTGATGGCACGGCACGGCGATGCCGAGCCGTGACGATGCGATCGCCCCATTCTGCGAGCCCTGGGGTCACGATGCAAGGAACTTGTTGGAGCGACACGCGGTCGGAGCGGATGGCGGCGGCACGTGCGTCACGCCCGGTGGCGTACAGGGCTGGTCCTGGTGCGCGGTCGTGGCGGCGCGACACGATGCCCGCATGCGGTTGCCTGCCTGGCGACATGGGCGGTCGCCCGGCTGCGCCGACCCCGACGCGCGAGCCGGGACCGACGCCGAAGAGCCGGAGCCGGTGCCGGAGCGGGGACGGGATCCGGGGCTGGCACGGGAGCGGCAGCCGGAGCCGGGACGGGAGCAGCAGCCGGAGCCGAAGCCGAAACGGGACCCGGAGGAGCCGCAGCGTCAGGAGCGCAGGAGCTCTGCGACGCGAAAGGCCAGGTCGATGGCCTGACGGGCGTTCAGACGGGGGTCGCACGTGGTCGTGTACCTGAGGTGCAGTTGGTCCTCGACGATGTCGCCGAAACCACCCAGGCACTCGGTGACGTCGTCCCCGGTCAGCTCCACGTGGATCCCGCCGGGCCACGTGCCGATCTGGCGGTGCGCGTCGAAGAAGGCCCGAAGCTCCTTCAAGATGTCGTCGAAGCGCCGGGTCTTGTGCCCGCTATCGCTGGCAAACGTGTTGCCGTGCATCGGGTCGCATGCCCAGACCACGGGGTGCCCGGCGTCGCGCGCCGCCGCGAACAGGGGCGGCAGCAGGTCGGCGGCGCGGTCTGCTCCCATGCGGGTGATGAGCGTCAGCCTGCCGGGGATCCGCTCCGGGTTCAGGCGATCACACAGCCCGACCAACTCGTCTCCGTCGACCGACGGACCGATCTTGCAACCCAGCGGGTTGTGGACGCCGGACAGGAACTCGACGTGGGCGCCGTCGGCCTGGCGCGTGCGCTCGCCGATCCACAGCATGTGGGCCGAGCAGTCGTAGAAATCACCCGACAGCGAGTCGTTCCTGGTGAGCGCCTGTTCGTACTCGAGGATCAGTGCTTCATGGCTCGTGTAGAAGTCGACCTGGTGCAGCGTCTGCTCGGCGTGGAGGTCGATGCCGCAGGCAGCCATGAAGCGCAGCGCGGCGTCGATCTCGGCGGCGATCTGCTCGTAGCGGCGCCCCTCCTCGCTCGAGGCTACGAACTGCTGGTTCCAGGAGTGGACCTGGGACAGGTCGGCGAAACCGCCCTTGGTGAACGCCCGGATCAGGTTGAGGGTGGCTGTGGCGTGGTGGTAGGCGGTGACCATGCGTTGTGGATCGGCTCGGCGGGCGGCCACCGTGGGGGCGTCGTCGTTCACCATGTGCCCGCGGAAGGAGCCGATCTGCAGATCGCCGACGCGCTCGGTCGGCGATGACCGGGGCTTGGCGAACTGGCCTGCGATCCGGCCCACCTTCACCACCGGCACGCCAGCTCCGTAGGTGAGCACCACTGCCATCTGCAAGATGACCTTCAGCTTGTCCCGGATGGCGTCGGCCGACAGCTCGTCGAACGACTCGGCGCAGTCGCCGGCCTGCAGCAGGAAGGCGCGCCCTTCGGCGACCGCCGCCAATTGGCTCTGCAGGCGGCGCGCCTCGCCGGCGAACACCAAGGGGGGCAGGCCGGCCAGCTCCTTCTCCGAGCGCTCGAGCTCGGCCGGGTCCGGCCATTGGGGCTGCTGGCTGGCCGTGCGGGTGCGCCAGGTTTGGGGGGACCACCCGGTGGCGGACATGGCACCAGCGTACGCGGTCGGGATCTAGGCTCCGGCCGTGCCCAGGGAACCGGCCGGCGATGCGTGGTCGGACCTGCGCCCGGCGACAGCCGGGCGCCGGGTGCGGCGAACGGCACGGTCGGCGTCGGCATCGACGTCGGCGCCGGGGCCGGGGTCGGGGTCTCGGATCGGTGTGCTCGGTGGGACCTTCGATCCGGTCCATATCGGCCATCTGGTCGTGGCCCAGGAGGCCCGGTTCGCCCTGGCATTGGACCGGGTGCTGCTGGTGGTGGCCAACGATCCGTGGCAGAAGAGCGGCGATCGGCCTGTGACGCCGGCTGGGGACCGCCTGGCCGTGGTGGAGGCGGCCGTTGCGGGCGTGCCCGGCATCCAGGCCAGCCGGATCGAGATCGACCGGGGCGGCCCCAGCTACACGGTCGAGACGCTGCACGAGATCGCGGCAGCCGAGCCGGGTGCGGCGCTCTTCCTGGTGGTGGGGGCTGACGTCGTGCCGACCTTGCCGTCGTGGCATCGGGCCGCCGATCTGCCGTCGTTGGCCACCCTGGTGGTCGCCCGCCGGGCGGGGATGCCCAGGGTCCCCGATCCCGGTGGCTGGAGTGCCGTCCATCTGCCGGTTCCCAGGTTGGATGTGTCGAGCAGCGGGCTTCGGGCCAGGCTTGCCGCCGGTGCTCCGGTCGACTTCCTCGTCCCGGCGGCTGCCATCCGTTGCATCGCCGCCCGCGGTCTGTACGCTGGACCAAGATGACAGCGACGGCAATTGCAGGGTCCACCATCGCCTGGCCCGCCACAGGGTCCTCGCCCAGAAGGGCGGTCACGTGGCGAAGGGGGCGTTGTGGTGGTGTACCACGCTCGGGAGGGATCTGGCGCTGGCCTGCCGGTGCACGCGCCGCGGGTCGACCGGCTCCGGGCTGGCACGTCGCCGCAGGCTCGGGGCCCGCTGCCGGGCATGGTGCACACCCGGCCCGTGTCCCGGGCATCCACGTCGCAACAGGGCATCGCCGTCGGCGGGCGCCGGCGGACACGGTGCTCGTGATCGCGGCGCTCGCCCTGCTGGCCGGCCTGGTCCTCCTGACCGTCGTGGTGATCGGCCGCGCCGAGCACCAGCTGCCTCGGGCGCTGCGCGTCGCGCCTGCCGTGATGGCCGGCGCGGCCCTGGCGGGCACCGCGTGAGCCCGGAGCGAGGGACAGGTGGCGCACCGGAGCCGGGGGGCCAGCCGCGTCGAGCGAGCGACGGCGACCTGGCCCGGATGTCGGACGACGGGGGCGGTCCGGCTTCAGCCATGGTGTTGAGCGCCGCTGCTCACGCGACGGCGAGCGAGCCCGATGTGCCGGCCACCGCGCTTGTCGCTGCCCGCGCCGCCGATGCGAAGCAGGGCGAGCGCACCACCGTCCTGGCGATGGGCGAGCTGTTGGTGGTCACCGACGCCTTCGTCGTCACGTCGGGGCGCAACACGCGCCAGGTCAAGACCATCGTCGACGAGGTCGAGGCCCAGGTCAAGCGCCAGACCGGCATCTCCCCACGGCGGGTGGAGGGGCTCGGCGACCTCCAATGGGTGCTCATGGACTACGGCGACATGGTCGTCCACGTCTTCCTCGACGACACACGGGATCTCTACGACCTCGAGCGCCTGTGGGGTGACGCCCCGCGGGTCGAATGGTCCGGTGCTGTCGCCGGGGTGTCGTCGAGCTGACCGACGCGCGAGCGCACATCCCTGGCTTGGGCCATGGGGCCGAGCGGGCTCGGGCAAACCTTCCAGGCCACGCGTCGGTGTCACACCGTGGACGCGACGGAGGCCCCGGTTCTGTCGGACCGGCCAGTGATGACCGGCGCCAGCGCGCACCGACAGGGCATGCGCGCACCGGATCGGCAGCGTGCTCCCCGGTCGAGGTCGAGGCGTCGACGATGGGGCCGAGCCCTGTCGCGACGGTGCCGATCTCCGTGGCGACGTTCCCAGTCCGACGAGCGGGTGTCAGGCGGGAGCGAGTGCTGCGTACTGCGCCCGGGTGGCCACGTTCACCAGCGCGCCATCAGGCTGGGGTACCGACGCCGGCTGGCCGGCGATCTCGAAGGTCACCCCGGTGACCCCCGACAGGTCGCCGGTGATGGTGAACACGATCTGGGCAATGGCCTGGATCTGTGCCTGTCCGGCCAGCTGACCGAAGGCAGCGCTCAGATCGACCGTGGCGACGTTGTTGACGATCTGGGTGCCCCCGAGGACCTTCGTCTGTGCGGGGATCTGGCCCTGCAGGCCGGTGGCGGCCTCGGTGCTGTTCGGTCCGGCGATGAGCGCCTGCAGGATCGACACCAGGTCGCTGGGTGACGGGACGACCCGATCGACCGCCACCAGCCGCGAGGTGGGTGCGACCAGGTAGATCTGCAGGGTCAGTCGCTGCGAGGTGTACGGCGCGATCGTGGTCGCACCACCCGGCGGACCACTTGACGCGGCCGGGTCCAGCAGGGAGAAGGGTACGGCGGCGTGGGTGATCGGCGACGGATGGGTCCCGATCGGCACCCCACAGCCGGCGACCAGGGCTCCCCCGAGCAGGCATCCGGCCATGGCGAGCGCGGCGGTCGCCGTGGTGGGCCACCGGTGCAGCCTGGGTCGGTCTCTCGATCCGGTGGCCGGCCCCCCGCGTCGAGGGGCGCCGGCGCACCCCGGGCGCCGACGGGCGGTGCCGGTTGCAGCGTTGGCTGGGCTCACGACGTCTCCGAGAGCTCGTGGGGCCCGTGGGGCTCGCCAGGCTGGTGCTCGGAGCCCGGCGCCGGTGACGAGGGGCGCCCGGTTGCCGGGGCTGGGCTGGATTCGAGCGGTGCTGGCGGACGGGGGACCCCTCGGTGTGCAGGCAATGCCACCACGAAGCGGTTGTCGCCGTCGGGGCCGTCTTCGAACCAGACCGAACCGCCGTGCAGCCGGACGTGCTCGGCGACGAGCGACAGGCCCAGGCCCGTGCCTTCGGTGGTGCCGCGTCGACCAGCGGCGCTGCCCCGGTAGAACCGCTCGAAGATCTTCTGGCGCTCATCCTGGGCGATGCCGGGGCCGCGGTCGGTCACGACCAGGTGGACCCAGGTGCCCGCTGGCCGGGTCGCGACGTGGGCAACGGGGCTGGCGGCCGGGCGGTGGCTCGACAGGCCGCCGTCTGCGACCGTCGCCTCTCCGGGCGTGCCGGCCGCGGCTCCGCCGGTGGTGGCCGGGGTGGCGCTCGCTCCAGGGCTCGGGGGGCCGATGCCGGGGAGTGGGCTCGTCGGCGGTCCTGAGCCGCCGGGTTCGGCCGAGAGCAGCGTCGCGCCACCGGCGTACTGGGCGGCGTTCGCCACCAGGTTGGCGATCACCCGCTCGATGCGACGTTTGTCCACCGACAGGTGCAGGCGGGCGACGGCAGGGTCGATGGCGACGGGAACGCCCCGGGCGCTGCCCGCCGCTGCCATGTGGTCGACCAGCTCGGCGACCTCGACGTCGTCGAGCGAGAGCACCGCGGCGCCAGTGTCCACCCGGCTGATCTCCAGGAGATCGTCGACCATGCGCTGGAAGTGCCGGACCTCTGTTCCCAGGAGCCGCAGCGCGGTGTGGCCCCGGTCGCTCAGGCCGGACCCGTGGGCCTCGAGCACACCCAGCGAGGTGGACAAGGTGGTGAGCGGCGACCGCAATTCGTGGCTGACGTCCGAGGTGAACCGGGCCTCGCGTTCGATGCGCTCCTGGAGGGCATCGGCCATCCGATTGAAGGACTCGGCCAGCGGCGACAGGTCGGCGTCGTCGGCGGCCTGCAGGCGAGTGCCGAGCTGGCCACGGGCGATGATCTCCGCCGCGTGCGACACGTCGCTCAGGGGGTCGAGCGCTCGTCCGCTCGCCCAGCGGCCCACCACGGTCCCGGCCACCGTCGTGACGACGCCGGCTCCGGTGAGGACGAGGGCCAGGATCTGCAGGGACCGCGCCACATCCTCGAACGACACGAACTCGAAGTACAGGGCCCCGACGCTCGCGATGGGGACACCCACGGCCAGAACGGGATTTCCTCCCAGGTCGACCAGTTCGGTGGCGGCCGTCCCCGATCCCACCAGCTTCCGCATCGCCGTGGGGATCGACCGTTCGCCGACGGGCACCGAGGCCGAGAACCACCGTCCCCGCAGCTCCAGGACCGAGCGGGACCCCGACGTGTCGAGCGACTCCAAGAGCGCGGCCACGTCGGGGTTTGGTCCCCGCAGCGACGAACGAGCGAGGGAGGCATCGACGAAGGTCTCGTGCATGGCCGACGATTCCCGTTGATGAAGGGTGAATTGGCGTGCCACCAAGTAGGTGCCGACGCCCATGAGCGCGGACAGCAGGAGGGCGCCCAGACCGAACATGGTGGTGATCCGGGCGCGAAGCCCGACCTGGTTGCCCGGCAGCCATGCGGCCATCCGCCGGACGAGGTTGCCGCCGGTGGGTGCTGGTGTCGCCGGGTCGCCATCGTGTGCGCCGTTGGCTCGTGGCGACCGTCGCAGGGTCAGTCCCAGGCGGACGACCAGGCGTGCGGGGTCCCGACGGCCGCTCCGGGTGGGCATGTCGGCGGCGCTGCCTGCGTCGCGGTGTCGGATGGCCACGATGCCGGCTGCTAGTCCCGGGACCGCAACCGATGGCTTCGCCCGCGGCGAGGCTGGACAGGTTCTCGGGCGGTCGAACGGCGGCGACGCAGCTCTCGTGCCGTCGCGGGCGAGCACGCCGCTGGCTGGCCTGGGTGGGCGCGGGCGGTGCCGGTCACGGCGCTACGCAGTCGCTCGCGACCGCAGGGTCACGTGGACGGTGCCGGTCACGGCGTCACACGGCCAGCTTGTAGCCCAGCCCCCGCACGGTCAGGATCTGCCGCGGGTTGGCGGGGTCCGGCTCGACCTTGGTCCGCAGCCGGCGCACGTGCACGTCCACGAGCCGCCCGTCCCCGAAGTAGTCGTACCCCCAGACGCGGTCGAGGAGCTGTTCCCGGCTGAGGACCTTGCCGGGATTGGCTGCCAGCTCGCAGAGCAGGCGGAACTCGGTCCGGGTGCAGTGGATCTCCTTGCCGGCACGCCGCACGATGCCCTCGTCGGGCCGGAGCTCGATGTCGCCGAACTGGAGCAGGCTGGGCTCGTCCGCCGGCCTGGCCCGGCGGAGCAAGGCCCGGATCCTGGCGGCGAGCTCCTTGGTCACGAAGGGCTTGGTGACGTAGTCGTCGGCCCCGGCTTCGAGCCCCGCCACCACGTCGTGGGTGTCGGCCCGTGCCGTCACCATGATGACCGGAACGGTCGAGGCCCGACGGATCTGCCGGCAGCACTCAAACCCGTCCATGCCCGGCAGCATCACGTCGATGAGCACCACGTCGGCGGCCTGCTCGGAGGTTCGCTCCAGAGCGGCCTCACCACTCGCGGCCTCGTCGATCTCGTAGCCCTCGTCCTCCAGGGCGAGCCGGAGCGAGGCGCGGATCCGCTCGTCGTCCTCCACCAGCAGGATCCGCGCGCTCATCGGGCGCTCCACGGGATCCCGATGGCCGTGCGCGGACGGCGGACAGGTGCGCGGCGGGTGCAGGTCGAACGCGGTGCAGAGGGCACCCCCCGATCTTGTCGCGCGGGGTCTTTGGCGTCTCGGCAGGTCAACCTGGACCTCCCTGAGTGAAGAATTGCTGACATTTTACCACTTTGCGTCTAATAACCAAAAACATGGTCGATATCTGTGCCGCAAGCGTTACTCTCTGTAGATGGAGTGGAGCCTTGATGAGTTCGGGCGGTCCCTTCATGGCCGATCCCCGGCCACCCGCAGAGCTTACGGCAGCGACCTGTGCTCCTTCGTGACCTGGTGCGAGCGAGCCGGGATCGGGGAGCCGGCGGCGGTGACACGGCTCGTGCTCCGCCGGTACCTCGCCTACCTGACGACGCGCCGCTACGCGCGGGCGACGGTGGCCCGCAAGGCTGCTGCGCTCCGCACCTATTTCGCGTGGCTGGTCGAACGTGGTGTCCTCGACGGTGATCCCGCGGGGCGCCTGTCGGTGCCGGCCGGTCCCGCCCGCCTGCCCCGGGTCCTGGACCGTCGGGACGTGACCGTCATGCTCGAGGGGCGGGTTCACGGCGGCGACGGTTCCCTGCCGGTGACCAGGGTGCCGGCCGGGGCCGACCCTGCCGTCGACCGGGAGGTGGTCGTCGAGCGCCGGGACGACGCCATCCTGGAGCTGCTGTACGGATGTGGGCTGCGGGTGTCCGAGCTCACCGGTCTCGACCTCGGCGACGTCGATGTCGGAGCGCGGACCGTCACGGTCCTCGGAAAAGGCGGGCGCCGCCGCCGCCTGCCCATGCACGAGATCTGCGCCGGGGCGGTCGAGCGGTGGGTCCGGCACAGGCACCTGCTGGTGGGCGACCAGGCCGCTGCGACCGATGCCCTGTTCCTGAACCGGCACGGGCGGCGCCTCGGTACCCGCGATGTCCACCGCCTGGTGGTCCGCCGGTCGCCGGTCGCGACGCACCCCCACGCGCTCCGCCACACCTTCGCCACCCACCTCCTCGACGGGGGGGCAGACCTGCGGGTGGTGCAGGAGCTGCTCGGGCATGCGAGCGTGCAGACCACCCAGGTCTACACTCATGTGAGCAAGGAGCGGTTGCTTGCCGTCCACGGGGCCACCCATCCGCGGGCGTAGGGGAGGAGCAAGCGTTGGCACCTGAAGACGACAACGCGTCTGCACAGCTCTGGGATCGGTACAAGTCGACGGGCGATGCTGACATCCGCCAGCAGCTCATCGTCCTGTACTCGCCGCTCGTCAAGTACGTCGCGGGCCGTGTGGCGGTTGGCCTGCCGCAGCATGTCGACGGGGCCGACCTGGTGAGCTACGGGATCATCGGGCTGATCGACGCCATCGACCGCTACGACACCACCCGCGCCGTCAAGTTCGAGACGTATGCCATCCCGCGCATCCGCGGGGCCATCATCGACGAGCTGCGGGCCATCGACTGGGTGCCCCGGTCGGTGCGGGCCAAGGCCCGAGCAGTCGAGCAGGCGTACAGCTCGCTCGAGGCAACCCTGCTGCGGACCCCGTCAGACGCCGAGGTCGCCACCGAGATGGGGGTGTCGGAGCACGACCTGCACGACGTGCTCCGGCAGATCTCCTTCGTCGGGGTCGCTGCGCTGGACGAGGTCTTCATGGTGGGGGGCGACCGCACCGAGCGGACGACCCTCGGCGACACCATCGCCGACTCGACCGCAGGTCCCGTGGCCCTCTTCGAGGACAAAGAGGCCAAAGAGATCCTTTCGCAGGCGATCGCCAAGCTCGGGGACCGGGAGCGAACGGTGCTGTCGCTCTACTACTACGAGAACCTGACCTTGGCGGAGATCGGCGAGATCCTCGGTGTGACGGAGAGCCGTGTCTGCCAGATCCACACCAAGGCGGTCTTGCAGCTGCGGTCCCGCCTGAGCGACCGCAGGGGTGAGGCCGGCGCCCCCGAGGATGCGGGGTCCCGCACCGTCACGGGCCGGGCCCGCCGTGCCGGGGCGGCTGCTCGCTGAGGTCGGGTCCCGCCGGCCCCGACGCCGGGGTGCGCCAGCCCCGACGCTGCGTCCGTGCCCGCCGAGCCCCGGCGACGCTGCCCCGAGCCCATGGCCGGCCCCTGCGGGCGGACCCGGGACGAGCGATCGCGGCGGTGCCCGCCCGGTCGGCTAGCATCGGCGATGCCCACCGCCCGGTGGGCGCCGGTCCCGAACCGGCTGTACGAGAGCACCCGGACGCGTCCACGGTCGCCGTGAACGGCGCTGCGTCGGGGAAGCACAACCGATGGGAGGACCAGCTGTGGCCGTCGTGACGACGCGGCAGCTGCTGGAGGCCGGAATGCATTTCGGTCACCAGACGCGCCGATGGAACCCGAAGATGCGCCGCTTCATCCTGGGCGAGCGCAACGGGATCTACATCATCGATCTCCAGAAGACCCTGCGCGGCCTCGAGAGCGCCTACACCTACGTGCGCGAGCTGGTCGCCGGCGGTGGGGTGGTCCTCTTCGTGGGCACGAAGAAGCAGACGCAGGGTCCCATCGCCACCTATGCGGCAGCCTGCGGCATGCCGTACATCAACGAACGCTGGCTGGGTGGCACGCTCACCAACTTCGCCACGATCTCCGGGCGCACCGGCAAGCTGCGCGAGTTCGAGGCCATGGAGCGGGCCGGTGACTTCGAGGCCATGCCGAAGAAGGAAGCGCTGCGCCACCGTCGCGAGCTCGACAAGCTCCGGCGCAACCTCGGGGGGATCCGCGACCTGGATCGCCTGCCCGACGCCGTCTTTGTGATCGACACGAAGAAGGAGCACATCGCGGTCACCGAGGCCAACAAGCTCGGCCTGCCCATCGTCGCTGTGGTCGACACCAACTGTGACCCCGACGTGATCACCCACGTCATTCCGGGCAACGACGACGCCATCCGCTCCGGCACGCTCATGTGCAGCGTGCTGGCCGAGGCGGTCAAGGAGGGCCGGTGGATCGCCGCCCACCGTCCGACGGTCGCCCCGCCCGCCGCCACCGGTGATCGTCCCGGGCGCGGTCCGGGTCTGACGCCTGCCCCCCGCCCGGTTGCTCCGGCTCGTGCCGCAGCGAACGGCGGCGGGCCCACCAGTCCTGCAGCCGCTGCCGCGCCTGCTGCCGATCCGCCCCAGGCGCCGACAGCGGAGCCCGGTCCGGTCGCGGCAGGAGCCGCCCCGGTCGAGGCGGGCACGGCCGCGTCCGCTCCTGCCGCAGACAGCGCCGAGCCCAGCCCCGTCGCGGACCGCGCGCCGATCGCAGACGCCGGACCGGCCGTGGACACCGTCGGCGCCGAGCCGGCTTCGGGTTCCACCACCACCGAGATCCAGGAGTCGTGAGTCCCATGCCCAGCTTCACCGCCAAGGACGTCCAGGCGCTGCGCCAGGCCACCGGGGCCGGCATGATGGACTGCAAGCGCGCGCTCGTCGAAGCCGACGGCGACCAGGAGTCGGCCAAGCGCTGGCTGCGCGAGCAAGGCCTGGCCGGTGCGGCCAAGCGCTCCGAGCGCGATGCCTCGCAGGGAGCGGTAGCCCTGGCGGTGACCGGCGCCAACGCCGCCATCGTGGAGCTGCGATGCGAGACCGACTTCGTGGCCAAAGCCGACGGGTTCGTCGGTCTCGTCGACGAGCTGGCCCAGCTGGTGGCAGCCAAAGGTGAGGGAGCGGCGGCCGAGCGGGCCGACGTGGTCGACGACCTGAAGACGACGCTGAAGGAGAACATCTCGGTCGGGCGTGTCGTCCGCTTCGAGCTGGGGAGCGACTCGGTGGTCGGCAGCTACCTGCATGTCCAGGCCGGCCGCGGTGTGAACGCCGTGCTGGTCGAGATGCGCGGAGGATCCGAGGAGCTGGCGCACGACATCGCGGTCCACGTCGCCTTCGCTCGCCCCACCTACCTCCGTCGCGACGACGTGCCCGCCGCCGAGGTGGACGAGGAGCGCGCGACGGTCGAGCAGATCTCGCGCAACGAAGGCAAGCCCGAAGCAGCCCTGCCCAAGATCGTCGAGGGGCGGATGAACGGGTGGTTCAAGGAGCGCTGCCTCCTGGAGCAGGCGTACGCCAAAGATGAGAAGCGCAGCATCGCCGAGGTGATCGGTGGTGCCGAGGTCCTGCGCTTCGCCCAGGTCGTGATCGGCGCTTGAGCGCGCCGCAGCCGTCGAGCCCGGCCATGACCCCCGGAGAACCTGTCCGGCGGGGCCGGCGCCTCGTCCTGAAGATGTCGGGCGAGGCCTTGGCCTCCTCGGCATCCGACGAGGCGATCGACGCGGTGGTGGTCGAGCGTCTGGCCGGCGACATCGCGGCGGTCTGCCACGAGCTCGAGCCGGAGCTGGCGATCATGGTCGGCGGGGGCAACATCTGGCGGGGGACGACGGGCGAGGGCCAGGGGATCGACCGCGCCACGTCGGACACCATGGGCATGCTCGGCACCGTGATCAACGCCCTGGCGCTGCAGGACGCCATCGAGCGCCTGGGCCAGCCGACGCGGGTGCTGACCGCCATCCACATGGCGGAGGTGGCGGAGCCCTACATCCGGCGTCGCGCCATCCGCCATCTCGAAAAGGGCCGTGTCGTCATCTTCGCCGCCGGCATGGGGAACCCGTACTTCACCACGGACACCTCTGCCGCGCTCCGGGCGGCGGAGATCGAGGCGGAGATGCTCCTGAAAGGCACCCACTCGGGGGTGGACGGCGTCTACAGCGCGGATCCCAAGCTGGACTCCACCGCGGTCCGGTTCGACGAGGTCACCTTCATGGATGTCGTCAACCGTGATCTCCGGGTCATGGACCTGACAGCGATCACCTTCTGCAAGGACAACAAGCTGCCTATCCTGGTGTTCGACCTGATGGCGCCCGGAGCGGTCCGCAGGGCGCTCGCGGGCGACGAGATCGGTACGCTGATCCGATGAGCGACGACGAGCTGGCGACGCTGGTTCTCGACGAGACGCGCGATCGCATGGACAAGGCGGTCGACCACACCCGCGGGGAGTTCGCCGCGGTGCGAAGTGGCCGGGCCACCGCGGCGCTGGTCGAGCACCTGCGGGTGGACATCTACGGCTCGGAGGTGGAGCTGCGCACCGTAGCCGGCCTCAGCGTGCCCGAACCGCGCATGCTGGTCATCTCGCCGTACGACAAGTCGACGGTGCCCGCCATCGAAAAGGCGATCCGCACGTCCGATCTGGGCATCAACCCGAGCAACGACGGCACGGTGATCCGGCTGACGTTCCCGCCGCTCACCGAGGAGCGGCGCCGCGAGCTGGTGAAGGTCGTGCGTCACAAGGCTGAGGAGGGGCGCGTCGCGGTGCGGAACCTGCGCCGCACCGCTCGGCACGAGCTCGAGGGGTTCGAGCACGACGGTGCCATCTCCGCCGACGAGCTCGAGCGCCAGGAGCGAGAGCTCGACAAGCTCACCCACGACATGGTCACCGCCGTCGACAAGCTCCTGGCCCACAAGGAGCAGGAGCTCCTCGAGATCTGACGGGTCGGCCGGTTCATCCGGCCGACCGAGGAGGCGACGTGGACGACCACGAGATCGAGGACCGCGAAACGACCGGCGCTGCGACGGTGCCTGTCGAATATCCCGTGACCGAGCGCGTTCGGATCGTCGGGGCCCAGCCTGCCGGCGAGGCCCTCGTCGGCGGCGCACCAGCGGGAGACGAGCTCGATGAACCGGTTGACGCCGTAGCGGCGGCGGGCCGTGCCCAGGCTGCGGCCGCGGTACGGGTCGGCGCCGACGCCATGTCCGTGGGGCAGCCTCAGACGGCGATCCAGGGGGATCTCGACGAGCCGGGCCGCGGGCAGCCGATCGGGACTGGCAGCGACGACCCGGAGGCTGGTGGGGGCCGGCTCACGGCTCCCGACATGCCGCACTGGACCGACCCGCCCACGGGCCAGGTGCCGGCCATCTTGGACCGGGCCGGCGACCCCGACGACCCGTGGTCGGCCGTGCTCGGCGGCGGCCCGGCGTGGCGTGAGCATCCGCACGAGTGGGAGGACGTGTCGTTCGAGCCGTCGCTGCTGGCAGACGAGGGAACCCGGGTGGGAGTCCTCGGCTCCGGCCATGGTGACCTCGATCCCTCCTGGGCCGAAGATGACGAGCCGGGCGGGGCGTGGGACGAGGTGGGGATCGCCGGGTCCTCCGATGTGCTGGAGCCCGGCGCTGGGTGGGGCGACGCCCCATCGGGGCTCGCCGATGACGCTGAGGGGCCTGTCGCCCCTGGCGACAGCCGTCCCGGCGATCCGCTCCCGGCGACGACCTCCCTCGACTCGCCTCCGGCAGGAGCCGGGGCAGGTACTGGTTCCGTCGCTGACCGCACGCCAGGTGACGGTGAGCGGTCCGGCAGCCCGGTCAGGCACAGCTCCTCGCCTGTCGGCGAGCGTTCGGCGCGACGTCGTGGTGGTGCGGCCCGGAGGGGCAGGGCTCGGCCGGCAGGGGAGCTCCGGACTGCATCTCGAACGGTGGAGCCCCCGGGAGCGGTCGTCGAAGGCGGGCCGAGCCGGCGGAGCGTGCCGGTGGCCATCGGCACCGGGCTCGTCTTCGCTGTCGTCGCGCTGGCCAGCATGGCAGCGGGACCCCGTTATGTGATGATCCTGGTGACGGTGGTGGTGGTCGCCGCCGCGGCCGAGCTGTACGGCGCACTGCACAAGGCGGGCCACCGCCCAGCCACGCTGGTGGGTCTGGTCGGCACCGTCGCCATCATGGTCGCGGCCTACGACAGGGGCGTTGGCGCGCTGCCGCTCGTGACCGTGCTGGTGGTGATCACGACGATGCTGTGGTACCTGTTCCGCATCGGTCGCGGCTCGCCCATCGAGGGCATCGGCGCGACGGTCATGGCGTTCGCGTGGGTGGGGCTGCTCGGGTCGTTCGCCTCCCTGCTGCTGGCCCCCGGGCTCTTCCCCGACCGCCATGGCGTCGCCTTCATCTTCGGTGCCATCGTCGCCGTGGCGGCGAACGACATCGGGGCGCTCGCCATCGGCGCCTGGCTCGGTCGACACCCCTTGGCACCCAGTGTCAGCCCCAACAAGACCTGGGAGGGTGCCGTAGGCGGTGCCGTGCTGACCCTGGTGGTCTCCATCTTCGTCACCGGGCACGTCCACCCCTGGACACCAGGCAGCGCCGCGGTGCTCGGCGCCATCGTGGCGGTGGTGGCGCCGCTGGGCGACTTGTGCGAATCCCTGGTCAAGCGCGAGCTCGGGGTCAAGGACATGGGGACCGTGCTGCCAGGCCACGGTGGGCTCCTCGACCGGTTCGACGCCCTGTTCTTCGTGCTCCCGGCTACGTTCTTCCTGGTCCGAGCGCTGCATCTTGGGTGAGCGGCCAGCTCGGAGCCGGGCGGAGGCGCTCCCGCTCCTCGCGCCCTTCAGCGCCGGCCGACCTGCGACGATGGTGACGGAGTCGATGGAGAGGACGGGATGGACCGAGGTGCACAGCCAACAGCGCCGGACCTGGCGGTGATGCAGAGCGGAGGTGCTGGCGGCGAGACCACGGTGGCGCTGCTCGGCTCCACGGGGTCGATCGGCAGTCAGGCCGTGGATGTGGTGCGCGCTCACCCGGACCAGTTCCGGGTTGTCGGGCTCGGTGCGCAACGCTCGATCGACCGCCTGGCCGAGCAGGCGTTCTTGCTGCGGCCGGAAGCGGTCGCCATCGGCGACGACACGCTCGCCGGTGCGCTCGCTGCTCGGGTCCCGGCCGGGACCGAGGTCCTGGCCGGCGTCGACGGCCTACGCGAGCTGGCGTCACGGGCGGAGGTGGTGCTCAACGCCGTCGTCGGATTTGCCGGCCTGCCCGTCACCCTGGCCGCGCTGCACGCCGGGCGCCGCCTGGCGTTGGCCAACAAGCAGTCGTTCATCGCCGGGGCGCCAGTGGTGCAGGCTGTCCGCAACGCCAGCGGCGGTTCGATCGTCCCCGTCGACTCGGAGCACTGTGCCCTCCACCAGTGCCTGCGGGCCGGTGCGTTCGGTGAGGTCGGCCGGCTGGTCCTGACCGCTTCGGGCGGGCCGTTCCGGGGTCGCACGCCAGCGGAGCTGCACGCCGTCGGCGTCGACGAGGCGCTGGCGCACCCCACGTGGCAGATGGGCCCGCAGAACACCGTCGACTCGTCGACGCTCATGAACAAGGGCCTCGAGGTCATCGAGGCGCACGAGCTGTTCGGCATCGACTACGACGCCATCGAGGTCGTCGTGCACCCGCAGTCGGTCGTCCACTCGATGGTCGAATTCTGCGACGGCTCCACCGTCGCCCAGCTGTCGATGCCCGACATGCGGCTCCCCATCGGGTACGCCCTGGGGTACCCCGAGCGGCTACCCCACCCGTTCGGTGCCATCGACTGGACCGCGCTCGGCCGGCTCGACTTCGAGCCGCCCGATCGTGACGCCTTCCGGTGCCTGGCCCTGGCCGAGGCAGCGGGGCGGGCCGGCGGTCACGCGCCGGCGTGGCTCAACGCGGCAAATGAGGTAGCGGTGGACGCCTTCCTCGACAAGCGGCTGCCATGGCGTGCTATCGCCGAGGTGGTGGAGGCGACCCTGGCGCAGTGCGAGGCGGGGAGCCCCGTTTCGGTCGAGGAGGTGGTGGCATCGGACCGCCGGGCCCGTAGCGTGGCCGGGGCGATCGTCGACGACCGGGAGTGGGCGGCATGAGGCGGCGCTCGAACGGCGGCTCGGTGGACAGGCAGCCTGGCGCGCCAGCAGGAGCGGGCACGTCGGCAGCGCCGGGGTCGCCGGCAGTGGCTGGGCCGTCGGCAGTGGCTGGGCCGTCGGCAGTGGCTGGGCCGTCGGCAGTGGCTGGGCCGTCGGCAGTGGCTGGGTCGCCGGCAGTGGCAGGGTCGCCGGCAGTGGGTGGGCCGTCGGCAGTGGCAGGGTCGCCGGCAGTGGCAGGGGCGGCTGCACCGGATGGATCTGCGGGACCGCGGACGGGGATCGTGGCTTCCGTCAGGCTGGCGGCGAGCAACCGGGGTGCGCGAGCGCCGGTGACGGCCGACGACGGCGGTCCAGGGGCGCCGCCGAGCGAGCCTGCCGGCCAGCACCGGGCGCTGCTCCGCCTCGGGTTGGTCGTGGCTCTGATCGTGGTGCTGGCCGTCGTCACCCACGAGACGGCACTGCTGATCGTGGTGTCGGCGATCGTCCTGATGGTGATGCTCCACGAGCTGGGGCACTTCCTGACGGCCAAGTGGAGCCACATGAAGGTCACCGAGTACTTCCTCGGGTTCGGACCCCGGTTGTGGTCGGTTCGGCGGGGCGAGACCGAGTACGGGATCAAGGCCATCCCGGCGGGGGGGTACGTCAAGATCGTCGGGATGAGCAGCCTGGAGGAGGTCGACCCTGCCGACGAGGCCCGCACCTACCGCCAGCAGCCGTTTCACAACCGCCTGATCGTGGCTGTCGCCGGCTCGTTCATGCACTTCCTCACTGCGCTGCTCCTCCTGTGGGGGCTCCTCGTGTTCATCGGGACACCCCGGGCCGACGCCGTGAGCGTCGTCGGCCTCGCACCGCTCGCTCACGGCGTCGACCCTGCCCGCGCCGCCGGCCTGCGGGCCGGTGACGTCATCGTGCAGGTCGACGGGCGGCCGGTGGGCTCCCAGTCGGCGCTCGTCCAGGTGATCCACACCCATGCGGGCCAGCCCGTGCGGCTGACCGTGGAGCGGGGCGGCACCCGCCGGGCGGTGGTGGTCACCCCGGCGGCGGTCACCGTCCCGGCGACGTCGGGGTCCGCAGCGACCGGTGCGACGACCACCGAGGGGATGATCGGCGTCCAGGTCGGCCAGGGGCCGCTCGCCACGATGGGGCTGCTCGCCGGGGCACGCGTCGCCGGCGTCGACTTCGGGCGGGTGGTGTCGTCGTCGATGTCCGCTCTCGGCTCGACGTTCTCGCTCCACGGTCTGACGAGCTTCTTCTCCCAGCTGGGCAGCGCCAAGCGGGCCGCCCAGGCCGCGCAGAACGGCACTCGCCCGGAGTCGATCTACGGGGTCGTCCGGACTGCCACCCAGGGCGCCCAGGCAGGACCGCTCTACCTCATCGAGGTGCTGGTCTCCATCGACGTCTTCATCGGCATCGCCAACCTCTTCCCCATGCTGCCGCTCGACGGCGGCCATGTCCTGGTGGCGGTGTACGAGCGGCTGCGCAGCCGTCGGGGCCGGCGCTACGTGGCCGACGTGACCAAACTGATGCCCGTGGCCTACGCCTTCGTGCTCTTCCTGCTCGTGTTCGTGGGTTCGGCCGTGTTCCTCGACATCACCCATCCGGTCGTCAACCCGTTCCAGTGAGCCGGCTGCCGACCGTCGTGGTGAGCCGGTCGCCGATTCGTCCAGGTGGTTAGGCTGCAATTCACCTCGTGACCTGGGCGTCAAGCCACTCCGGGCGCTCGACCGGCGCGTCGCCTCGGTGACCCGGGCGCGCCGGGGGTCCCGGGCAGGCCAAGATGGGGGGTGACGACCAGGAGGTACGCATGAGCCGGCCGATCGTGACCATGGCCGAACGTCGACGCACCAGGCAGATCCGCATCGGTGGGGTGCCCATCGGAGGTGACGCCCCGGTATCGGTGCAGTCGATGACGACGACGAAGACGGCCGATGTCGAGGGCACCCTCGTCCAGATCTACGCACTGGCCGCTGCAGGAGCCGACATCGTCCGCTGCACGTGCAACGAGGAGGAGGCGGCCGAGGGCCTGGCGCACATCGTGCCCCGTTCGCCCGTGCCGATCGTGGCCGACATCCACTTCCATCACGAGATGGCGTTGGCTGCGCTCGAGGCTGGCGTGCAGGGCCTTCGCCTCAACCCCGGCAACCTGCGCAAGGAGGCGGAGATCAAGCAGGTGGCGGCCGAGGCCCGGGATCGCTCCGTGCCGGTGCGCATCGGGGTGAACGCCGGGTCGTTGCACCCCGATCTGTACCGCCGGTTCGGCGGGGCCACCCCCGAGGCGCTCGTCGAGTCGGCCCGCATGGAGCTGGCGCTGTTCGAGGAGGTCGGCTTCGACGACGTCAAGATCTCGGTCAAGGCATCGTCGGTGCCGCTCATGATCGCCGCCTACCGCCTCGCTTCGGAGACCTTCGACCACCCCCTGCACCTCGGTGTCACCGAGGCGGGGCCACCGCCGGCAGGCCTGGTGAAGGCGACGGCCGGGATCGCCACGCTCCTGGCCGAGGGCATCGGCGACACCATCCGGTTCTCGCTCACGGCAGACCCTGTCGAAGAGGCACGCGCCGGGCGCCAGCTGCTCGAGGCCCTGGGCCTGCGGGAGCGCAAAGGGCTCGACTTGATCGCCTGCCCCAGCTGCGGGCGCGCGGAGATCGACGTGATCGGCGTGGCTGCTGCTGCTCAGGCCGCTCTCGAGGAGCGGAACCTGCCGCTGCAGGTGGCCGTCATGGGCTGCGTGGTCAACGGGCCCGGCGAGGCTCGCGAAGCCGACCTGGGCATCGCTGCGGGACGTCACCGGGGGCATCTCTTCATCAAGGGGAAGATCGTCCGGGTCGTCCCCGAAGCCGAGATGGTGGCCGCGCTGGTCGACGAGGCGGAGCGGCTGGTCGCCGAGGGGGTCGAGGCTCGCCTGGCAGCGGCGGACGCCGGTGCCGAAGCAGAGGCGGAAGCCGACCGCCGGTCGCTGTTCGAGGCCAAGGGGGCGGACGCCAACCGCACGGGCGAGCGCATCGAGGGGATCCGCCGCAAGGTACGTGGGGACGGCGAGGACGGCGACAGCCCGGCCGGGGTTCGCTGACAGCGCGGCCGGGGTTCGCCGACGGCGCGGCCGGGGTTCGCCGGGAGCACAGGCGGTTCGTCGGCGGCGGGAGCACTGGCGAGGACGACCGCGCCGGGTCTGACGCCGGGCCGCCGTCGTGGTGTACCGGCAGGTGGCCCCGGTAAACGGAGCGGCTGGTCAGTACGCGCGGGCGACCACGGCCACCAGACCGTCGAGCTCGTCCCCGGCAGCAGGCAGGTCGCCGTCGGGCGCCTGCAGGCAGCGCACCGATACGCCGGCCTCATTGCAGCGGCGCTCACCGCCGTCGAGGAGGAGAGCGGCAGGCAGGCGGGCGAACCCGGTCTGGGCCGCTGCCACCGCGTCCTCGATGGTGGCCACCTCGACGGTCGCCGCGCTCCGGCGGCTGATCGCCTCGGCCAGGAGGGCCTGCTGCACCAGGTCGAGGCGCTCGATCGCGCCGGCGGCCGCGGCGGCCTGCGGCACCGCCTGCTTGTCCCCCGTGTCGCGCCGCACCACCGTGACCTGTCCGGCGGCCAGGTCGCGGGGGCCGATCTCCACCCGCACAGGCACCCCCTTCAGCTCCCAGTCGACCACCCGGCGCCCGAACGACGTGTCGGTGCGGTCGTCCACTTCGGCCCGCACGCCGGCGGCACGCAGCTCGTCGACCAGGGCGGCAGCCGCCTCGCCGACGCCCTGGTCGGCCCGTGCCACCACGACGACGACCTGGACCGGGGCCAGGGCGGGGGGAAGGCGGAGCCCGCCGTCGTCGCCATGCGCCATGATCAGGGCGCCCATCAGGCGTGTCGAGGCACCCCACGATGTCTGCCAGGCGTGGACCAGGCTGCCGGACTCGTCAGCGAAGGTGATGTCGAAGGCTCGCGAGAAGTTCTGGCCGAGCTCGTGGCTGGTGGCCATCTGCAACGCCTTGCCGTCGCCCATCATGCCTTCGCACGTCCACGTCGTCGTGGCGCCGGCGAAGCGCTCGCGTTCGGTCTTGCGGCCGGTCAGGACCGGGATGGCCATGATCTCGGCCATCGTGGCGTCGTAGACCTCGCGCAGCACCCTCAGGGCGAGCTCGTGAGCGTCGGGCTCGGTGGCATGGGCGGTGTGGCCCTCCTGCCACAGGAATTCGGTGGTCCGCAGGAACAGGCGGGGGCGCAGCTCCCAGCGCACGACGTTGGCCCACTGGTTGATCAGCAGCGGCAGGTCGCGGTGGCTCTGGATCCAGCGGGCGAACGAGGCGTTGATGATCGTCTCACTGGTCGGCCGGACCACCACCGGCTCCTCGAGCTCCTTGCCGCCGCCGTGGGTGACCACGGCGAGCTCCGGGCTGAACCCTTCGACGTGCTCGGCCTCGCGCCGCAGGTAGGACTCGGGGATGAAGAGGGGGAAGTACGCATTGACGGCGCCGATCGCCTTGATCCGTCGGTCCAGCTCGGCCTGGAGCAGCTCCCAGATGGCGTAGCCGTACGGCCGGATGACCATGGTGCCCCGCACCGGACCGTTCTCGGCCAGCTCGGCCTTGGCCACCACCTCCTGGTACCAGCGGGGGAAGTCGACGGCACGGGGGGTGAGGACAGGGGCGGCCATATCGGCGAGATGCTAGTGGTCTGCCGTACAGGCGGCCCGTGGCTGCGTGCGGCACGCCGCTCGGCCCGTGCAGCCTGGTCTGCAGCCTGCGCCGGGCCGAAGACCGGGGGGTTGGTATACTCCTGCCGCCGTTCAGTGAAGTGGAGTGATCGTCGGGAGCGTGGGCGGGCAGCCCACGCTTCTGCGTTTCACGGCCGCGACACTCGGCGGTGAGGACCAGGATGACGACCCGAGGGACGAGGAGGTGACCGACGTGGGTGACGGCGAGCTCGAACGGCTGGTGGGACCTCCCGTGTCGGCCGCCGGGCTCGAACTGGTCGAGGTCCAGGTCGACGCGGGTGTGGTGCGGGTCGTGGTCGACCGCGAAGGCGGCGCCGCCCTGGACCTGCTGGCTGAGGTCACCAGGTCGGTCTCCGCCGCGCTCGACGAGCACGACCCGTTCCCCGGGCGGCGGTACACGCTCGAGGTCTCCAGCCCCGGCGTAGAGCGCCTGCTGCGCACGCCCCGGCAGTTCCAGCGGGCCGTGGGCGAGGATGTCTCGATCCGCACCGCGCCGGGCACGGAAGGTGACAGGAGGGTCAGCGGCCGGCTGGTGTCGGCCGACGAGACGGGCATTGTGGTGGCGAGCTCCGAGCAGCCCGACGGGCAGCGCCGGATCTCGTACGAGGACGTGGAGCGGGCTCGAACCGTGTTCACCTGGGGTGGTGCCGGCCGGAAGGCCGGTGCCGGGTCCGGGTCATCGCGCCAGGGGCGCGCCGGTGGAACCACATCGGGATCGACAGGGAGACGGTGACGACGGCATGAGCAAGACCAACTTCGACTTTCTCGACGCGCTCGGCCAGATTGCACGAGACAAGGGGATCTCCGTCGACACCCTGCTCGACGCTCTGGCTAACGCGCTCGTGGCCGCCTACAAGCGCCGACCCGGGGCCGCCGAAGAGGCGGTGGTCACCATCGACCCCGAGACCGGTGAGATCAGGGTCTACGGCCAGGAGCTCGACGAGAACGGTGACGTCGTGCGGGAGTGGGACGACACCCCGTCGGACTTCGGGCGCATCGCCGCGCAGACGGCCAAGCAGGTCATCATGCAGCGGATCCGCGAGGCGGAGCGTGACCTCAAGTACGAGGAGTACGCCGGGCGCGAAGGCGACATCGTCACTGGCATCGTCCAGCAGACGGACAACCGGTACACCCTGCTCGACCTGGGCAAGGTGGAGGCGTTGCTGCCCCAGGCCGAGCAGGTCCCCTACGAGCGCTACGAGCACGGCGCCCGGCTGAAGGCCTACATCGTGGAAGTGCGCAAGACCACCAAGGGCCCGCAGATCGTGGTCAGCCGGAGCCACCCGGGTCTGGTCAAGCGGCTGTTCGAGCTCGAAGTCCCGGAGATCTCCTCGGGGGTGGTGGAGATCCGGGCCGCGGCGCGGGAGCCCGGCCATCGCACGAAGATCGCCGTCTGGTCCAACGACCCCAACGTCGACCCGGTAGGAGCGTGCGTGGGTGCTCGGGGATCGCGGGTGCGCATGGTCACCAACGAGCTCCGGGGCGAGCGGATCGATGTCGTGCCCTTCTCCGCTGACCCGATCGAGCTGATCCAGGCGGCGCTCCAGCCAGCTCGGGTCCGCGAGGTCCGGCTCGACGAGCAGACCGGCACGGCCACTGTGGTGGTGAGCGACTACCAGCTGTCCTTGGCCATCGGCAAAGAGGGCCAGAACGCGCGGCTGGCCGCCCGGCTGACCGGTTGGCGCATCGACATCAAGAGTGAGAGCCAGCTGGCAGAGGAAGAAGAGGAGTGGGCCGAGGGCGAATGGGTGCAGGACGAGACCGGTGAGATGGTCTGGCGTCCGGCCGAGGGAGGCGAGGCCGTGTCCGCCGCCGCCTGGTCCGCCGGGGCGACCTCTGCTGAGCCGGCTGGTGGTGAGCCGGCTGGTGGTGAGCCGGCTGGTGGTGAGCCGGCTGGTGGCGCAGCCGCTGGGACGGACGGCGACGTGGTGGTCGAGGGCGAGGCCACGGCTCCGAGCACTCCCGGCGCCGATGGCGAGCAGGCGGGATCCGACGCGGGGGGAGGGGCATAGCCCCCCGGCGTACGTGCGTGGGCTGCCGGCGGGTAGCCTCAATCGAGGAGCTCGCTCGCGTCGTCCTCGTCGGCGGCGAGCTGGTGCCGGGCGAGGGATGTCCTGGCCGCGGCGCATGGCTGTGCCGCGGTGGCAGGTCGTGCCTCGATCTCGCCGAGCGGCGACGGGCGTTCGACCGGGCGCTACGAGGCGTGCCCACGGCTGGTGCGACGGCCCGCCTGGCCGTGAAGCTCGGCTGGCGGGGTGCGGCTGGCCAGGGTGGCGCCGCAGTGTGCGAGGATGGTGTACCGGGTCGCCTCCATGGCCCGGCACGTGACGGAGCAAAAGGATCGTAGGAGCCGGTGCCGAAGAAGATCCGCGTGTACGAGCTCGCCCGCGAGCTCGGTCTGAGCAACAAGGAGGCGCTCGACCTCTGCGTGTCCCTCGGGATCGGAGTGAAGAGCCACTCGTCCTCCATCGAGGACGCTCAGGCCGACCGGGTGCGTCGCAAGGCGGACCGCGAGGGCCTGCGTCGCGAGCGGCAGCCCGAGGAGCCTGAAGAGGCACCGGCGGCAGCACGCCGCGCGTCAGAGCACCCGGCACCGGGCGGCACGCCCGGACCAGCGCCCGAGCGTCCCGCGGCCGAGCAACCGGCTGCACCCACCCCGCTCCAGGCCGGTGAGACCGGCGCACCGCAAGCGCCGCGACCCGTCGTGCCGGCTGCCGCCGCAGCCGACCAGGCGTCCACGGTCGCTCCGCTGCAGACACCGGCGAGCTCGCCGTCCCCGGCGCGGCCGGCAGCAGAAGGTCCAGGGACGACTCGACCGGGTGGGTCGCGTCTGGTCACGAGCCGCCCTGCCAGTGAGGTGGCGGCAGCGTCCCGTCCGTCGCCGTCGGCGCGACCGCCTGCACCGCCGCGGCCCACCTCGCCGCCCGCCGCCCGCCCGTCGGGCCCGCCACCCACGTCACAAGGGCCGAGCGGGCCGCGCCCTGCCGGTCCGGCTGCTGGTGCGCTTCGGCCCGATGCTGCTGCACCCCGTCCTGAGGCTGGTGCGCTTCGGCCCGATGCTGCGCCTCGTCCTGAGGCTGGTGCGCTTCGGCCCGATGCTGCTGCGCCCCGTCCTGAGGCTGGTGCGCTTCGGCCTGACGCTGCTGCGCCCCGTCCTGAGGCTGGTGCGCTTCGGCCTGACGCTGCTGCGCCCCGATCGGACGTGCACCCGCCGTCTGCAACGTCTCCGGCGCGGCCAGCCGGGGCGCCCGCCGACAGCGCCGGCCAGATGCCTGCTGCCGCTCATGGTGGCGGTGCCCCCGGCCAGGCTCGGACCCGCCCGTCGACCCCGCCGGTGAGTGCCACGGGCCGGCCCATCCCCCCGCCTCCGGGTGGTCCGCCGCGCTCCGCATCGGGTCGGCCCATCCCGCCTCCTCCGGGTCGGCGTCCCGCGGCCGGTGGCCGCCCGGCGCCTGGATCGCCCGGCGCCGGACGCCCTGCTCCCGGCGGTGGCCGTCCCGGTGGGCCCAGCGGCCCTGGTGCCGGTCGCGGTGGCTTCGGCGGCGGTGGGCCCGGTGGTGGTGGTGGAGGTGCCGGTCGAGGGGGCTTCGGTGGCCGTCCCGCCGGTGGCCCTCCGCCGCCCCTGCGCGGCGGTCCGGGTGGTCGCGGGCGCCCGCCGCAGCGTCGGCCTCGTCGGCGGCGTCGGAACCTCGAAGAGCTCGAGCCGACCCAGCTGACCACCTACTCCCCGTCGAACGCACCGGTGCCGGACCACGAGGTCATCGTGGAGCGCGGCTGCACGCCACGTGAGCTTGGTCCCAAGCTGAACCGCTCGGCCGGCGACGTCATCCGCTACCTGTTCCTGCAGGGCGAGGTGGTCACCGCCACCCAGTCGCTCTCCGACGACATGATCGAGCTGTTCGCCACCGAACTGGGCGCCCAGGTCCGCCTGGTCGATCCCGGCGAAGAGCAAGAGGCGGAGCTGCAGGCCAAGTACTTCGAAGACGACGAGGAGGAGGCGGAGGAAGACCTCCGTCCCCGCCCACCCGTCGTCACCGTCATGGGCCACGTCGACCACGGCAAGACGCTCCTGCTCGACCGGATCCGCTCCGCTCACGTCGTCGAGGGTGAGGCAGGCGGCATCACGCAGCACATCGGTGCGTACCAGACCGAGCACGAGGGGCACCTGATCACGTTCATCGACACCCCGGGCCACGAAGCGTTCACCGCCATGCGTGCTCGTGGCGCGCAGGTGACGGACATCGTGGTGCTCGTGGTGGCGGCCGACGACGGGGTCATGCCCCAGACGGTCGAGGCCATCGACCACGCTCGCGCCGCGGACGTCCCCATCATCGTCGCCGTCAACAAGATCGACCGGGCGGACGCGGACCCCACCCGGGTGCTCCAGCAGCTGTCGGAGCGGGGGCTCGTGCCCGAGGCCTGGGGCGGCGACACCATCGCCGTCGAGGTGTCCGCACTGCAGAACCTGGGAGTCGACTCGCTCTTGGAGCAGATCGTCCTGGTGGCAGAGATCGAGGAGCTGCAGGCCAGCCCCGAGGGCAATGCTCGCGGCACCGTCCTCGAGGCCAACCTCGAAACGGGTCGCGGACCTGTCGCGTCGGTCATCGTCGAGCGCGGCACGCTCCGGGTGGGCGACGCCGTCGTCGCCGGTGCTGCCTGGGGACGGGTGAAGGCGCTGGTCGACGACCACGGCGAGCAGGTGAAAGAGGCGCCTCCCTCCACGCCGGTGCAGGTGCTCGGCTTCTCCGAGCCCCCGAGCGCCGGTGACGAGTTCCGGGTGACGGCCGACCAGGCGACGGCCAGGGCCATCGCCGAGGCCCGGGAGCGCCGCTATCGGGTCGCCGGCCATGCTCCGGCGCCCACCGTCCCCGGTGCGAAGCTCGAGGACCTGTTCGAGCAGATCCAGCGAGGTGAGTCCGCCAGCCTCAATCTCATCTTGAAGGCCGATGTCCAGGGCACGCTCGAGGCCATCACCGACAGTCTCCGAAAGCTCGAGCGCGAGGAAGTGAAGCTGAGCTTCGTCCACCGCGGTGTCGGCGGTATCACCGAGAACGACGTGCAGCTGGCAGCGGCCTCCAACGCCACGATCATCGGCTTCAATGTCCGACCTGACCGCCGTGCCCGGGAGATGGCGGAGGAGAAGGACGTCGAGGTCCGCACCTACGAGATCATCTACAAGCTGCTCGAGGATCTCGAGGCGGCCATGGTGGGGATGCTGACACCGGAGACCGAAGAGGTGGTGACCGGCGAGGCCGAGGTGCGCCAGGTGTTCCGTGTCCCGCGTGTCGGGGCTGTGGCCGGATGCTACGTGCGCCATGGTGTCATCACCCGAGGGTCCAAGGTCCGGTTCCTGCGCGAAGGCGTGGTCATCTGGAAGGGGGCCATCACCTCCCTCAAGCGGTTCAAGGAGGATGCGCGCGAGGTCCAGACGGGCTTCGAGTGCGGGATCGGCCTGTCGGACTTCCAGGACCTGAAGGACGGCGACCTGATCGAGACCTACGACGAGCGGGAGATCCCCCGGACCTGACCACCTGCCACGTGCGGCAGCCGGCCTGGACGGGCCGGTCGCCCGCCGCAACGAGCCCAGTCCGAGGAGGCAAGGTGCCGGCACGTCGGCGCGATCCCCAGAGCCCGATGCCGTACCCCCGCACCGCCCGGATCAACCGGCTGCTGCGCGAAGTGATCGCCGAGGAGGTGGAGCGGCTGGCCGACGGGGACGACCGGCTCCGGTTGATGACCGTCACGGGGGTGAGCACGACGGCCGACCTCCGCCATGCCACCGTGTTCCTCGCCTCGCTTCCTCTGGACGCGGCCGAGGCGCTGGGAGCCCAGCGTGTCCACCTCCAGAACGTGGTGGGTCGCCAGGTCCGCATGAAGCGGACACCCCACCTGGAGTTCGTCGCCGATCCAGCCGTGAACAGCGCGGACCGGATCGAGGACATCCTGCGTCGGCTGCAGCGCGAAGAACGCGAGCAACGCGAGAGCGGGCAGGCTGGCGACGAGCCCGGCGAGAGCAGGCAGGCAGGTGTCGAGCCCGGCGAGAGCAGGCAGGCAGGTGTCGAGCCCGGCGAGGGCGGCCCGTGAGCGCTGCCCAGGGCGTGCTGTCGGGGTCTGGGCCGCTCGGCATGGCCGTCGTCGACAAGGAGCCGGGCATGACGTCGCACGACGTGGTGGCGCGGTGCCGGCGGATCTTCGGCGAGCGCCGGATCGGGCACGCGGGCACGCTGGACCCCGATGCCACCGGGGTGCTGCTGGTGGGGGTCGGGCGGTTCACCCGGGTGCTGCGCTTCCTCGGCGACACCGGCAAGGCGTACGTCGGCCAGGTGGTCCTCGGAACGGCCACGTCGACACTCGACGCGTCGGGCGAGGTGACCGGTCGCTGGGACATGAGCCACGTGGGCCTCGACGAGGTGCGAGCGGCGGCAGCATGCCTCACCGGCAGGATCGAG
Organism: Actinomycetes bacterium; assembly: GCA_021803325.1. Taxonomy (GTDB): domain Bacteria; phylum Actinomycetota; class Acidimicrobiia; order Acidimicrobiales; family UBA8190; genus JAJZYI01. The sequence continues at coordinate 37,656 of JAJZLP010000049.1, forward strand.
CAGGTGCCGCCCATGGTGTCGGCGGTCAAGATCGACGGTCGCCGGTTGCACGAGCTGGCTCGGGCGGGACTGGAGGTCGATCGCCCGCCGCGTCCCGTCGTCGTGGACCGCTTTGATGTGGCGCCGACTGCCGAGCCCGGCGTGTTCGAGATCGAGGTGGACTGCTCGGCAGGCACCTACATCCGTGTCCTGGCAGCCGATCTGGGTGTGATGCTGGGCGGCGGAGCCCACCTGCGCGGTCTGCGGCGTACGCGGGTCGGTTCGTTCAGCGTCGCCGAAGCACGCAAGCTGGGCGAGCTGCACCCCGAGCACCTGCTGGCGCCGGCGGACGCGATCCGCGACCTCGCCCGCGTCGACGTCGATGCCGCTGCGGCGGTCCGGGTCCGTCACGGTCTCGGTCTGGACCGTGTCCGCGCCGGTGCCACCGGCTCGGGGCCGTGGGCCATGGTCGACGACGCCGGCCGGCTGCTTGCCGTGTACGGGCCGGACGGCACCGACGGGATGAAGGCCGCCTGCGTGCTCGAACCGGCGGTCGGCGCCGGTGCCGGAGCCGGCACGGCCGACGAGTAGTCTCGGCGCGATGGAGGTCGTCACCGGGCCGGAGAACTGTGTCCCGCCCGCCGGTGGTTCGGCCGTGACCATCGGGGCGTACGACGGCGTCCACCTGGGTCACCAGGAGCTCATCGCCGGCTTGCGGAGCCGGGCCGCGGCCCGCAACCTCGAGAGTGTCGTCGTCACGTTCGACCGGCATCCCGCCACCGTGGTGCGCCCCGGCTCGGCGCCGCTGCTGCTGACCGAGCTGGACCAGAAGCTCGAGCTCCTGGCGGCCACCGGGGTCGACCGCACGCTGATCGTGCCCTTCGACCGGGCCCGTGCCGACGAGACGGCGGAGCAGTTCGTCACCGAGGTCCTCGTCGGTGCGCTGCGGACCCGGTTGGTCGTCGTGGGTGAGGGGTTCCACTTCGGCCACGATCGCAAGGGCGACGTTGCCTTGCTGCGGGACCTTGGCCGCGTGCACGACTTCGACGTGGTGGGCTGGCGCCTCGCGTCGGACGGTTCGGGTGCGCCACTGTCGTCCACGCGGATCCGTGGCCTGCTGGCCGCAGGTGACGTCGCCGGCGCTGCTGCGTTCCTCGGCCGTCCGCACCAGGTGCGGGGCACGGTCGTCCACGGGGACGGCCGCGGTGGTCGCGAGCTCGGCATGCCGACCGCCAACGTCGAGCTGGCGCCGGGTACGGCGCTCCCCGACGACGGCGTCTACGCGGGCTGGTACGCGCGTCCCGACGGCGTGCGGCATCCGGCCGCGCTGTCGCTGGGCCGCCGCCCGACCTTCTACCAGGACGGTGCCCCCCTCCTCCTCGAGGCACACCTGATCGGGTTCGACGGGGACCTCTACGGCGAGCGGGCCCAGGTCTCCTTCGTGGCCCGCCTGCGGCCCGAGCTGCGCTTCGGTTCGGTCGCCGAATTGGCGACGCAGATGCACCAGGATGTGCGGGTCGCCGCTGACGCGCTCGGCGTCACCGCCTGAGCCCCGCCACCCTGCTACACTTCTCTCCGGCCGGGACGTCGTCTCGGCTGTTCCGGACGGGGGTGCGTGGCCGCAGGCCCGTCGCCTCCCAGCGCACCCGAGGCTGCATCCCGCATATGCCCGACAAGACCGCGACGATCTCCGAGCACCGACTGCACCCGACCGACACCGGGTCGCCGGAGGTGCAGATAGCGCTCCTCACCGAGCGCATCAGCCACCTGACCGAGCACCTGAAGGCCCACAAGGGTGACCATCACACCCGGCGTGGCCTGATGAAGCTCATCGGGCGCCGCCGCCGCCTGCTCAGCTACGTGCGGGACAACGACGTCGAACGCTACCGGACGATCATCGGCAGGCTCGGCATCCGCCGGTAGCCGACCCGGTCTCCCGGGCGGCTCGCCACCCAGGGGACCATCTCGGGAAGCGAGGTGCTTCCCGGGCACCGGGTGGTCATCGCCCGGACGAGACAGACGGGCACCAGCAGGCTGCCAGCTGCCAGTCGCCGGTCACCTGCATCGCGACCACCCCGGCGATCCGGCGAGGTCGGTCGGGTGGGGGGTGGTCGACGACTGGGAACTGGCGTGGCTGGGTGTCCCCAGCACACGAGGAGACCCATGGCGGAAGCCATCACCGTGTCGGCCCCTATCAGTGGGACCGACAAGACCCTGTCATTCGAGACCGGCAAGCTCGCCGGCCAAGCCGACGGCGCCGTCGTGGGCCGCATCGGCAACACCATGGTGCTGGTCACCGCCACCGCCGCCCGGCGTGTGCGCGAAGGCACCGACTTCTTCCCGCTCACCGTCGACATCGAGGAGCGGATGTACGCGGCGGGCAAGATCCCCGGGTCGTTCTTCCGGCGTGAAGGGCGGGCCACCGACCAGGCCATCTTGACCTGCCGGCTGATCGACCGCCCGTTGCGGCCGTCGTTCCCCAAGGGGTTCCGCAACGAGGTCCACGTGGTCGGCACCATCTTCGGGGCCGATCTGGAGAACCCGCACGACGTCCTGGCCATCAATGCCGCGTCGGCAGCGCTGATGGTGTCGGGGATCCCCTTCGAGGGTCCCATCGGTGCCGTGCGCATCGCCTGGTCCACCGAGGGTGCGTGGATCCCGCACGCGACCTACCAGGAAGGCGACGAGTCGTGCTTCGAGCTGGTGGTGGCCGGACGGGCGTTGTCCGACGCCGCCGACGCCGAGATCGCCATCATGATGGTCGAAGCGGGCGGCACCGAGGACTCGTGGCAGTTCTACGAGGCCGGTGCGCCGAAGGTCACCGAAGAGGTCCTCGCAGAGGGGCTCGAGGCGGCGAAGACCTGGATCCGCGAGTCGATCGAGCTGCAGCGCCAGCTGGTGGCCAAGGCCGGCGCCAAGGAGCCGATCACCTTTGAGCTGTTCAGCGACTACGCCCCCGAGGTGTACGAGCGGGTCGAGGCGGTCGGCGCCGACGCCGTGACCAAGGCCAACGCCATCACCGCCAAGGCAGAGCGCAACGCCGCCCTGGCCGAGGCCACCGGCGCCATCGTCTCCCAGCTGGCGCCCGAGTTCCCCGACCGCGAGCGCGAGATCGGTGCCGCGGTCAAGTCCCTCACGAAGAAGGTGGTGCGCCGCCGGATCGTCGAGGAAGGCGTCCGCATCGACGGCCGGGGGACCAGTGACATCCGGCCGCTGTCGGCCGAGGTCGGGCTCGTTCCCACGGCCCATGGCTCCGGGCTCTTCCAGCGGGGCGAGACCCAGGTGCTCAACTTCACGACGCTCGGCATGCCGCGGATGAACCAGATGCTCGACACCATCGGGGTCGACGACTTCAAGCGCTACATGCACCACTACAACTTTCCGCCGTTCTCGACCGGTGAGACAGGCTTCATGCGCGGGCCGAAGCGCCGCGAGATCGGGCACGGGCTCCTGGCCGAGCGGGCTCTGCTGCCCGTGATCCCCTCGCAGGCCGAATTCCCGTACACGCTCCGGCTGGTGTCGGAGGTATTGTCCTCCAACGGGTCGACGTCGATGGCGTCGGTGTGCGGGTCCACGCTGTCGCTCATGGACGCGGGCGTGCCCATCAAGGCACCGGTGGCCGGGATCGCCATGGGCCTGGTGTTCGACGAGGGTCGCTACGTCACCTTGACCGACATCCTCGGCGCCGAGGACGCGTTCGGCGACATGGACTTCAAGGTGGCGGGAACGGCCGACACCGTCACTGCACTGCAGCTCGACACCAAGATCGACGGTCTGCCGGCTGACGTCCTGTCCCAGGCGCTGCAGCAGGCCCGCGAGGCGCGGCTGCAGATCCTCGCGGTGATGCACGCCGCTATCGGCGAGCCCCGCGGCGACGTCAGCGCCAACGCACCGAAGATCGTCTCGTTCCAGATCCCCGTCGACCGCATCGGCGAGGTCATCGGCCCGAAGGGCAAGGTCATCAACGCCTTGCAGGCCGAGACGGGCGCTGACATCACCGTCGACGACGACGGCATGTTCGGCATCGTCACCATCGGGTCGAAGGACAGCGGAGCGGTGGAGGAGGCCCGGCGCCGGATCTTCATGATCGTGGAGCCGCCCGAGGCCGAGGTCGGCGCGACCTACGACGGCAAGGTCGTGAACATCACCAAGTTCGGGGCCTTCGTCAACATCCTGCCCGGCCGTGACGGGCTGCTCCACATCTCCAAGGTCGGCGGCGGGCGGCGGGTGGACAAGGTCGAGGACGTGCTGGCGCTGGGTCAGAGCGTCGAGGTCAAGGTCGACGACATCGACCCGCAAGGCAAGGTGTCGCTGTCACTGGCCGGCGAGCCGCCGACGCCGGTGGCGAGCGGGGCGGCCGCCTCGGCAGGGCGTGCACCGGTGGTCTCGTTCGAGGCGGCGTTCGAGGCCGAGCTGGCCGGCGAGCTCGGCGACCTCGGTCCCGGTGCTGGACCTGCTGGCGGCGGCGGCGAGCGGGGCGGCGGCGGCGGCGACGACCGCCGTGGTCCTCGCGACCGGACCCGTCGTCGGCGGTGACACCAGCCTGGGGCGCTCTGCCCGGGTTTCTCCCGGGCAGAGCCGAAGGGCGCAATGGCGCGCTGGAGCAGTGCGGGCCGCGGCCGGCGGTCCGGCAGTGATCCGCTCCCAGCAGGTCGCGCCCGGCGCCTGGGTCGTCACCGAGCCGATGGCCGATGTGCGGTCGGCGGCCATCGGCGTGTGGGTCGGCACCGGCTCGCGCGACGAGGCCATGGCCGACGCCGGCTGTTCGCACTTCCTGGAGCACCTCCTCTTCAAGGGCACGCCGCGCTGGAGCGCGGCGCAGATCGCCGAGGCGGTCGACGAGGTCGGTGGCGACATGAACGCGTTCACCACCAAGGAGTACACGGCGTTCTACGTTCGCTTGCTGTCCGAGCATCTCGAGCTCGGTCTCGACGTGCTCTGCTCGATCATGACCGACCCCGCACTGCGGCCCGACGAAGTCGAAGCCGAGCGGCAGGTCATCTTGGACGAGATCCTGATGCATGCGGACGAGCCGGCCGATGTGGCTGTCGAGCAGCTGACGGCATCGCTGTTCCCGGGCCACCCGCTCGGCAGTGAGGTGCTCGGCACGGCGCCGAGCATCACGGCGATGGAGCCCGACGGCATCCGGCGCTTCTTCGACCACCATTACCGTGCGGAGAACCTCGTGGTGGCCGCGGCCGGCGACGTCGACCACGACGTGCTGGCCGACGCGGTCGCCACCCGGTTCGCCGGGCGCGGCGGCGGCAGCCACCCCCGGCGTGTCGCTCCCGATGCTCCACCGGCCACGGTGGCCGTCACGCACCGGCCGACCGAGCAGGTGCACCTGGCGGTCGGCACGCGCGCCCCCGGGCGGCACGCCGAGGAGCGGTGGGCTCTCGCCATCCTCGACCATGTGCTCGGGGGTGGACTCTCCAGCCGCCTGTTCCAGGAGGTCCGCGAGCGGCGGGGCTTGGCCTATTCGATCTGGTCCGATCGGGTGCACTACGAGGAGATCGGTGCGCTGTCGGTCGGGGTGGGGACAGCTCCTGAGCACGCGCACGAGGTGCTCCGCCTGGTCAACGGGCAGATCGACGACCTCGGCGAGCACGGGATCACCGACCGCGAGCTCGCAGTGGCCAAGGGCCACCTGCGCGCCGACACCCTGCTGTCCCTCGAAGACTCGGGGGCCCGGATGAGCCGGATCGGGGCGAGCATGCTGTTGCACGGCGAGGTCCTGGCCGTGCCCGAGCTGCTGGCCAAGATCGAGGCGGTGACCCTGGCGGACGTCGCCGAGGTGGCCCGCAAGATCGCCGAGGAGCCGAGGGTGCTGTCCGTCGTCGGACCGTTCGACGTCGGCGACTTCGACGCCTGACAGGCCCTTGGGACCTCCGATCGGCATCTGGGATCGGTGTGGCTGACGGGTAGGGTGGCCGCCATGCGCATAGGGGTGCTCGGAGCCGGCGGGCGGATGGGTCGTGAGGTGTGCCGGGCGGTGGCAGAAGACGACGGCATGGAGCTCGTCGCCGCCGTCGACCCGGCCCTCGCCGGTATCGACGTCCGCCAGGTGGCGGGCATCGATGCCCCCGGGCTGCATGTGGCGGCCGATCCCGAGGAGCTGGTGCGGGCCGGTGCCGAGGTTGCCGTCGACTTCACCGTGGCGTCCGCCGCGGTTGCCAACCTCCGCTGGTGTGCCGACAACGGTGTCCACGCGGTGGCGGGGACCTCGGGCATGCCGGCGTCTGATGTCGATGAGCTCCGCACGCGGTTCGCCAGCTCGGCTGCCAATTGCGTCATCGCCGCCAATTTCGCCATCGGTGCGGTGCTCATGACCCGCTTCTGCGAGCTGGCAGCACCGTTCCTCGACGGCGTCGAGATCATCGAGCTCCACCACGACGGCAAGCTCGACGCTCCGTCGGGCACGGCGGTGCACGCCGCCGAGCACATGGCCGCAGCGCGTGCTGCAGCCGGTGCCAGCTGGCCCGACGACGCCACCACCTCGATGGTCGTCGACGGCGCCCGGGGCGGCGTCGGCCCTGGGGGCATCCACATCCACTCGGTTCGGCTGCGTGGCCTCGTCGCCCACCAGGAGGTCGTCTTCGGCGCCGTCGGGCAGAGCCTGACGATCCGCCACGACGCCTACGACCGGTCGTCGTTCATGCCGGGCGTGCTCATGGCCATCCGGGCGGTGGCCGACCGGCCTGGCCTTACGTTGGGGCTCGGCCCGCTGCTGGGGTTCTGAGGAGCCGCCGGCGAGGTTCGCACTGCCACCGTGGATCGAAGGATCGGAGGATGCCGTGGAGCGCGCTGAGCGACCGGTACGGGAGCGGATCCTGGAAGGCACCTACGCCTGCGTGGCCCGGTGGGGTCTCGGCAAGACGACGGTGGAGGACGCCGCACGCGAGGCAGGTGTGTCGCGGGCCACGCTGTACCGGTACTTCCCTGGTGGGCGCGACGAGCTGATCGACGCCGTCGTGCTCTGGCAGTTCCTCCGGTTCTTCTCGCGGCTCTACGAGGAGCTGCACGACGCCGGTTCGTTGCCCGAGGTCCTCGAGCGGGCGCTCGTGTTCGCCCGCCGCGCGCTGCTCGAGCACGAGGTGCTGCAGCGCGTCCTCGCCACCGAGCCCGAGGTCCTGATGCCGAAGCTCACAACCGAGCGCGAGCGGCTGGTTGGGATGGTGTCGGGCTTCCTCCTGCCGTACCTCGCGCACCATGCCGTCACCGATGGCGTCGATGTGCACGAGGCGTCCGACTACCTAGCCCGCATGACGCTGTCGCTCATCTCCGCCCCGGGGCACTGGGACCTCGAGGACCCTGCTCAGGTCGCCGACCTGGTCCGTGTCCACATGCTGGCCGGCATCGCCGCGTCGTAGCGCAGCCAGCTGCAGGTCCGGTCCAGGGGGCTGGGCATCTGGGGGTGTGCATCTGGGGGCTGGGC
>JAJZLP010000049.1:45169-47218 GCA_021803325.1 Actinomycetes bacterium
CTGGGGCTGTGCACCAGGGGGCTGGGCGTCTCGCGGCCGGCTCGCGGGAGCGCTCGTTACCGTTGACAGTGAGACAATCTCTGCCGTATCGTCTCCACATGGAGGCGGCACCGCTCGTGCTGGTCCACGGAACGGAGCCTGGTGGTGTGCCGCTTGCCGGCGCCACCGCAGGGCCGCGGACTGCCGGCTCGTCCCCAGGCTCGGACCGCCGCCAGGCGGCGACGGCACCGGCGGCGTCACCGAGGTCGACTGCCGGGCGAGCCAACCGCTACCGGGAGCGTGTGATCGACGCCACCCTGGCGTGCCTGGGGGAGTTGGGCCTGGCGGCGACGACAGTGGACGACATCGCCCGCCGGGCTGGCTGCAGCCGCGCCACCGTCTATCGCGTGTTCCCCGGGGGCAGGGATGCCGTCCTTGCCGCCGTGGTGGAGACCGAGGCGGCCCGGTGCATGGCGGACGTGGCCGTTCGCATGGGTGCCGCCGCCACCGCGCAGGACGTCGTCGTCGAGGGCGTGGTCGGCGCATGCCGCTGGATCGCAGGCAATCGGGCGCTGGCCAAGATCATGGCTGACGAGCCCGGGGTGGTGGCGTCGTGGCTCGCCTTCGAGCGCGAAGGGCGGTTGCTCGGACACGCGGCCAGATGGGTGGCTCCGTTCCTGGGCAGGTGGTTGGCCGGTCGCGACGCGCTGCGGGTGGCCGAGTGGGCGGCACGCCTGGTGTTCGTCTACGGCCTCTACGGCCCGGCCACGCACGACCCGACCGACGAACGATGGGTGCGCCATCTGGTCAGCACCTTCGTCACGCCGGGGATCGAGATGATGCGGGGCTCAGGGGAGCTGCGGCCCGTCGTGCCGGGCCCCGCCCAGGCCGCACGGACGGGTGGGCACAGCGGGCAGAGCGGGGACAGCGGGCACAGCGGGCACAGCGAGCAGAGTGGGCACAGCGGACACAGTGGGCACAGCGGACACAGGGAGACGAGGAATGACCGAGGCCATGCGTGACAATGCCGCCATCATCGGGCGCGACGACCTGAACGATCTCGAGGCCATCATGGCGGTGAGCAACACCGCCTCGGACGAGATCCGCCACGACGTGCACTCGGTGTACGACACCGTCTTCACCTGGGACTACGAGAAAAGCGCCCGCCCCAAGCTCGACAAGCTCTACGAGAAGGCCAAGCGGGCGCAGTGGAACGCGCAGACCGACCTGCCCTGGGAGACCGACGTGGACCAGGAGGCACTGGTCGTGGCCAACGCCGCCGCCAACGGTGGCTTGCTGCGCGGGCTCGACGTCTCGGGCACACCGGTGGCGTCGTGGGGCGATGAGCAATGGATCCAGTTCGGCATCGAAAGCCAGAACTGGACGCTGTCGCAGTTCATGCACGGCGAGCAGGGTGCCCTCGTGTGCACGGCCAAGATCGTCGAGTCGGTGCCGTGGATCGACGCCAAGTACTACGCCTCCACCCAGGTCATGGACGAGGCCCGCCACGTCGAGGTCTTCTCCAAGTACCTCGACGACAAGCTGTCGGGCCACTACCCGATCAACGCGCACCTGCGGCTCCTGCTCGACGACATCATCGAGGACAGCCGCTGGGACATGACCTATCTCGGCATGCAGATCATGGTGGAGGGTCTGGCGCTGGCCGCGTTCGGCTTCATGTACCAGATGACGACCGAGCCGCTGTTGAAGAAGATGCTCCGCTACGTCATGTCCGACGAGTCGCGCCACGTGGCCTTCGGCGTTCTCAGCTTGCAGGAGCACTACCAGGAGCTGACCGCGGCCGAGCTGCGCGATCGCCAGGAGTTCGCGTTCGAGGCGGCGGTCCGCATGCGCGACCGGTTCTTACAGCAGGAGGTGTGGGACCGGATGGGCGTCGACCCCAAGTCCGTCGCTCCCATTCTGCTGCAGGCACCCGAGCGCGAGATGTTCCAGAACATCCTCTTCTCGAAGATCGTCCCCAACTGCAAGAAGTTGGGCCTCCTCGACGCGGCGGACGGGTGGCTGCGCACCAAGTTCACCGAGCTTGGCGTGATCGGGTTCGAAGACTGG
>JAJZLP010000195.1:0-21074 GCA_021803325.1 Actinomycetes bacterium
CCACGGGATCGCCCGGCTTTCCATGGGTGACGTGGCCCGGAACGCGGGACTGTCCCGGCAGACGCTGTACAAGCACTTCTCGTCGAAGCCAGCCCTGGTTGCCGCTGTCGTCGCCGGGGAGGCCAGCAAGATCACGGCTGAGGTACTGGCGGCGGTCGAGGAGCACCAGGATCCCCGCGCCGCACTCCGTGCGGCGATCCTGGTGGCCCTTCGGGCGACCCGGGAGCACCCCATCCTCGATCGACTGATCCGCACCGAGCCCGATTCGCTGGTCCCGTTCCTGACGATCGAGGGCAGCCCGACGATGGTGCTCGTTCGTCAGGCCGCCGAGATCGTTGTGGCCTCGCGGTTTCCTGACATCGATGTCGTGCACCTCCGGCGCTTCGCCGACATCATCGCCCGGTTACTGGTCAGCTACGCCGTCACGGCACCTGACGATCCCCCCGAGCTGGTGGCCGATGCGATCGCTGGACTGTTCGTCGACGGGATCGCGTACCTGGGACCCTCGGCCCTGTCGGGAGCGGGGGCCGGTGGCGGTGACCTCGCCAGGCTGTAGGCCGATGTGAACCCGTAATGACCGTAGTGGTCGGGCGAACCCGGAAGGTCCGCCGACACGATGAGGACCGCCACAACCGCTTCAACCGCCACAACCGCTTCAACCGCCACAACCGCCACAACCGCCACAACCGCCAAGACGGCACGCATCTATGCGTGCTCGTGAGCAAGGGGAGCAAGGGGAGGGACCGATGACCATCGAGGCCGCTGCCGGCAGTGCCGACAGCACGACGGTCGGTGTCACGAATACGCAGTCGATCAATGGAGGAAGCACGACCAGCGGGCCCGCCGGCAGCGCCGACATCGGCGCGACAGGCACCGTGGCGATCGCGGGACGGGCGCCAGAGGCCGCCGGCAACGCCAGGCCGGCGACGGAGCCCACCCGGTGGCGCGATCCCCACCGGGCTCTGTGGCTTCTGGGACTGGTGGTTCCTCTCCTTCCGCTCGTCGCCTGGGGGGCGTACCGCGCCAGCGGCCTGGGCGTGTTCCTCTGGATGGGCCCGATCTGGGTGCTCGCCGTGATCCCGGCGCTCGACGCCATCGTCGGGACCGACGCCACCAACCCCCCGGAGTCGGCGATGGCCCAGCTCGAGCAGAGCCGGTACTACCGGTGGTGCACCTATCTGTTCCTGCCGTTGCAGTACGCCGGACTGCTGTGGAGCGCGTGGATCGTCACGCACGACCGGCTCCCCTGGTTCGACGCCCTCGGTCTCACGTTCACGGTCGGTGCAGTCGGTGGCATCGCCATCGCCAACGCCCACGAGCTGGGCCACAAGCGCGAGAAGGTCGAGCGCTGGCTGTCGCGTATCGTCCTGGCCCAGACGATGTACGGGCACTTCAGTGTCGAGCACAACCGAGGCCACCACTCCCGGGTGGCTACGCCCGAGGACCCGGCCAGTGCACGGCTCGGCGAGTCGTTCTGGGCCTTCCTCCCCCGCACCGTCTTCGGCGGGCTCCGGTCAGGATGGTCGCTCGAGCACATCCGGCTCCGGCGTGAAGGGCGCGGATCGTGGTCGCCTCGAAACCGGATCCTGCAGGCGTGGGCCATGTCGGCCGTGCTCTTCGGCGGGATCATCGGAGTGCTCGGCCCCCGAGTGATCCCGTTCCTGCTGATCCAAGCCGTGTACGGCTTTTCGCTGCTCGAAGTCGTCAACTACCTGGAGCACTACGGGCTGCTGCGCCAGCGGCTGGAGAGCGGGCGGTACGAGCGGTGCCAGCCCGAGCACAGCTGGAATTCCAACCACGTGGCGTCCAATGTCTTCCTCTACAATCTGGAGCGGCACTCCGACCACCATGCCAACCCCACGCGAAGGTTCCAGATGCTGCGGCACTTCGACTCCGCGCCCCAGCTCCCTCAGGGGTACGGCGGCATGATCGCCCTGGCCTACGTGCCGCCGCTGTGGCACCGCGTGATGGACCGCAGGGTCGTCGCCCACTACGGCGGGAACGTGTCCCTCGCCAACATCCAACCCCGGCGGCGCGAGCAGATCCTGCGTCGTTACGCGGCGAGCTGAACCGCCGGCGCCGTCGGTGGGCGCAGCAGCCCCGTGTCGGTTGCGCCGGCATTGGGGCGCTGCGTCCACCCGGTGCCTGATGGGGTCGGAGTCCCAAGCGGGCAGCAGCCCGTGACGGCTCCTACGCGGAGTGCTGAGTGGGGAACTCGGCAGGGGGAACCGGCCGGCCGAACAGGAACCCCTGGATGAACGGGATGCCGAGCTCAAGGACCTGGTTGCGCTCTTGCTCGGTCTCGACGCCCTCGGCGATGGCGATGAGGTCGAGGGTGCGACACAAGGTGGCCACAGCCTCGAGCAGCGCGGCGGCGCGCGGGTCGTTGGCCAGGCGGGTGATGAACGACCGGTCGATCTTGACGAAGTCGAACGGCAGGTCGGCGAGGTACGACAGCGACGAATGGCCCGTGCCGAAGTCGTCCATCCCGACCCGGACCCCGAGCGCTCGTACCTTCTCGATCACAGCGGCGGAACGTCGCAGGTCGGACATCACGGCGCTTTCGGTCACCTCCAAAAGGACATGCCCCGGGTCCGCGCCGGAGCTGCCGATCGACCGCTCCACGCTTGCCACGATGTCGGGCTCGGCGAGCTGCCGCCCCGAGACGTTGATCGAGACGTGCCCGTCGAACCCCTCCGTGTTCCAGCGGGCGATCTGGCGGCAGGCGGTCTGCAGCACCCAGGCGCCGACCGGCACGATCAGGCCCGACGCCTCCGCGTGCCCGATGAACCGATCGGGTCCCACGAGCCCGTCGGTCGGGTGCTGCCACCGGAGCAGCGCCTCGCCGCCGATGAGAGCGCCGGTGCCGGCGTCCACCACTGGCTGGTAGAAGAGGCGGAGCTCGTCGCCAGCCACAGCACGGCGCAGGCCTGACGCGGTGTCGAGCTGCTCGGTGACCGCGTGGCGCATGCGGTCGTCGAACAGCGCGGAACGGTCCTTCCCGGCGCGCTTGGCCGAGTACATCGCCGTGTCTGCCTGGGCCAGCAGGTCGTCCGGCGTCAGTGAGGGATCGGTGGTGGTGGCGATGCCGATGCTGACGGTAAGGACGACACGGCGGTCGCCGATGTCGATCGGCGTCTGCAGCGCGGTGCGGATGCGCTCGGCGATGCGCTGTGCCTCGGCAGCGTCGGTGTCCTCGCAGACGACGACCAGCTCGTCGCCGCCGAAGCGTGCCACCGCGTCGCTGGGGCGCAGGACCGTCACGACCCGATCGACGACGGCGCAGACCACGCCGTCGCCTGCTGCGTGCCCCAGGCTGTCGTTGACGAGCTTGAAGTCGTCGATGTCGACGAAGAGCGCGGCCACGCTGCTCGGGTGCCGTAGCAGGCGGGCCAGTGCCGTGGTCAGCCGGTCGACGAGCAGCGTCCGGTTGGGGAGCCCGGTCAGCTCGTCGTGCAACGCCCGTCGGCGCAGCTCCTCTTCCATCCGCTGCCTGCCGACGGCGGCGGCGAGCACGTTGGCGGTTGCCTCGAGGAACGAGATGTCGTCGCGGGAGAACGCGTCGGGCACCGTGGCGTGCACGGTCAGCGCTCCGTAGGGCGTGCTTCCATCACCGGAGATCACCGCGGAAGCACCGCTGCGGAGCCCGGCCAGCAGCAGGTTCGGGTGGAGGTTGTCCGGCTCGCTTCCCCGCGAGCTGTCCCAGACCACGGCGGTCCCCTCCCGCAAGGCCCGTGCCGTCACCGAGACGGGGCGTCCGTCGACCTCGGCGGCGAACGGCCCCTGGACCAGCGGTGACCCGGCGCGGGCGATGACAGTCAGCCGGCCGTCACCGTCGACCTGCAGAACGGCGCAGTGCTCCACGCCGAGAGCGCTGGCCACCAGGTGGACCGCTCGGTCGAAGAGCTCGTCGAGTGGATCGCCGCGCAACGCCCGGCCTCCGAGCGTGGCGACGGCGTCCTGCTGGGCGGCACGCCGGCGGCGTGCGCTGACGTCGCGGGTGATGACGACGACACCACCGACGGCGGCGTCGTCCAGGCGGTTGTGGGCTGTCGACTCCATCCAGCGCCAGTCGCCATCTCTGGTGCGCATCCGGTACTGGAAGGCCACGCCGGGTGCGGCACCGGCAACCACGGCCCGGTAGGTCGCCACCGCGTCCAGGTCGTCGGGATGGACGAGGGTCGAGGGGTCGCTGCCGACGAGCTCGTCGGGCTCGTAGCCGAGCAGGGATGTCACCGCCGGGCTGCAGAACAGGTACCGGCCGTCTCGACCGTGCAGCGTGATGATGTCCCAGGAGTTGCCGACGAGGGCCCGGAGCCACTGCTCGTTGGCGGCGAGCTGGTCCTGGTAGCGGCGCTGGTCGGTGATGTCGCGCACGTTCATGACCAGCGCTCCGACGTCGGGGTCGTCGAGGAGGTTGGTGGCGACGGCCTCGACGGTGCGCCACGACCCGTCGTGGTGGCGGACGCGGAGCTCGCCCAGCGTCGTGGATCCGGGGAGCGCAGCCAGGCGTTCGAACCCCGCGTGCGCCTGGCTCAGGTCGTCGGGGTGGACGAAGTCGAATGCGCAGTGGGCTATGCAGTCGGCCAGGCGGTGGCCGAGCACTCGCGTGCAGGCCGGAGAGGCATACGTGATGGTGGCGTCGCCGTCCAGGAGGACGGTCAGGTCCGAAGCGTGCGCCATCAGCGCCCGGAACCGCGTGTCCGATCGGCGGAGCTCGTCCTCGGCAGCGGCGGCTGCGGTCACGTCGACGATCTGGGTGAACAGCCCGACGACCGCCCCGGCCGGGTTGTGCACCACGCTGGTGGTGCGCAACGCCACCAACACCGAGCCGTCGGGTCGGACGTACCGTTTGCGGACCTGGTCGGCATCGACCTGGTCGGTGAGCAGCGAGCCCATCATGGCGACCGACTCGGGGCGATCGTCGGGGTGGGTGATGTCTGCCGGGCAGAGCCCCACCAGCTCGTTCTCGCTGCGCCCGACCATCCGGCAGAATGCCGGATTGACGAGGCGGAAACGCCCGCTTCCGTCCAAGATCGCCATGCCCGTCACGGCGTCGTGGAACGCCCCGCCGATCCCATTGCTCCGACCTTCCACCAGCTCCACCAGGGACGCATCACCCAGGATCATCGGCTCCACCGCTCCTGTCACGGTCATCGACGGGCGTGCCTGCCGCCTTGAGCAGTCGCTGGCGGCAGGCCGCAGCAGGGCATGGACCCGCTCCTTGTCGACGGTGGTAGCGAGTGCCGGTCATCGACGGCCGGTCAGGTGAGCGGCGAAGGCCCTGGTGCGTCTGGAAGCGTCCAGCGGCACCGGAGTCGGCAGCGACGACGGGCTGTCGGCGCCAGGGCGCGGTTCGGTCGGGCAGGTCTCGACACGGTCCTGCACGGGGAGGCGTGGCCGTCGACAGACCCACCTGACAGGTGAGCAGGGTGCAGCGGCCGGAGCTCGCGGATGGCGCCGCGTGACAGCACGCTCGCCGTTGGCGACGAGACTGCGCGCGTACCCGTCGGGTCGGTCACTCCAGCGTTGTGCACGGCGAGCAGGATCAGCGGCGCATCGTCGCGATCCTGGGCGGCGGCGCGAAGAACCACGTCCGATCTGGCCCGGCCAGGCGAGGACCGGAAACCGCCAGGGTGCACCCTGCATGCTAGGCGCCTTCCTCGAACCGGTCCGACTCGGCATGCCACGTTCCCAGCGTAGGACAAGACGCCGGTCAGTGCCCTGGTGGACACGCGGACCGTGCCATGGTGGTGCCGAGCTGTCGTTGGTCGAACCGGACGGGACTGCGAGCGTCACCGAAACGCCTGGAGCCGAGGGCCCGCCGATCCGGGAGGTTCGAGCGCCAACGCTCGGGTCTGTCGGCGGGACGGCAGGGGTCGACGAGGCTCTCGGTCGCCTGAAAACCAGAAAAGGGGAGGCTAGGAAACCGTCTTGACCTGTTGCCAGCTCTGCCCCCCGTCTGTCGTCCGCCACAGTTGGACGACAGAGGTCGGCCCGTAGCCGGTTCTCCACAGCATGGAGCCGACGTCCGGCGTGGTGAAGCCGATCGGCTCCCAGTAGCCGCTGGGGTTGAGCGCGGGCTGCGCCACCGTCCAGGTGGCCCCACCATTCGTCGTCAGCAGCAAGGGCTTGCCACCGAGGTTGCAGGCCGCGACGGCGGTCGTTGCGGCGGCGGCGGCCAGCCGCGAGCCGTTCGGGCAGTTGTTGGCGTTCGGGGTCTGGGTGTCCTGGGTCTCGGTGAAATGGGCGCCGGCGTCGGTGGAGCGGTAGACGAACATGAAGTGCCCGCCGCTGCAGTAGGCCCAGAGCACGTGGTTGCTGACAGGCTGGTAGTCGCATGCCACCCCTGTCACCGGCTGCGGCTGGGTGACGAAATGGTCTCCGCCGTCGGCGGAGTACAGGAGCCGGAGGCCGAGGGCAGGCCCGTCCTTGGTGGCCATGCTGTTCGTGATCCACACCGACTGGCCGTGCACTGCCAGGCCCGCGCTCACATAGCCCGCAGCGGTGTCCGTGGTCCAGCGGTTGGTTCCCGGCGTGCTGCGCCACAACTGGGGGCCAGGGGTGGATGCGTTACAGGTCCCGTTGCGGTAGCAGGGTGGGGTGGGGGGATCGACGGTGGCGAACACCTGGCCCAAGCCTGGCTCCAAGGCAGCCACCCGACCAGGCAGGTCGACCGCCGCCCAGTGCTCTCCGCCGTCGTGGGTGGCGTAGAGCTTGGGGCCGAACACCCACCCGTCGGTGGGATCAGCGAAGCGGATCGACGAGACTGGGGGCGTCGCCTGGGAGGCGGGGTAGGCACCCCCCGGGGCTGGCATCGTCGTGAAGCTCGCTCCCGCGTCGGCGGTGGCCGCGATCTCGGGGCACAGCTCCCCATCGCAGGGCACGGTTCCGAGTAGCCACCATCGGCTGGGGCTCACGGCTGTGAACGACTCGATCACGAAGCCGGCTGGCACCGGGGACGGCGTCGGGTTGGTCGACACCGCCGACGCCGGGGAAGTCGTCTGGCCAGGAGTGGTAGCGCCAGAGGGCGCCGGGGTCGTGGTGGCAGCAGCAGGACCTGCGCTCGACCTGCGGACCGCTCCGGCGCTGCGTGGCGGTGAAGACGTTCTCATGACCGCAAGCGGCACGACAACGGCCAGCACAACAGCAGAGGACAGCGCGGCCACCGCCACAAGTCGCCACCGCGACCGGCCGGTTCCGGCCAACCGCTGGCCGAAGCCGGCTTTCTCGATCCACGACCTCACCGGCCAACGTTACGCGCCAGCTCAGCGAAGGTGACCGCGGAGGGATCCGGGGTGATGAGGCACGCGCCGCACGTGCGCACCATCGAATGGCGTCCGTCGCTGCACTGGGGTGATTGTCACGGGCTGATCCTGGTGAGGGTGCCCGCGAGGTCGTTGATGACCCACGCGGTGCCTGCGTAGACGCCGAGGGTGTCGGGCACGTTGTATCCCGTGACTGGGAGCTGTGCCTTGTCGCTCATGGTCCCAGCCACAGCAGCGATCTTGGCGAGGAGGCCGGCGTCGGACCTGTATGGCGGGGCGCTGCCCAATGCCCAGACCGATGTGCCGTCGGTGGAGACGAAGGTCATCGGGAGCCCGGTGTCCTGGGCGATCGTGCCGGTCGTCGGGTCGAGGCGCAGGGTGTCGAGCCCGGGGTACGTGGCGTGTGGGGGGACCGGCACGTTCACGGTCACCCACAGCTCGGACCCTGCGGCCGCGAGGCTCGCCACACGGGTCCCGAGCCGGACGCTACGCGAGAGTGCCCCGCTGCTGGGGTCGAAGGAGATCACCCAGCCGTTGGCCGTCCCGACCCACACGGTGCTCCCGGCCGCTCCGAGGCCCGTCACCGGCCCATCTGACCGGGGAAGCGTCACCGACCTGGTGACCGTCGCGGTTGCTTCGTCGAGTGCGGTGAGCTGGGCGGCACCGCTCGGTTCTTGGACTGCCACGACCACCTGGCCGCTGCCCACGGTCACGAACTGGCCCTTGACGCCGGTGTCGCCTTGGGGCGTGACGCCGCCGGGCCCGCCGTCGATGGTGAGCATTGAGCGGACGGTGAACGTCGAGGGATCGACTCGGACGAGCTGGTAGCCGGTCACCCCGATCTTCGAGGACAGCACCCACACCGACCCCGCCCCGTAGGCGAGGGCGTCCGGGCACAGGTCGATCGGCACCGATCCGACCACCTGGGCCGAGGTGGCGCGGACCGCCACGAGCCGGCCGCAGGGAGCCGAGGTGCCGGTGGCGGTGTGTTCGAGCACCCACACGTTCCCGGCTCCAAAGGCGACGGAGGCGTGGTTGGCGCTTGCCCCCGGGAGGTGGAGCGACGTCACGTTCGACGCTGGGATCGACGTGGCACGGCGAGCGACGACCGGCAGGTCCTTCACGACGAGCTGGACGTCGCCGAAGCGCGCGACATGGCTGGGGACCGCAGCGATGCCTGCTGGCCCCGGGGGCCGCCGGTGACCGGGGAGGACCACGGCGGCGGCGGCGGTCGCTCCTACGACAATGAGGACGACCAACGCGGCCACCGAGACCCGTCGGTACCGTCGGCGGTGCTCGAGGCGGCGAGCCCGCTGGGCGATGAACCGCACGTCGGGGGGCACCACCGCCCGCTCGACGGCGGTGGCCACATCCCGGAGGACCGAGCCGATCGGGTCGTCGCCGTGCTCAGTTGCCATGGCTGTCATTCCTCTGCTTCCCGAATGATCCGGTTAGTCCTGGGGACTGCCGAGGAGACCGTCGAGCGAAGCCCGGCCGCGGCTCAGCCACGACTTCACGGTCCCTGGCTTGCTCGACATCTCGTCGGCGACCTCCTCGACGGACAGACCGACGACGTGGTGGAGGAACAGCGCCGAGCGCTGGTGGATGGGGATCGTGCGCAGCGCGAGGAGCACCTCGACGTCCGATCCCGTGGAATCGTCCGCCGCAGCAGTGACCTCTGGGAGTGGTCGCTCTCGCGCCACACGACGCCAGCGGCCGACGGCGACGTTGATCGCCACACGCCGCACCCACGCCTCGATCTTCTCGTAGCCGCCGACGTGGTCCCAGCGAACCCAGGGCCGAGCGAAGGCCTCCTGCACCGCTTCCTTGGCTTCCGCGCGACTGGTGGAGAAGACGATGTCCTATTCAAACCCGTCTGAGCTGCGGGAGCGGCTCACTGCGCTTGGGCAATGTCGGCGCGGGCGGTGATCAGACCCTGATCACCGCGAGACCAGGAATGGCCTCATAGTCGCTGTCCTGGGTGACGACTGGGATCTGCTCGACAATCGCGGTGGCAGCCACGAGAGCGTCGAGGATCGGGACCCGTCGGCCACCAGCACGCAAGGTGGCGACGATCCGGGCGAACTGACGCGCCACCTCGGCATCTATCGGCAACGGATCCCACGTCGACTCGACGGCCGAAAGCGTTGCCACTCGTGCCGACCGATCATCGTCGCCAGCCATGAGCACGCCGACGGTCAGTTCGGCCAGCGTTACGACCGACACCTCCGTCTCGGTCACCCCATCCATCTCGCCGAGAGGCCGCCCTGACTCCGTGGCGACGAAGAACGAGGTATCGAGCAAGGCCCTCATAGGTCGTCGGTCGTGTCAGCCAACAGGCTCCGCACGTCCTTGGGGAGGCCGCGGTCAGCGGCGTGGCGGGACGCGATGGCGAGCGCTTCGGCCGCCGGCACGGTCCGGCGGCGGCGGAGTGGCACGATCTCAGCTACGGGGCGCCGGTCGACCGTCACGGTCATCCGTTCGCCGCCTTCGACCCGACGAAGCACCTCGCTGACCGTGTTTCGCAGGTCGCGGACGGATATCGAGCTACTCATGTCCCTACAGTAGCACATGTGGCCACATGTGGCCAAGTGGAGACGATGGGACTCGAACCCACGACCCCCTGCTTGCAAAGCAGGTGCTCTAGCCAGCTGAGCTACGTCCCCAAGCGCTCGGACCGGCTGGTGCGGTTGCACGTCCTGCCCGAGCCCGATGAGTCGGTCCCATGATAGGTGAGGAAGTCGCGGTCGGGGTCGGGAGTCGCACCAGTGGTGCCCGAGCGATCGGCGCGGGTGCCGAGCTGGGTGCCGACTCAGGTACCGACCTGAATGCCGGCTTGGACACCGATCTAGCCGAGCGAGGCCCGCTGGCAGCAGATGCACGTCCGTGTCGATGCGGCATACCAGGTGGTCGGTACGGGTGGCGCCAATACCGCCTGGCGGGATGGTTCCGCTCCCGGTTCGCCAACCGGTCGACTGTTCAAACGATGATTTGAACCTCTGCGCCTGCCGCGGAAGGCTACGGAGATGTCTCGAGGCCACCAGACTGGACCGCGAAGCGGCGCGCGCTCGCCGCACGGGGTGCATCCCGATCGCTACAAGTGGACCGCCCTGTCGAACACCACCCTGGGCATGTTCCTGGTCACACTGAACGCATCGGTGGTGATCATCTCGCTCCCGGCCATCTTCCGCGGCATCGATCTCAATCCGCTCCAGCCGTCCAACATCAGCTACCTGCTGTGGATGCTGATGGCCTACCTGGTCGTCACGGCCGTCCTGGTGGTCAGCTTCGGCCGGATCGGCGACATGTTCGGGCGGACCCGGATGTACAACGCGGGGTTTGTGGTCTTCACCCTGGCATCGCTCGGCCTGGCGCTGGTGCCCGGCCGAGGTTCGACCGGAGCGCTCGAGCTCATCGTCGGTCGGGCCGTGCAGGGCGTGGGCGGGGCGCTGCTGATGGCGAACTCCACCGCCATCTTGACCGATGCCTTCCCGCAGGAGGAGCGCGGGATGGCCCTCGGGATCAACTCGGTGGCAGCCATCGCCGGATCGTTCATCGGTCTCATCGTCGGCGGCCTGGTCGCCACCGTCAACTGGCGACTGGTCTTTCTCATCAGCGTTCCGGTGGGTGCTGCCGGCGCCCTGTGGGCGTTGCTGAAGCTCAAGGAGCTCGCAGAACGTCGCCCGGCGCGCATGGACTGGTGGGGCAACCTGACCTTCGCCGCTGGTCTGGTGGCGCTGATGGTGGGCATCACCTATGCCATCCAGCCCTACGGCGGGCATGCCATGGGCTGGACCAGCCCCCTCGTGATGGGCTCGTTGGCGCTGGGCATCGTGCTGCTGGTCGCCTTCGTCCGGGTGGAAGGCCGGGTCCGAGACCCCTTGTTCCACTTGGAATTGTTCCGCAACCGGTCGTTCGGCGCCGGGTCGCTCGCCAACCTGCTGGCGGCCATGGGCCGGGGTGGCCTGCAGTTCATCCTCATCATCTGGCTGCAGGGGATCTGGCTGCCGCTGCACGGGTACAGCTTCTCCTCGACACCGTTGTGGGCCGGTGTCTACATGGTCCCGCTCAGCGTGGGGTTCCTGATGTCGGGCCCGGCGTCGGGATGGCTGTCGGACCGCTACGGCGGCCGCCGGTTCGCCACCGCGGGCATGGCTGTCGGCGCGGTGACCTTTGTGCTGCTCGAGCTGCTGCCGGCCAACTTCTCGTACGCGGCTTTCGCTCCGGTGATCTTCCTGAACGGCCTGGGCTTCGGGTTGTTCTCCGCGCCCAACTCCATGGCCATCATGAACTCGGCGCCAGCCCGCCACCGCGGGGCGGCGTCGGGGGTGCTGGCCACCCTCATGAATTCCGGCTTTGTGCTGTCGATCGGGGTCTTCTTTTCGCTCATGATCGTGGGGTTGTCGTCCAGCCTGCCCGGTGTGATGCGGTCCCGGCTGCTGCACGAGGGTGTTGCCGCCCATGTCGCAGCACATGCCGCCGCGCTGCCCCCGGTGGGGAGCCTGTTCGCCGCCTTCCTCGGCGTGAACCCGATGAAGGCGCTCCTCGGCTCAGACCTTGGGCATCTGAGCCCGGCGACGGCGCACACCGTGATCGGTACGAAGTTCTTCCCAGCGCTCCTGTCGTCGCCATTCCGCCATGGACTCATCCTGGCCTTCAGCGCGGCGACCGCCATGTGCCTGCTGGCCTCGGCGGTCTCGTGGCTGGCCGGGGACGATCGCCCTATGACGCCGGAGCAACCGGTGAGCGGGCTGCGCGAGGGATTTGAGGTCGACATGGTCGAGGCAGTGCCGTCGGCGGGAGCGGGGCTGCTGACGGCCGAGTGAGCAGGGCCGGCTGTCGGCGGGTGCCATGCCCGGTCGACTGTTACACCAGGGTGGACGTGGGGTTGCCGGTCGATGCCAGGCCCGGTCGACGGTCATGCCCGGAGCGCGATAGCCGGGGCCGGCTGTCGGCGGGTGCCGCACCAGGGGAGACAGCACGGCGAGGCTGAACCCGGTGCGTCCTGGCCGGCACTCGCCGGCTGCAGTGCCTCGGCGAGTGTTCGCCGCCACCAGGCATGGACGGCGGCGGAGGCGGTGGGGTCGATGGCGCGGCCCATGACGAGCACCGCGACCACCGTGCACCCGCTGGAGCGCAGGGTTGCCGCCGCACTGCGGGCGTGGGCGCCGGTCGTCCACGTGTCGTCCACCAGGAGCACTCGGGCGCCGGGGCTGGGGTGCTCCGCCAGGCGGAAGGCGGTCGCGGACGCATGGAGGTGCCGGGCTGGGCCCGGACCGGGCGCCAGCCGGACCGGTGGGATGCCGGCGAGCGCCGGGATCTGACCGAGGACCGCCTGCACCGGTTCTGTCGGGTCGACGTGCGGACCCGCTGCGGGGGTCCCGCCCGTTCGCAGGCGCGTGGCGGGGACAGCGCAGACGGCATCGACTCGGCCGGTCAAGCGGCGAAGACAGGGCTGGTGGTCGTCGACGAACGCGCCCAGCGAGGCGGCCAGCCGGGCGGTCAGATGCGATCGGGCTCGCGCCGCGGTGGCGTCCTTGTACCCCCGGAGGGTCGCGTGGACGGCGTCCCCGGTGCGGAAGAGCGCCACCGGCAGCACCGGGGGTGCCCCCTGCCCGAGCTGCGTTGCGAGCTGCCGGCAGCACCAGCACACGGTGGTGGTGGCGCCGACAGCCGGTCCGTGACAGGCCCGGCAGGTGCCCGCTCCGGCCAACGGGACCGGGATGCCGAACGCCGGCCGCCGGGCGGGGAGCGGCCGGGCTCCCCAGGCGGCTTTGTCGGTGAAAGGGCGGTGGTGATCGGCCGCCGGTACAGGCATGGCGTCTCCCGGGATCGGTGGGTCCACGGTGGGCGGGACCACAGCGGTCCGAAGGTCGCCGGTCGCCGGCGCCGCCATCGGACCGGCGGGCAGCGGCAGGTCGAAGAGCACCACCGGATCGCGCGCGACCGGCTCGTGGGGATCGTACCGAGGCGGTGTCGCGCTCGGCGCTCGGTCTCGGCTCCGGTCGGGCTCTCGCTGGCTCCGGAAGGCGATCGTGGGGACAGGAACGGTCCGGGGACTCCCGCCGCACTCGTCGGTCGGTCCTGGCATGCGAGCCGAAGGTCTGGGTCGTCCGGCCGTGCCGAGATGACTGGTCGCCGTCCGGCCGTGCCGAGATGCCTGGTCGCCGTCCGGCTCGGTGTACCGCCGCGAAGCCGCTACCCCGGGCTGGGGCTGGGGCTGTCGGTGCGTTCCCGGCCAGATCGGTCCGGGCTGCTCACAGCGGCGGTCATTGTGGCGGCGGGTCCAATGCCGGCTGGGGGCTCCCGGTACCGGCTGGCGGCTCCCGGTGCAGGAGGAAGGTCCCGGTGGCCCGGCTTACGAGCCGGTCCCGGTCGTCGCGCACCGTGGCCTCGCCGTAGGCGACCTGGCGTGCCATGCGCACGACCTCGCCCCGGATCGCGTACCTCGCGCCGTGCGTAGCGGGACGCATCGTCTCCGTCTTCATCTCGAGCGTGCCGCGGGTACGGTCCCGTCCTGCCAGTGCGGCGTTGATGGCGAAGTTCATGGCTGCGTCGAGCACCAGTGCGTGGATCCCGGCCTGCACGGTGCCGTGCGGGTTGCATGCCAGCTCGGTGGGTGTCCACGTCGCGGTGGACCAACCCAGGTCCTCGCCGTCGACGCCGTAGTCGGCGAACGACGCGCCGACGGCGGCGATGACCGGCATGCCCCCGTCGCCAAGCCACCGGTCCATGTCCTTCACGCGCCTGGTCACGCCGGCCAACGGTAGTGCCCGGTCCGGGTAGCCGGCCCGTAGCTCGGGTCAGGTGATCGGTCGGTGCGTCCGGTCGGGTCCCCGGACGGCTGGGGGCTGCGGTTGGGGCTGCGGCTGGGGATTGCGGCTATGGCTGGGGACTGCGGCTGGAGCTGCGGCCCCGGACTGGTCCCGGATCGGCTTCCGAGTTGACCCCAGGTTGACCGCAAGGCTCGCCATCGGCGAGAATCTTGACCAGTCAGTCAGGTTCGTTGGCCGCCAGGACCGACCGGGCTCGCCCGGTACCGGCGGACCAACGTGGACCTGCGAAAGGAGATCCCATGACCACAGCCGTGATCGTCGATGCCATCCGCACCCCGGGGGGCAAGCGCAATGGGCGGCTCCGGGGTTGGCACGCTGTCGACCTGGCGGCCGAGACGCTGCGAGCGCTGGCCAAGCGCAACGACCTTGACCCGGCCCTCGTGGACGACGTGATCATGGGTTGCGTCATGCAGGTCGGCGAGCAGGCGCTGAACGTGGGTCGTAACGCTGTCTTGTCCGCTGGCTTTCCCGAGTCGGTGCCCGCCACCACCATCGACCGCCAGTGTGGCTCGTCGCAGCAGGCGGTTCACTTCGCGGCGCAGGGCGTGATCGCTGGCGCCTATGACGTGGTGATCGCGGCCGGAGTGGAGCACATGACCCACACGCCGATGGGCTCGTCGGTCGTCCGCGACCTCGGCTTCCCGTTCGGCCCGACGGTCATGGGGCGGTACGCGGAGCGCGGCGGCCTGGTGTCGCAGGGCATCTCGGCTGAGATGATCGCCGACCAGTGGGGACTCAGCCGCGAGGACCTGGATGCCTTCAGCGCCCGCAGCCAGCAGCGAGCGGTCACGGCAACCGCCGAGGGCCGGTTCGAGAACGAGATCATTCCCGTCGTCGTCAAGGACGAAGAGGGGAAGCCGACCGACGACGTGCTGCGCAAGGACGAAGGCATCCGCCCCGACACGACCATCGAGGTCCTGGGCAACTTGAAGCCGGCGTTCAAGCCGGACGGCAAGGTGACCGCCGGCAACTCGTCGCAGATCACCGACGGCGCCGCTGCCGTGTTGATCATGAGCGAGGAGAAGGCCAATGCCCTTGGCCTGCGTCCCCGGGCCCGGGTCCACGCGTTCGCGCTGGCCGGGGTCGACCCGGTGACGATGCTGACCGGACCCATCCCCGCCACGCAGAAGGTCCTGGAGAAGGCCAAGCTCCAGATGGACGACATCGACGTCGTCGAGATCAACGAGGCGTTCGCCTCGGTCGTGCTGGCGTGGGAGAAGGAGCTGCACGCGGACATGGCCAAGGTGAACGTCAACGGTGGTGCCATCGCCCTGGGCCACCCGCTCGGTGGGTCCGGCGCCAAGCTGATGGCGACGCTGCTCAACGAGCTGGAGCGCACCGGCGGTCGCTACGGCCTGCAGACGATGTGCGAGGGTGGCGGCCTGGCCAACGCCACCATCATCGAGCGCCTGGGCTGAAACTGCCCGGCGGGCGCGGCGTCGAGCGCAGCGCCCGACCGGCGTGTCCTCGTCCACCGCGGCGACGAGCGGGGAAGGCCATGTCCCAGGCGCGTGCCCACAGCGCGCTGGGCGGCCTTCCGCGCCGTTGCCGTGGTGGTGATCTGGCCACCGCGGCGACGGCGCGGTGCTCCGTACGGACGCCCGGTCGTGTCTCGGTGCCAGCCGTGTGGCTCCGTGCCGGCGACCGGTTCGGTGCGGGCCTGCGTACCGGTGTCAGCGACCGGCTCGGTACGGGTGCGTGGCCCGGTACCAGCCGTGTGGCTCAGCTCGGGTCGGTGGATCAGTGCCAGCGTGTGGCGAGCCCGAAGCCTCCGCCGAAGATCACGATGCCCCCCAGCAGGTACCAGTTGGTGGGCGATGCCGGAAGCACGTCGAAGTAGTTGAGCATGATCATGAGGACACCGACCAGTAGCACGGCGCCGATGAGCGGCCCCATCCACTTCGGGCTCCTCCTGACATCGCGCGGCGTGGGCGGGGTGTACCGACCGGTGCGGCGCTGGGTGGAGCGGCCCCGGGCCGTGCTCCTGTTGCCAGCCGTGCGTGCCATCCCGAGAGGATAGCCAGCCGGACCGCCCTCCGCGAATCGCCGACCAGGGCGGGAGAGCCCGACCGCACCCGCACCCCCGGCGACGCGCTCGCCCACCCCGGCGGTAGAGTCCACGCCGATGCCGGTGCGCGTGCTCGTCGTCGACAACTACGACTCCTTCACCTACAACCTGGTGCAGGAGCTCGGCGAGATCGGAGCGGCGCCCGTGGTTCGCCGCAACGACGAGGTTGACGTGGCTGCCGTCCGCGTGCTCGCACCCGACGGCATCATCATCTCACCCGGCCCCGGCCGCCCCGAGGACGCCGGCGTGTCGGTGGACGTCGTGCGCGAGCTGGCAGGCACCGTGCCGATCCTGGGTGTGTGCCTGGGGCACCAGTGCATCGGCGAGGTGTTCGGGGGATCGGTGGTCCGGGCACCGGTGCTGATGCACGGCAAGACCTCCGATGTCCACCACGACGGGCGGGGCGTGCTGCGTGGCCTGCCCGATCCCTTCACCGCCACTCGCTACCACTCGCTCGTGGTCGACCCGCCGTCGGTGCCTGACGTGCTGCAGGTCACGGCGTGGACCGCCGACGGCGTGATCATGGGGCTCCGCCATCGCACCATGGCCGTGGAGGGCGTGCAATTCCACCCCGAGTCGATCCTGACGCCGTCGGGTCCGGCGCTGCTAGCGAACTTCGTGGCCATGGCCGAAGCAGGATCCGGCGTGGCGGCCGCTGCGCCTGCCGGCTGAGGAGCGGGGAGAACGCCATGGCGAGCGACAGCAGGTTGGGGGCGACGGTGTTGCCGGGCAGCGCCGGCCGGGGCCGCAGCGATGAGCAGCGGGCTGGCGCGAAGCCGCCGGGAGCGGGACCCGAACGGGGCCCACGTCCGGCGGCACTCCGATGGGGTCTCCGGCTGGCCCGGACCGCCGCTGTCGTCGTCGTCGCCGTGGCCTGCTGGGCGGCGTTCGTGCGTACCACCCACACGGTCCCGTCGCGCCTGGCCGAGCTCGCCGTGACCGCCCCGCACATGGCGGGCCTCGCCCCGCATCCGGTGTTGGCCAAGGCGCTGCCGGCGGCGGGGAGCACGCTGGCCGAGGTTCGCCGCTCGGCGGTTGTCGACCCGGGGCACACCGGGATCTTCGAGATCGAGTGGCAGTCGAACGTCGCCACCGTCCAGGCCAATGCCGGCCTGCTGCTGCAACTGATGCCGACGGCGTCGCAGACCAGGGTGGTCCTCGACCACGCCCGCAAGCAGTACGGCGCCAGCCGTTCGGTCAATGGGGACGCCTACTCCTTGGAGAGGCGGTTCGCTGTGCCCGGGGTCCCCGGTGCCGAGGGCATCACCTACCACGTGGTGCCGTTGACTCCTTCGAAGACGAACCCGGCGGGGACGGCGAATGTCGTCATCTTCCAGGTGGGCACGACGGCGGTGGTCGAGTTGGTCCAGTCGACGAAGAGCACGCCCGGCACGCCTGGCGCGGTGGCGCTGGCCCAGGCCGAGGCGGCCCACCTGCGGGCGGTGCCGGCGGGATTCTCTCTCACCACGACCTCACGCTCGGTCGGCTGGTCCATCGTCGTGCTCGGGGGCGGGGTCGTGGTCGGCACCGCTGCGGCGGTCGTGCCCGAGGGTGTGGTGGCCTGGCGGGGGCGCCGTCAAGAGCGCCAGCGCCAGCGCCGACGGAAGGCCCGGGAGGCGGGGTTCGAGGGCCGAGGGGTGCCACGGAGGCATCGGGTGCCGTCGTGGCAGCTCCAGGCGACGCAGCGCCGGACGCGGAGGCGGCCGTGGCACCGCTGAGCGCGGTGTCGTGCTCGCTCCATGGGGTGCGGCCGTGGTTCCGTTGACCCGGGCGGCTGGACCGTTCACAATTCCTGGTGGAGTGGTTCCCGTACCCTGTCCCTTGTAGGCGGTCCCTGCTCGCACGCAGGGAGCCTGCTCGTGCCCTGTGGCGGTCGCCGTGGCTCCCTGGGGGACCCGATCCTGGGCCGCATACCGATGCCGAGGAGGCACGATGGTCGATACCGCACCGTCCAGCGTCACCAAACCCGCAACCAAGGCTGCAGGCAAGCCCACACCCGGCGCCGGGCCGGTCTCGGTGCCTGCCGCCGCCTTCGCTCGAACGCGAGCGGCCTACCGCTCGGGGCGGACCCGCCCGCTGTCGTGGCGCGCCGACCAGCTCCGCGGGCTGCAGGCCCTCGTGCGCGAGGGCGAGGACGAGCTGCTGCACGCCATGGCCGACGATTTCGGCAAGCCTCGCGTCGAGGCGTGGCTGGCTGACCTGGCGCCGGTCGCAGCGGAGGCCGCCCACCTGCGTCGCAACCTCCACCGGTGGGCCAGGCCCCGGTTGTCGTGGCCGGGGATAGCGAACCTGCCCGGCTCGGCCTGGTCGGTGCCCGAGCCGCTGGGGACGGTCCTGGTGATCTCCCCGTGGAACTATCCGGTGAACCTCGCGCTCGTGCCCTTGGCGGCTGCGCTGGCCGCGGGCAACGCCGCGGTGGTGAAGCCGTCGGAGCTGACGCCGGCGACGTCGGCCACCCTGGCGCGCCTGGTGCCCCGCTACCTGGACGACGAGGCGGTGGTCGTCGTGGAGGGTGCCGTCGACGTCGCTACCGAGCTGCTCGCCCAACCGTTCGACCACATCTTCTTCACCGGCAGCACCAGCGTTGGCCGCACGGTGATGGCAGCGGCGGCCACCCACCTGGCGTCGGTCACGCTCGAGCTTGGCGGCAAGAGCCCGGTGATCGTGGCCGCCGACGCCGACCTCGACGTGGCGGCCAAGCGCGTGGCGTGGGGAAAGCTGCTGAACGCCGGGCAGACCTGCATCGCCCCCGACTATGTCCTGGTGGAGCGCTCGGTCGCCGACGCCTTCGTGGACCGTGTGGTCTCGGCCATCGGGGCGCTGCAAGGCCCTGACCCGGCGGCCACGCGGACCCGGATCGTCAACGAGCGGCACGTGGAGCGCCTGAGCGGCTTGCTCAAGAGTGCCGGGGGGACAGTCGCCACCGGCGGCGGTGTCGACGTCGGGGAGCGGGTCGTCGAGCCGACGGTGGTGGTCGACCCGGACCTGGGATCACCGCTCATGCAGGACGAGATCTTCGGTCCCATCCTGCCGGTG
The DNA here is from genome assembly GCA_021803325.1 of Actinomycetes bacterium. Taxonomy (GTDB): domain Bacteria; phylum Actinomycetota; class Acidimicrobiia; order Acidimicrobiales; family UBA8190; genus JAJZYI01. The sequence continues at coordinate 19,209 of JAJZLP010000195.1, forward strand.
GTCCGGGTGGACAGCGTCGACGAGGCCATGACCTTCGTGAACGAGCGCCCGAAGCCGCTGGCGCTGTATGTCTTTTCGGGGTCGCGGGCGACCGGGCGGCGTGTCGTCGATGGCACCACCGCCGGTGGTGTCTGCCTCAACCACGTCGTCTACCACTTCATCGCCCCCGAGCTGCCGTTCGGCGGAGTCGGGCCGAGCGGCATGGGCGCCTACCACGGGCGGGCCGGCTTTGAGGAGCTGAGCCACCGCAAGGCGGTGGTCCGGCGAGGGATCTGGCCCGATCTGCCCTTCGCCTACCCGCCCTATGACGAGCGCAAGGAGCGGATGATCCGCCGGTTCATGTGATCGCCCGATCCGCCGGGCCGCGGTCGGTCGTGGTCCGGCGGATCCAGCCGGTCACCGTACGGCAGGTCTGCCTGTGCACCGGCCGTGAGGTGGCAGCCGGCCAACCCGTCGACGAGCCAGACCGTCCCGGCCATCGAGCGCTGCCAGCTCTCGTTGGTGCTGCCAACGGCTTCGGAGGCACGTCGAGGGCAGCGGTGCCGGTGGACGCTCTCGTGCCGGGTGCCGCTCGACCGTCGTGGCCGGTGCGCCGGGATGCGGTCGAGGGTGGTGCAGGCGCCGCGGCGGCACGGGCCGGCCTGCCGAGCGGTCCGGAGCTGTTCGGAGTCGTCCGGAGTTGTCCATTAGTCAATAGTAGGAGAGATGCCATAGTATTGAATCCTGTTCAATGCTGTGTGCGATCCGGTAGGCTCGCACCATGGCGTCCCATCCGCGTGTCCGGTTGGACCCCGAGGATCGCCGGGCGCAGCTCATCGCCCTGGGACTGGAGATCCTGAGCGCCAAGCCGGCAGCCCAGGTGGCGGTGGACGACATCGCCGAGGCAGCCGGCATCTCGCGGGGATTGCTCTTCCACTACTTCGCGTCCAAGCGTGATTTCCAGCTCGCCGTCGTCGAGGCTGCCGCCGCCGAATTGCTGCGAGTCACCGAACCCGACAGCTCGCTGCCCGAGCTTGAGCAGCTCAGCGGCTCCCTCGACGCCTTCGTGTCGTACATCGAGGACAAGCACGAGCTGTACGTCGCTCTTGTCCGGGGATCGGCGGGCGCCGACCCCGACCTGCACGCGATCTTCGAGGAGATCCGCAACACCGTGGCCGACAGGGTCTGCCAGGCTCTCGGCGAGGCAGGCACGCACCCGGCGATTCGTACCGCGGTGCGCGGGTGGATCGCCTTCTGCGAGGAGGCCACCTTGCACTGGGTCGCTCATCGGACGAGCGAACGGGAGCAGCTCGTCCACCTGTGCGAACAGCTGCTGGTGACCGCCGTGGTGACCGTTCTGCCGGAGGAGGACTGGCCCGAGTGGTACCGCGGCGGCCCGGTTGCAGCGGGGCGGACGCCGTCCGGCACCACGGGGGCCGGCGAAGCAACCCTGTGATGCCGTGGGTCCGGGGCCGGCAAGGCAAGCCTGTAACGCCGTGGGTCCGGGGCCGGCAAGGCAAGCTGTAGGCAGACCCGGGGCCGGCAAGGCGAGTCCGTGAAGCTGCAGATCCGGAGATCGTGCCAGCGGTCGGGGCCGGGCGTCGCTCCCGAGGTCGCTCCAGCGGTCGTGCAGGGTGTCGTTCCCGAGGTCGCTCCAGCGGTCGTGCCGGGCGTCGCTCCCGAGGTCGTGCCAGCGGTCGTGCCGGGCGTCGCTCCCGAGGTCGTGCCAGCGGTCGTACCGGGTGTGCTGTGGGGGCCGCGCCTGAAGGCGTGCCGTCAGCGGGCGATGCCGGCCGTCTTCTCCTCGATGGCTTCGACGGTGGCGTCGTCGAGCCGCTCCAAGACGTCGAGGGCGGCCATGTTCTCCGTCACCTGCTCAGGCCGGCT
>JAJZLP010000195.1:21174-28852 GCA_021803325.1 Actinomycetes bacterium
GCCTGAAGGCGTGCCGTCAGCGGGCGATGCCGGCCGTCTTCTCCTCGATGGCTTCGACGGTGGCGTCGTCGAGCCGCTCCAAGACGTCGAGGGCGGCCATGTTCTCCGTCACCTGCTCAGGCCGGCTCGCCCCGGTGATCACGGTCGTGACCCGCGGGTTGTAGGCACACCATGCGATGGCCAGCTGGGCCACCGTGCAGTCGAGGCCGCGGGCGACGTCCGCGAGCGAGCGGACCGCCTCGTTCCGGGCGGGGTCGGTCAGCAGGTCACGGAGCCATTCGTAGCCCGGCAAGGTGGCCCGGCTGCCGTCGGGGATGCCGTCGATGTACTTGCCGGCCAGCAGGCCGGACGCCAGGGGGCTCCACGTCGTGAGCCCGAGGCCGATGTCGTCGTACAGGCGGGCGTACTGTTGCTCGACCCGCCGACGCCACAGCAGGTTGTACTGGGGCTGCTCCACCACCGGCTTGTGGAGATGATGACGTTCTGCCACGTCCCATGCGGCCTGGATCTCGTCCGCCGACCACTCGGACGTTCCCCAGTACAGCGCCTGGCCGTTCGAGACCATCTCGGACATGGTCCACACCGTCTCCTCGATCGGTGTGTCGGGATCGGGTCGGTGGCAGAACACGAGGTCGACGAAGTCGAGACCGAACCGCTCCAGAGAAGCGTCGATTGCCTGCGTCAGGTACTTGCGGTTGAGCGTCTGGCGCATGTTCACGCCCTCGTTGATCCCCCAGTAGAGCTTGGTGGACACCACGTAGCTGTGGCGCGGCCACCCCAGCTGTTCGAGCGCCTGACCCATGATGCGCTCGGACTCACCACCCGCGTACGCCTCGGCGTTGTCGAAGAAGTTGACGCCGGCGTCCCTGGCGGCCGACAGGCACTCGGCGGCCAGGCCGACGTCGAGCTGGTCCCCGAAGGTCACCCACGAGCCGAACGACAGCACACTCAGCTTCAGGCCGGTCCGGCCCATGCGGCGGTACGACATGGTCACGATGCGTCCTCCTTGGGTCCCGCACCACCGTAGTGGTGGATCCGGGGCTCCGGCCGGTTGTGGCGGACAGGAGCGTCGCTGGATCGGCAGGCGGCAGCCCGGGGGGTACCAGCTCCTGTCGTGACGATGTCAGCCGCCATCTTCACGCTCGCGCACGGTGGGTGGATGGCGCTCCCGTAGGTGGCCCGGTCAGGTGGGCCGGAGAGGTGGCCCTGGGAGGTGGGCCGGAGAGGTGGGCTGGAGAGGTGGCCCGGTCAGGTGGGCTTGTGAGGTGGCCCGGTCGGGTGGCCCGGTCAGGTGGGCTTGTGAGGTGGGCCGGTCAGGTGGCCCGGTCGGGTGGCCCGGAGAGGTGGGCCGGTCAGGTGGCCCGGTCAGGTGGGCTTGTGAGGTGGGCCGGTCAGGTGGCCCGGTCGGGTGGCCCGGAGAGAGGTGGCCCGGTCAGGTGGGCTTGCGAGGTGGCCCGGTCAGGGACGGCCGGCACCGACGAGCCCGTACCCCCAGATCGGCGCGTAGCTGACCGTCTCGCCGGTCGTCGGGGCGTGGACGACGTCACCGTTGCCGACGTACATCCCCACGTGCTGTACCGAGCCCGTCCCGTCGTCCCAGAACACGAGGTCGCCAGGCTGGAGGGCTGACAGCGGGATGTGCGGGATGGCGTCGTACTGCGCCTGGGCGGTGCGAGGCAGGGACACGCCCGCCCGCCCCCAGGCCCACTGCGTCAGGCCGGAGCAGTCGAACCCGCCTCCGGGCGTCTCGCCTCCCCAGACATACGGCACTCCGAGCTGGCTCTCTGCCGCTGCGACGGCCGTGGCGGCACCGCCCGCCGACGGGAGGTTCGGGCTCGTGGCGCCTGGCGAAACGCCCGAGCCTGCGGCGTTGGCGGCGGCAGCGACTCGGTTCCGGAAGGCAGCGACCTGCGCGGCCTGCTGCTGCGCCTGCTGCTGGGCGACGAGCGTGGCGATATGGCCGTTCAGGCCAGCGAGGATCTGTCGCTGGGAGGCGACCGCAGCCTGGGCGGCCTGGCGGGCCGCGTTGGCTGCGTCCAGCGCTGCTTGGGCCTGGGACTCGTTTGTCTGCAGGGCCCGCTGCTCGGAGGAGAGGAGGGTCTCCGCCCGGCGGAGTTGGTCGATGGCCCCGGCCAGGCTGCCGTCGGCCACGGACCGGTATTCCTGGCTGGCGGACGCCTGCTCGCCGTTGGACGAGAACAGCGCCGACAAGCTGCCCGTCCCCGTGCTGCCCGACATGTACGCCTGCAACGCCTGGTCCCGTAGCCGGGACTGTTCCACGCCGACCTGTTGCAGGGTGGCCGAGATCTGGGTGTGCAGCCGGGCGCCCTGCTGATGGAGCGACTGCACCTGCTGTTGCGCGGCGTCGAGCTGCTGCGAGGCGATGTCGAGCTGGTTGGCCTCGGACTGCAGCCTGGCGTTCACCGCGGCAGCCTGGGCCTTGGCGGCCGCCAAGGGGTCGGCGGCGGCCTGACCGGCCCCCGAGAGGGCAACGGTGGCGACCGCCGTGACGACCGCCGAGAGGAACCCGGTCCACCGCCGTAGCGATGAGGTCCTCCGGCCGGCCCGTACGATCGAGGAACGCTCGTCGTCCGTCACAATGGTCGCATTGCTTAGCAGCATGGGTGCTGGGACCGCAACATCGTGGCGCCCGCCAGCACCGTTCGGCCCGCCGACCTGCGCCGACAGGAGCTGCCCAGCGCCGAGTGCACGCGGTTCGAGACCGCGGGCTGGACGGGCTGACCGTGGTCGGGGCGGTCCTCGGGCGCTGCCCGCGCCGGTCCTTCGTCGAGCCTCGACGCAGGCGAGCTCGGGCCTGCACGGAGCGGCCACTATGTGCTTGGACGAACAACGTGGTACAGGTTGTGGATGACTGCAGAGATCGCTCGGGGGACCACGGTCGCCTACTTCTCGATGGAGATCGCGCTCGACGACGCCATCCCCACCTACAGCGGGGGGCTCGGGGTGCTGGCGGGCGACCACCTGCGGGCGGCTGCCGACACCGGCATCCCGCTTGTCGGCGTCACCCTTCTCTACCACGATGGCTACTTCGACCAGCATGTCGACGCCGACGGCGTTCAGCACGAGTCGCCGGTCCGGTGGGATCCCACCACCGTGCTCCAACGGGTTCCTCACCATGTCACCGTCCCCCTCGGGGGCCGGCAGGTCCGGGTGGGAGCGTGGCGGGCGGTGCTCACCGGGGTGCAGGGTCACCAGGTCCCCGTCTACTTCCTCGACACTCGGGTCGCTGGCAACAGCGAGGAGGACCAGGCCCTCACAGACGCCCTGTACGGGGGGGACGCGGCGGTGCGCCTGGGCCAGGAGATCGTCCTGGGGATCGGCGGCGTGGCGCTGCTGGCCGCACTGGGCCACGACGTCGCCACTTATCACATGAACGAGGGACACTCGGCGGTTCTGGCGCTTGCGCTTCTGGACCGGTACAGCGGTGGCACCGAGGCAGGTGGCGTCAGCGCCACGAGCGCCACGAGCGCCACGAGCGCCACGAGCAGCGCACGCAGCGCAAGCGGTGCCGCCGGCAGTGGCAGTGGCAGTGGCGGCGATGAAGCCTGGCGCGCGGTGCGCGACCACTGCGTCTTCACGACGCACACGCCGGTGGCGGCGGGCCACGATCGCTTCGACCGCTCGTTGGTGGAAGCGATGCTCGGTCCCCGGTGGACCGTCGTCCTGGAGCGCAAGGGGCTGCTGGACGGCGGCGAGCTGAACATGACCCGCCTGGCTCTGGCTGCGGTCCGGCGGGCGAACGCCGTGTCGCTCCGGCACGCGGCGGTCACCCGGGCCATGTTCCCGGGCCAGGCCATCGACGCCATCACCAACGGGGTGCACGCCGCGACCTGGGTGGCGGACCCTGTCGCCCGCGTGTTCGACCGGCACATTCCCCGGTGGCGTGCCGACAACCCGGCACTGCGGTACGCGGGGGGCATTCCACTCGACGAGCTGCAGTCGGCGCATGCCGAAGCCAAGCGCGCCATGGTGGCAGCGGTGGCCGTGCGCACCGGCGTGCGGCTCGACCCCGACGCGCTCACCCTCGGTGTCGCCCGGCGGGCGACCGCCTACAAGCGCACGGCGCTCGTCCTGTCGCAGCCCGACCGGCTGGCAGAGGTGGCGAGGAGCGAGGGTCCGGTGCAGTTCGTCTTCGCCGGAAAGGCCCATCCCCGCGACGAGGCCGGCAAGGAGCTGATCCGGCGGGTGACAGCCGCTGCTCACGAGCTGCGCGACGCCGTCACCGTCGTGTTCGTCGAGGGCTATTCGCTGGCGCTGGCTCGGCTGCTGTGCGGCGGCGTGGACGTGTGGTGCAACACGCCGGTTCGCCCGCACGAGGCGTCGGGCACGAGCGGCATGAAAGCCGCCCTGAACGGCGTGCCGAGCTTGAGCGTGCTCGACGGGTGGTGGATCGAGGGGCACGTGGAAGGTGTCACCGGTTGGTCCATCGGGGCGGGACCCGACGTGGCCGGAGCCGAGTCCGGCGATCCCGGCAGCGATCCGACATACGCCGACGATGCAGCGTCGTTCTCCGCCACGCTCCGCAATGCGGTGGCGCCCCTGTTCTATCGTGAGCCCGAGCGGTTCGCCGAGGTCATGCGTAGCGCCATCGCGCTCAACGGCAGCTTCTTCACCACCGAGCGGATGGTGCGCGAGTACGCGGCGGTCGCCTACGACCTACGACAGCTGCCGTGGTCGGCTGACGAGATCTCGAGCGAGGCTGGACGCGTCGCGGGGATCTGACGGGGGCGCACGGCCGCCGGGATTCGGCGCAGTGCAGACGGCCGGCACCGGGCAGGCAGCGGGCGTGTGCGGGTCGCTGGTCAAAGATGCGCTGGCTCGCCCACCAGCAACGCCCGCGCCAGTCGGTCCAGGCGGCGGGGCCCGGCAGGGGCGGCGGCCACCATGCGCTCGTCGCCGGAGCGCCGGCCGAGCAGCAGCCACGCCCCGGCCTGGGGCGCCAGCACCACGGTGCACCGCTGCTGGAGGAGCGGTGCGTCGGGCGATCGGCAGGCGGCGGCCTCGATCCGGTGGGTGGCGGAAATCGAGGCCAGCTGCTCGCTGACCGCGCCCCACGCCGGGTCGGCCGGCCCCACCGGGGCAACCTCGTCCGCACCCGGTGGGCAGCCCGCCAGCTCCAGCAGGTCGACAATGCGGTCGCCGGCAGACGCCACGTCCACCAGGCGGGCCGCCCAGCCCCCCGGTGTGGGCGCCAGGTCGAGCACGCCGCCGACACCGCCGGCACTGCCGAGCAGCAGTCGGGCGGCGACCGCCCCCGGCTGGTGGTGGGCCACGACGCTCCTCGCTGCGGCGGCGACCGCCAGCACCACCGCCAGGGCGCCAGCCGGTCGCCATCGGTTGCCACCGGTCGGCACCAGCAGTCCCCGGTCGGCCAGTCCCTGCAGCACCGCGGCGTCGTCCTCGTCGGTGGCACCGTCCTCGGCAGGACGTACGGGCTTGGGTAGCAGCGGCTGCAGGAACCCGCGCTGGTTGATGCCTGCCAGCCGCAGCTCAGCCAAGGTGAAGGTGCCCAGGTCGTCGCCCGGCACGACCGTCACGCCCGGTAGCGCTGGCGAAGCTCGGAGATCCAGAGGTCGGCGCCGCCGGGTTGCGTGACCCGCCAGGCCGCCTGGACCTTGGCGAACGTCACGAAGTGCTCGCTGTCGAGGTCCGGGCGGGCCCCGGCCACCGTCTCGGGCGTCACCAGGCACTCCAGGTGGCGCATGCCGGCCTCCTGGCGCGCCGACGACGGCGCCCAGAACACCCCCCACCCCCCGCCGAGCGGGCTCACCCTGTCCACGTCGGTGGCCCAGGCCCACGACCACATCCGCCCGTCCGCCTCCACCAGCACGACCCGCCGGTCGGTGGCCACCATGGTGCCGGTGGGTCCCAGCTGCCGGAACGACACGTCGGGGGACCGGTCGAGGACGGCGGCGGTGACGGGGCCGGCGACGACGGCCAACCGCTCCCCCGGCTGCAGCACGCCGTCGGCCGGCGGTACCGCCACGACCCGGCCGGCCTCGAAGTCCGCCACCCACGCCGCCAACCCGGCCATCACGGGGTTCGGCGCGTAGATGGGGGTGTTGGCGGAGGCCCGCTGTCGCTGCCTCATCGCCGCCCGACGCCCCAGTCGCCCGCGCCGGCCCAGGGACCGGCGGCGCCCCGGCCGCCAGCAGCCCAGCGGCAGCCTCGTCGCGGCCGGCGACCCGGCAGACCCCCCGCGGTCGGCACCCCCCTGCCCCCCGTCCTCACCCGGGCGTCACCCTGTCGAACCGTTGCGGGACGGCACGCAGCCACTCGTCGAGGGTGCCACGCGAGGCGGCGAACGCCCCCTCGACCTTGATCCACCGGAGCGCCCGCTTGCGCGGGCCCTCATTGATGGTGAACGACCGCTGCTCCCCGGCGACCACTTCGACTTCCTCGGGGTCCGCCGTCCGAGCCAGCACCACCCCGTCGAAGTCGGGCAGCACCCGCACGTCGAACAGGTCCTCCCACCGCCACTGGTAGAGCACCTTGCGACGAGCGGTCACGAGCAACCGCTCGCTGGTGGCATACGCCACCCCTTCGGCGCGCCCCTTGAGCCCGGTCGAGCCGGGACGGCGCACCCACGCCGACATCGGGGCCGCCGCCTGCTGCTCGGTCACCCCCACCATGGGGACCCAGGCGGCAAACCGCTCGCCCGGCTGCCGCTCGATGCGGGCCATGGCGAGATCGCCGACCCGACCCTCGGCATAGCGCTCCGCCCACCGCTCCAGGTGCCGCGCCACCGATGTCACCGGCGGGGAAGCTAGCAGCCCGGTCGGCACCCCCCTGCCCCCCGTCCTCACCCGGACGTCACCCTGTCGAACCGTTGCGGGACGGCACGCAGCCACTCGTCGAGGGTGCCACGCGAGGCGGCGAACGCCGCCTCGAACCGGATCCACAGCAACGCCCGCCGATGGGGGCTCTGCTGCGGGACGAACGGGTTCTGCTCGCCGGCGATCACCACCACCACCTCGGGGTCCGGCTCCTTGGCCAGCACCACCCCGTCGTAGTTCGGCAGCACCCGCACGTCGAACAGCTCGCCCCACCGCCACTCGTGCGACACCCTGCGGCCGTTGGCGACGAACACCCGATCGCTCGTCGCATACGCCAACCCCTGGGAATGGCCCCGCAGCCCCACCACCGCCGTCGACCCTGGGCGCGGCACCCACGCCGCCATCGGCGCCGCCGCCAGCTGCTCGGACACCCCCACCTTGAACACCTTGGACGCGAACCGCTCACCCGGCAACCAGTGCGGGCTGATCAAGCCGACGCACCGGACTTTGCCCTGGGTGAAGCGGCTCGCCCACCGATCCATGCTGCGCGACGTGCGCGTCACAGCAACCCCGCCACGAAGCTCCCCGCGTCCTCGAGCCCGCTCGCCAGGTGCCGGCCGACGGCCTCCCCTGCCTGCACGGCATCGCGACCGGCGGCCTCGGCCCCCGCCACCACGTGGCGGCCGACGTCCTCGCCGGCGTGCAGCACGTCCCCGGCCGCCTCCACCTGCAGGTGGTCGAGCTCGGCCACCCCGGCGGTCACGCCGCGCCCCGCGTCCGACGCCCAGTGAGTGATGTCCCCCCAGTGGGACCGCACCCACTCCTGGGCGAAGTACACCGCCGTGCCGGCGACGAGCACCTCGCCGACACCGGGGATCCAA
>JAJZLP010000195.1:28952-47160 GCA_021803325.1 Actinomycetes bacterium
AGGGCGGTGTCCTTGGCGTGCTCGGCGACAGCCGCCAGGCGGTGGGCGCAGGCCACGGCGGCGCGGCTGGCCTCGGCCGCGGCGTGGGCGCAGGTCGACGCCGCCGCCGAGTAGGCGGCCTGCAGGTCGGCGCCCGCCCCCTCCTCGGCCGACGACAGCGCCGCTCGGTCGGCGGCGGTGGCCACCGGGGCGCCGGCCAGCGACGCCATGGTCGCCTGGTACCGGGCCGAAGCCTCGTCGTACCCCTGGACGGCTGCCGCCGCCTGCTGCTGGGCCTCGGCCAGGGCCCGGGCGTAGGTGTCGATGGCGGCAGCGGCGTCGTCGCGGTCCCCGGCCATCCGGCGCAGGCCGTCCACCACGCTGGCGGCCGAGGCGTCGAAGTGCGACGAGGCTGGCCCCGACCAGTCCCCGGCCACCGCCGAGGCCTGCGAGTGGACCGACCCCGCCGCCTGGCGCAGGGCGTCGCCGACCGAGCGCAGCCGCCCGGCCGCCGCCTGCAGGGCAGCGGGGTCGCCCTGGGGCATGTCGAACATCGAGCAGGTCGCCGGCACCGTCAGCCGCCGCCCATGCCCCGGCCGATGCCTGACTCCGTGGCCTGGTAGCGGTGCCCGGCCTTGGCCACCGCCGCACCCAGCTTCGACAGGCTCACCGCCGCGGCCCGGTCACCGGTGGCGAAGGCGTCGGACAGGTCCCCCATGGCGTGCGCCAGCACGCCGTTGCCCGCCGCGCCGGCGGCACCGGACAGCGCGGCACCGTCCTGCCCGACCGTGGCACCCAGCTGCCGGCCCAGGTCCGTGAACACCCCGCTCTGAGACGCCACGACACCCGGGGCGACCTCGATCCGCCCATTCCCCTGGCCCACCGTCGTCGCCGGCCGGTCAGGAGCGGAACATGGAGCCGACCTGCTGCTCGTTCGTCTCGTAGGCGACGCCGGCCTGGCGCAGGAGGGTGGCGATGCCGGTCAGGGCCTCGTGAAGGCCGGCGCCGTCACGCTGCCACTGCTCCCAGAGGGCTTCGAACTGGGCCTGGGCCGACCCGACCCAATCGCCCTGCAGCGGCGAGACCATGCCCGCGAGCTGGCTCAGGATCGACTCGACCTCGCCAGCGCCCGAGGTCACCTGGCTGCTGATCGACTGGAGCTGCTCTGGCGTGACTGCGATAGAACCGGACATCTGTGCTCCCTCCCGCGGGTTTGACCGAGGAATCGTACAGGCTTTTAGCTGTCGTCGGCGAGGGGTACCTGGACCGGTCGCACGTCACCTCCGGTCACGAGCACGCCCCGGCCGGCCGGCCCCGGAAAGACCGAGGTGCGGGTCAGGCGGACCCCGAGGAGCTCGCCGTCCGCCGGCGACCCGGGGCACAGCAGCAGCCCGGCACGGGACTTGCGGGCCTCGGGCACCAGCCCGCGGAAGCCGCCGAGGTCGGCGGTGGTGCCGGCGAGCACCAGGGCGTTTCCCTGGTCTCGCGCGCTACGCAAAAAGCCGACCAGTGCCTCGGCCGCGGGCGCGTCAGCCAGCAGCTCGGCGTCGTCGACCACCACGACCACCGGGGTCAGTGACACGGCCTGCAGCGCTGCGTCCATGTCGGCCCGGCTCGCGACCCGCCCGTCGATTACCCCGGCGACGGCGGCACTGCCGGCCAGCCGTGCCAGCGGCGAGGGCCGGGCTGTCACCGCCAGCACGCGCACTCCCCGGCGGGCGAGGGAGCAAGCCATCACGACCAGTGTGTTGCTGCGACCGCTGCGTGGCGGGCCGGCGACGAGGAACCCGGGGCCGACCTCGGCCAGGTCGACGACCTGCGGGGTGAGCCGATCGCCCCCGATGCCGACGAGCGCGCCGAGCGCTGTTTCGCTGCCGGCTGCGTCGAGCGCCGCCTCGGGCAGGCCGGCCAGCGGCAGGTGGGGAGGTAGTACGGCCACCGGCTCGGGCCGTACCTTGTCGGGCAGCGGCGCGTCGCGCCGACGGGCCCGCTCGGCCAGGCGGAGCAGCGCGGCGACCTGGGCTGGGCCCGAGGGGTCGTCGGCGAGGAGCGCGACCTGCAGCTCCGTTCCCCCTCGGGGATCGAAGGCCCGGCCCGGTGGGATGTCATCGGGCAGGTGGCGCGGGTTGAGCCCCAGCATCCCGTACGTCGTACGGTCGTTCAGGCGGAGCATCAGGACCCGGTCGAACAGGCCGGCCACCCGGGGAGAGCTGGCCGTGCGGTCGCCGGTGACGACGGCGCGGATGCCCACCCCGGGGCCCTCGCGCAGCAGGTGCAGGAACGTCCCGACCAGCCGGCCACCGTCGAGGCCGTCGAACTCGGCGACGTAGCCCTCCCACCGGTCGAGGAGCACGAGGACGTAGGGCAAACGCTCGTCGGGCAGAGCCGTTGCCCGCTGGTCACCGATCGTGGAGAACGAGCCGCGAGCCAGCACCAGCTGGCGCCGGGACACCTCGGCCAGGAGCCGGGTGAGCAACCGGTCCACCCGCTCGTGCTCCAGGCGCGACACGACGGCGCCGCAGTTGGGCAGCTCCTGCAGGGGCACGAGCGACCCGCTGCCGCAGTCGATACCGAAGAGATGCACGTCGCTCGTGCGCACCCGGGCCGCCACCGAGACGGCCAGCGTGCGCAGCAGGGTCGACCGGCCCGACCCTGGGTCGCCCAGCACCAGCAAGTGCCCACCGTCACGTAGGTCGAAGGTCGCCGCCACCTGCGACTGCTCCGCCGGAACGTCCTGCAGCCCGAAGGGGGCGGCCGCGGCGTCCGCCGGTAGGCCGCCGAAAGGCTCGCCCGCTGGCTCTGGCGCCAGCTCGAGCTCGGTGTCAGCCGCCAGCATCTCGCCCGGGAGCACCAGGACCTCGGGGAGTGGCGGCAGCCACGGGCGGGCCGGCGCATCGAACCCGGCCTCGTCGCTGGCCTGGCCGAGGGCGGCGACGAGCGCTGCCAGGTCCGTCGAGTCGGTCTCCAGACCCCCGACCGGATCGCCCGGCAGGGGCTTGGCGAGGTGCTCCCAGTCGACCGGCACCACCTGCAACGGCTCGCTGCCTTCGGCCGCCGGGCGGCGACCGCCCACCCGTGCCGCTTGGAACTGACTGACCTGTTCGTGCCCGACCCGGACGTAGCCTCGTCCCGGCATGGCTTTGGGGATCCGCGAGGCCAGCGGCGAGTCGATGACGTCGGCGCTGTCAGCGGCGTCGGTGACGCGCATGGCGATGCGCAGGTTGGTGTTGGTCTTGATCGCCGCCGACACCACCCCGGAGGGGCGCTGGGTGGCGAGCAGCAGGTGGATGCCGAGTGATCGGCCTCGGCGGGCCAGGTCGACGAGGCCGTCGACGAATGCAGGAAGCTCCTCGACGAGGGCGGCGAACTCGTCGATGATGAGCAGCAGGCGGGCGAGCGGGGCCCGGCCGTCGGTGCCGTCGCGCCAATAGTCGTCGAGGTCGGTGGAGCCCGCTTCGGCGAACAGTCGCTCGCGGCGGCGGAGCTCGGCGCCCAACGAGGCCAGGGCGCGCTGGGTCTGGTGGCCATCGAGGTCGGTCACCATGCCGACCGTGTGGGGCAGCAGGGCGCACTCCTTGAAGGCACTGCCACCCTTGTAATCGACCAAGACGAAGTTCATCGCTGCTGGCGTGTTGGCAACGGCCAGCCCGGCGATCACCGTCTGCAGGAGCTCGCTCTTGCCTGAGCCTGTAGTGCCGGCGACGAGGGCGTGGGGGCCGTCGTGGGCAAGGTCGATGGACAGCGGCCCGGTCTCCCCCTCTCCCAGGACGGTGACGGTGGTCCGCCCGCCGTCACGCCAGCGGGCTGCCACGGCGGCCGCAGTGGGAGGCTCCAGCCCGAGCAGGTCCAGCAGGCGTAGCTCGGACGGGATGGTGCTTCCCACGGCGAGCTGGCGGTTGAGGCGCAGCGGTGCCAGACGGCGCGCCGTCTCCTCCGCCTTCATGGCGTCGACCAGTCCCGGCAGCAGTTCCACCGGCCGCCCGGCGCTGGTCCGCACCGTGGCGGTGCCGGTCCGAGCGTCGGCCAGGACGACCACGGCCCGGCACTCTTCAGGTAGGAGCAGCTCGGCGTCGTCCAGGCAGATGCAGTGGACCCCCACCGCTGGGCCGTGCCGGAGCAGCTTGGTGACAGCGGGGACTGCCCCCAGGCGGTAGGCGCCGTCCACGACGACCAGATGCGCCGGCAGCGGCGCTGGCTGCGCGTCCGACCGCCCGGCGGCACGCTCGTCGACCAGCCCGGCGAGCTCACCGGCCAGGCGGAGCACGGCGGCGTCGTCGTTGGCCAGCCGGGCCACGGCCTCGCCGCTGCGGGCGCGCAGGTGCGGCAGCCACCGCGCCCAGCTCCAGGCTTCCTGCTGGTTGAGGCCGGTGAGCACCGTGATGACGAGGTCGTCGGGCGCGTGAAAGGTTGCCGCCTCGAGGAGCAGCGCCCGGACCATGCCTTCGACACGGCGACGATCGCCGGCGATGCCGACGACGCCGTCGCGGCGCAGGTCGAGTGTGGCGGGGACGAGGTGGAGCGCCGGCGGGGCATCGACCGGCCCGGTGTCGTCGGGGGGCTGGCGTCCTTCGACAGCTACCGATGCGGGCCTGTCGGTCAGCCCACTCCACAGGACGAGGAAGTCGGGGTCCTCGGGACGCCGCTCCCACAGCCGAACGCCGGGGCCTTCGGTCACGGCGGCCGTGGTGGCGGGATCAGCGGCCGCAAGCCGGCGCGCCGCGGTCTCGGCGGTCAGAGCATCGGCCATGTCGGCGCTGGCCTGCTCCAGTGCTGCCTGGTGGGCCCGGGTGCGCTGCCGGTGCGTCTTCGTGCCGCTGCGTCGCTGGCTCAGATAGTTGGACACCGCCACGACAGGGCTGAGGAGCGTGAACAGGAGGAACAGCACCTGGTGCATCACGATGGCGAGAAGGACACCGATGACCGCCGGCGCCAGGGACGCAGCGACCGGGAACGGCTGGACCTGCCGCTGCGGAGCGGCGCCGGGGAAGCGGACGACCCTGGCCTCGTCCGGCGGGAACATCCGCGGCGGCCGGTTCACGACGACTCGGCCCTCACCGTCGGGCGAGGTCACGACCCCGTCGCCACCCATTGGCTGCCAGCACAGCACGGAGTCGCCGCAGCGCAGGTACGCCCCCGGGGGGAGCTCGGCCTCGGTCACCGCCAACCCCTCCACCTGCACGCCATTCGCTGCGCCAGCGTCCCGGACAGTGACCGTGCCACCGCCGACAACGAGCTCGGCGTGCTCGCGCGAGACCTTGGGGTCCGACGCCAGGCGGATCCCGGCGGCTTCTGCCCGGCCCACCATCCACTTCCCGGGCGCCAGGTGGACACGACTGCCGGCATCGGGCCCTGCCACCACGCGCACCTTGGCCTCGGCGGCAGGAGCCGGGGCAGCTGGTGGTAGCGGCCGCGACGAGACCCGGGCCCCTTCCACGATCTGCTCCCCGAGGGAAGCGTCGGCCTGCAGCAGCCGGTCCCCGATCCACCACATCCGCTTCGACCCCTCGGGGTCGAGGGCGTCGAACAGGGCCGCGCACGGTGTGCCCGCTTCCGCCGTCACGACGACGTCGCGGTCGTCACCGCGACGGCCGTCTACCAGGCTCAGAAAGATCCGCATCTGACCGGGGCACTCTATCGGCCGACGCGGGTGGGCTCCGAGATGCGGATGCCTGAGGCGGACTTCGGATGCCGGAGATGGCCCGAGCGTCGACCGGGCCCGAGCGTCGACCTGGCACGAGCGACCGCTCTGGAAAAGCCCATCACCGGAAAGGAAACCCCGGATCCGGTGGTCGGGCTGCCGGGATTTGAACCCGGGACCTCCACGTCCCGAACGTGGCAGGCCCAAGCCGAGAACTTCCTGGTAGGAAAATGTCTCGCTCGGCGGCTAGCGGTCGGCGTGCCAGATTCGTGCCAGCAGCAGGGGGCCGCTCGGCTGGGTTCGCCGGCCCGCCCCCTACGGACACCGTCGGGCGGGCGGCGAGGGAGCGAACGAGCACATCCCACGCCGCCGTGGCACGCTGTGCGCCTCAGGTGCCATCCATGTCATCGCCATACACGCCATCGGGCGGCGTGCCGTTCCCGTCGCCCCCACAGCCGCCGCCATGGGCTGCACCGCGGCCCCGACGACCCTGGTGGCAGTGGATGGTCGCCGCTGTCGCTGTCTTGGTCGTCCTCGGTGGTGGTTTTCTCGTCGGACGCTCAGCGTTCAAGCCGGGATCGAGCAGGTCCGTGAGTACGCAGGTATCGCCGAGCGCACCGCCGGCTGCCGGCAGCGGCTACCTGGCCTCCGGCTCCGGGGACGTGCTCTTCATCCAGTGGAACGACGACAACGGCCGCATCGATGGAACCGTCCAGGTGGTCACCGCAGGCGGCACTCCGCCGGATGCGTCGACGACCAGTGACACCGTTTCGGTGACCGGATCCATCCAGGGAGCCTCGATCAGTCTCAGCTTCGACGGTTCCCCCCGCCAACACTGAGGTCGGAGCCGCGTATCAAGCGGCCGATGCCGCGTATCAGGCTGGCGGTTGCGGCACACCTCCGGCGGCGCCGCAGGCTCAACCGCCCATTGGCCAGTAGGGCTCCCCTGGGCGCCAGTGCACAGAACCGGAGGCAGCTTCGAATGAGCGGCCAGCGTTCGTCACGATACCGGCTCCGGCAAGGGGCCAATCCTCATGGCCAGAGGTGCCAGTGACCGTCCCGAAAATCGATGCGCATCGGGTCGGAGCCGCACGAGTCGATGAGCCAGCGACGTCCCCGTCAGGACGCTGCAGGAAGACTGTCGCTTCCGAAATACCGGGCGTGTGTCGTCTTCAAAGACTCGAGGTTTTCGCCTCCGAGCACGACCACCTCGATGTCATCACCCAGGCCCGATCGCTCGATGTCGAAGCGAGCGCCCAGCGCTTCCTGTTGGTCGTCGAACACCTGGGGAGCACTCGTCAGCCGGGCACCTCGGCGGTCGTAGACGAGCAGGAAGTACCGCATGCCTCCATCCTACGGCGAGCTCGCGCTCCCTTGCAGCGGAGCAGTTCAGCCCGGTTCGGGCAGCGCCAGCCGCTGATGGATGCGGCGCACCAACTCGTCGATGCCGGCACGGTTCGGCGAGCGGATCCCCCGGTTCCGCAGGTCCTCCTCTTCAGCCAGCAGTCGGGACAGCTCCATCATCCTGGCGACGAGCTCCCAGGCGCCTCCGTCCGCCACGCTGCCCGGGCCGGGTTCATCCGGAGGCAGCCCGTAGCGCACCTGCCGGCCGACACGGTCGGCGAGATGCTCCATGAGCTGGGCCCAGGCGTCCTGATGGGCGGTTCGCAGCTGGATCTCCACCCACCGGCCGTCGATACGGGCGGCGACGTGAACGGCACGGTACCCGTGGTTCGGCGTCGCACGGCGGTCGATCACCCGGCTGTCCGGCAAGAGCGCCGTGACACGGGACGTCAGTTCGTCCTGTTCGCTGACGGTCATCTGCTTCACGACCCGGGTCCCGGCTAGGTCGTGGATTCCTCGCAGGGTGATCCGCTCGCGCCGGAGCTTTTCGATGATCGTCCCCGTGCTCTTCAACCTCGAGTGGGGGGTGAGCCCGAGGGTGGTGAGCCGTTCGTTGACCTGTTGGAGCGGAGCGATGTGCATGTCGAGCAGTTCCTGCAGCAGACCGAGGTCATCGACCGACACCTCGGTGCCGTCCCGGAGGCGCCGCCCGAGCGCATCGACCTGGTTGCCCGTGAGTCTCCCCATCCCGGCCGACCCTATTCGCCGACCGCTCGAGGCCGGCGCCGTTTCGACCGCCTCGAGCCCGCATCCGGTGTTGCTGCGTCCGTCAGGGGACGGACTCTGGCATCGCTGCCGAAATGCGATCCCAGTCGCTCGGCGGCCGAGCGGTCCGCCTCGGACGTCGCCTGGGCGTACACGGCAAGCATCATCCGGGGATCCGCATGCCCCAGCCGCACCTGCGCCGTCTTCATGTCCACGCCCTGCAGCACCAGCGCCGTGGCGGCGGCCCGCCGCAGGTCGTGGAACCCGACGCAGGTCAGCCCCACCGCCTCGCACGCCGGCACCCAGTACCGCCGCCGCCAGTTCGAGTAGTTGATCGGCCCGCCGCCGGGCGCCGGGAACACGTAGGGGTCGCTGTCCTTCGCCGACAACCCCAGTCGTTCCAGGTGCGCTCGCAGCATCTCCACCAGCGCCGCCGGCAGGCTGACGGTCCGCCGCCCGGCATCGGACTTCGGCGGTCCGGTCACCTTGGCGTTGTGGGCGGTCCGCACCAGCACTTCGCGCACGGAGGTCGTCCCGCCGTCGAGGTCGAGTGCCCCGACCTTCAACCCGGCGATCTCCGACCACCGCAGCCCGATCACCGCCGCCACGTACACGGCGGCCGAGTACCGCTCGCCGACGGCACGGGCCAGAGCGGCCACTTCAGCCGGCGTCAGTGGATGGCGGTGCCCGGGCTCGACCTTGTCAGTGGTCCGGGTGCTGGCCCGCTTGGTGGGGTTGGACGCCAGGCACTCGTCGGCGACCTGGCTGACGGTCTTGGTGGCGGCCCGGGGGTCGATCCACGAGCCCCGGTGGACATCGGCGGCGGCGGTCGGCCAGGCCGGCGGTCCACACGGTGCCCACGACCCGGCGGGCGGCGTCGTGGGCCGGCGGGGCCACAGCCAGCCGGCCCATGGCCGATTAGGCGGCGGCGACCAGCACGGCCTCGACGTCGGCTGAGCCAGGGCCCCGGGCGAGCCGGCGGGACGCCCGGACGAGCGCCGGCCGCAGGGCCACCAGGGCGGTCAGGCCGGCGAGCTCCTCGGTGGGCGACCGGTCGACCAGGTCGCCGGTGTGCTGCCCGGCCGGCAGGCGGACGGTGACCCGCAGGCTGGCGGGCACCGGCTCCAGGGACCGGATGGCGGGGGGCTTGCCCAGCGGCCTGGCGGGGCTGCAGACCCGCTGCGCACCCCGGATCCGGCGGGTGCGGCGGGCCTGGCGCAGCGATCGGCGGACCCGGCGCTGCAGGGCCGGTGACCGCCACCAGGCGACGACAGCCAGGCCGGCGACCAACAGGGCCCCGCCGGCGCCGACGAGCTGGTCAGCCAGTCGCAGGGCGGTCAGGGCGCCGAGGACGAAGGCGAGCTCGAGCCTCCATTCCCAGGCCAGGTGGAGCACCTGGGAGTGGAGGTCCGACTGCCGCCCGCCGCCGTCAGGGCCGGCCACGGCGCAGGCCCCAGCCGAGCAGCGCCAGCAGCACCGCCAGGACCACGGCGGCGGCGGCGTGCACCAACGTCCAGGCCAGCAGGCAGAAGCAGGCCACGGTGACGACCAGGCCGGCGATCAGGCGGCGGATCACGCCGCCGAGCGGGCCGGGGCGGCCGCCTCGACCTTGGCGGCCCGGAACGACACGCCGGCCCGGTCGCCCATGGCCCAGGTGGTGGCTCCAGCTCGGTGACCCGGACGGGGGTGAGCTCGGCGATGCCCTTCGGCTCACCGGCCACCTTGACGGTGACGACGTCCCGGCCGCCGACGTCGACGGCGAACAGGTGCACCTGGAAGATCGGCGTCTCGCTGTCGTCGGTCTTCTGGGCCTTGGTGTCGAAGTCGACGGCGGGCTCGGGCGGCCCGGCCGCCACGAAGTGCACGGCCGAGGTGTCCACGGGCAGTCGCATGGGTGCTCCCTTCGGAGGTGGCGGCACTTCCGCCCCTCACCTCCGAATAGGCACCGAGCACCCCGGAACCGGACGAGAAATCCGTGGACGGGCACCGTCGGACCCCGACGGGCACGAACGGGCACAGCGGATCAGCCCGACCCGCCGACGGTCCGATCCGTCGCCGTCACGGCACCGTGCACCACCGGCATCGGCAGTCGATCCGAAACGCTTGGCATCCCAGGCGTCCCCGACAGCTGTCGCACGCCCCCAGCATGGCGGGCTCGGTAGGAGTTTCTCTACATCCTTCGAGGCGCCGACGGGCGGCTTCGCCGCCGCCCGGCACACGGGGGTGACAGCAGTCGGTCATTGGCCAAACCGTGACGTCGCACCTCGACAGCATGTGTCCGAGATTCGACGTTCGTGTCCGTAGGCACCCTCGGCCAGGCGCCAGCGATGACTGGCTAGTGAAGCAGCAACGGCTTCATCTCAGCGTTGTTGAGCGCGATGACGACGTCGGCTGCAGCTGCCAGCTCATCGGATCGTCCGGTAGCAAACGTAGCCAGCTCCACGTGCTTCCCGAGGTCCTTGACGGCTTGAACCGCCTCGGTCAGATCGCCGTCTCCGCTCACCAAGACGGCAACATCGTAGAGGTTCTTCGAAGCAAGCGAGACCATGTCGACGCCGATTCGCATGTCGACGCCCTTCTCTTGGTAACGGACCCGTGCATCCCCGCACGCGTCGCAATTCACGGAACGCTTCACAAGCCTCCCAAGCCGGAGCTCCAGATACGGCACTCGCTGCAGTGCTGTGAAGAACCGTTGCTGACCCTGGCGCGCTGCTTCGTCATGGTCTGGCGGCAGGGCGCAGCTGTAGTAGTAGGTGCGAGTCAGGTCTCTGCCTGCTCCCACGAGGAATGCGGCGAAGGAGCCGAAGTTGACGTCGGTTCGGCCGCCGAGGTTCTCACGACACGCATGGTAGAAGTTGCTGCCGTCAATGAACACACAGACCCGCATCACGCCACTCCTCCTCGGGTTTTCTCTCGACCATGAGAAAGAAACAGGGGCCCGCGAGGGCCCCTGGAGTTTAGTTCTCAGGCGCGGCTGAGAACCGCTTACCCGAGGAGTTCAGATGTAGACACCCTACGATCAGTCGAGGGTACCTGTCAAGACGCCATCGGCATCCTGCAACCTCCGCTGAAGCGGCAAGCTGCCCGGGCCTCCTGCTCTAGTTCACGTTGCTCCGGTGTGCCAGATCGTGCCAGAAACGTGCCAGTTCGAGGGGTCTCGAGCGGGCACCGGCGGGCACGAGCGGCCACCCGCAACTTGTGCCCTGACCAGGGCGAATGCCCCGATTCCGGTGGTCGGGCTGCCGGGATTTGAACCCGGGACCTCCACGTCCCGAACGTGGCGCGCTAACCAAGCTGCGCTACAGCCCGCTGTGACGGTGGCGGGATCGGGACCCGCTACCGACGTCCGAGGGAGCGATCCCCCAGGGGGGAGATGCTAGCCGACCGTGCCGCGGCGGTTGCCAGGGTCGTTCCGCAGCGGTGACCTGAGGCGGACGCCGTCGAGCTGGTCGGGGCTGGTGGTCACGCCCGCCCGTTGGCTTCGGCCTCGTGTGAGGTCGCCGGCCCCTCGTCGGCCGCCCGCACCACGACCTTTGCCACCCGCCGGCGATCCATCTCGACCACCCGGTAGTCCCAGCCGCCGGCCCGGATCACCTCGCCCTCCTCGGGAATGTGCCCTGACACGTCGAACAGGTAGCCGCCGAGGGTGACGTAGTCGCCCTCGGGCACGGGGATGCCGAGCCGCTCTCGAAGGTCGTCGACACTGACGCCGCCGTCGACGAGCCAGCGGGAGCGGTCGACGCGGATGAAGTCAGGCTCGGCGCCGCGGTCCAGCTCGTCGCGCAGGTCGCCGACGAGCGCACCCAGGAGGTCCTTGATGGTCACGATGCCGGCGACGCCGCCGTACTCGTCGACGACGACGGCGAACGCCCGGCGGTCATGGCGCATGTCGGCCAGCACGTCGAGCACGAAACGTGACTCGGGCACCAGGTAGGGCTTGCGGATCCGGCGCGAGATGTCCACGGGGGACGGTTCTTCGATCGTCGTGGGCTGGATCCTGTCGCCTGCGCCTGTGCCTGTGCCTGTGCCTGTGCCTGTGCCTGTGCCTGTGCCTGTGCCTGTGCCTGTGCCTGTGCCTGTGCCTGTGCCGGCCGTTGCTGGCACAGGTGGGAAGGTCTCCGCCGGCACTGCGGCGGCCGCGGGCGGTGTCACGGCCGCCAGATGGGTTGCCGCCGGGGACGACACGGCCGTCCGATCACCGTCGGCTGGGACGGTCGTGGAGCGTGCTCCTGCGGCCATGGGAGGTTGCCCTGCTGTCTCTGAGAGGGTTCCTGCCCGCTCGGGAGGTTCCCCCACCGCCTCAGTGGCCCCTGCCAACTCAGCTGCCCCTGCCGTCTCCGGAGGGGCCGCTGCCGCGTCGAGACCGGACCGGTCGATCTCCCATCCGGCGCGGAACAGGTCGTGGACGTACAGCACGCCGACGAGGTTGTCGAGGTCGTCGTCGTACACCGGGAAGGTGCTGTGCCCTGACTGGCGTACCGCTCGCGCCAGGTGAGACGCGTCGACGGGGATCGGCAGTCCCACCACGTCGACCCGGGGGGTCATCACTTCGCGGACCGGCATGTCCCGAAGGTCCTCGAGCGCGATCAGGATCCGCTGGGCCTGCTCCTGGCCGTCGAGATCGGGCGCGTCGGACCGGCGGGCATCGACGGGTGCGGTGCGGCCGAACCGGAGCCGGGGGGCCACAGCCGGGCGCGTCGCCTCAGCTGCCGGCGGCGCCGACCGCGGACGGCTGAGAGCTCGGCGCCACCTCCAGCGGAAGCGGCTGGAACGATTCGTCGAAGTAGGTGCCGCCTCCGAGCAGGGTCGCCACCGCCCGGCGCACGCGGATCGGGTCGAGCGGCTTCACCAAAAAGCCCTCGGCGTCCGATCGCCGAGCCAAGAAGACGTCCGCCCGGCGGTCGAGCAGCATCAGCACCGGCACCGCCGGCAGGTTGCCGCACGACTCCTCCAAGTGGAGGTCGATGCACACCGCCATGCCGCCCATGTTGCCCATCTGCAGGTCGGCGATCACCAGGTCCGGATGGTGCTCGGCCACGGCCGCGGCCACCTCGGCACCGGCCGACAACTCGATCACCGTGGTGTCGGGGTTGCCGATCACGGCGATCACCTCGCTGCGCACCGATGGAGCGTCGCTGGCCACCACGATCGTTCGCACCCCTGCAGGGTATCGTGACCTGGCCGTGGCCTACCACCGCTGCTGCCGGCCGCTCGGGCCGCTGCCGCCCGGCGGCCCCGGCTACGGGTCCCGCCTCGTGCGTGCGCACAGCCGGCCGGCCCATTCTCCGACCCGGTCCCAGTTGTGCGCCGGGGATCGCTGGCCCGCTGCCCCAGGCCCGGAGCGCGCATCGCGTCGAGGATGCTGGTTCGCCGGCCTGACCGTCCTTCGAACCGGTCTCAGCCGTCAGCCGGGGCTCAGCGGCTTGCGGGCGCAGTGGTGAGCGCGTCGACCACTGCGCCAAGTCCATCGAGGTCGTGGACGTCCTGGTCGAGCACGGGGACGTGGACCACCGGTGCCGGGGCGACCCGCCCGCTGATCGATGCGATGGCCGTCTCCTGCAGGGCGAAGCGGCGCTCCATCTCGTGCAGGTTGTCCTCGAGCGCGGCGAGGTCGCTGCCCGCCGGGGATTGGGGGAGCGTGCCCTGGTAGGGGAACCGGGGTTGCACCCGGTTCACGACCAGGGCGGCGACAGCGAAGCCCGACTCTTCGAGCCGGTCGGCGAACCAGCTGGCCTCGGTCACCAGGTCGGTCCGGGGAGCGGTGACGAGGACGTAGGCGGTGTCCGGTGAGCGCATCACCCGCTGCATGTGCTCGGCCCGCATGCGGAAGCCCTCTTCCATGCCCTCGAACGCCTGGAAGAAGGCGACAGCGTCTTCGACGACGTCGCTGCCGGCAACCTTGCCGATGGCCCGCAGGAGCGCCTGGGAGGCGACCGACACCGCTCGCAGGTAGGCCCGGGTGGGCATCAGGAGGAGCTGGAACAGCCGGTGCCCGAGGAAATGGGTGAGGCGCCGGGGGGCATCAAGGAAGTCCATGGCGTTGCGGCTCGGCGGCGTGTCGACCACCACGACGTCGTAGGCACCGCTCTCGGTCAGCTCGTGGAGCTTCTCCATCGCCATGTACTCCTGGGTGCCCGACAGGGCGCCCGTCAGGTTCCGATAGATCCGGTTGGTCAGGATGCCTTCGGCCTGCTGGTCGCTGGCGGCATGCTGGCGTACCAGGTCGTCGAAGGTGTGCTTGGGGTCGAGCATGACGGCCCACAGCTCCCCGGGCCATGCTCCTTCGAGCAGGACCGGGTCGTTCGGGATGCTGTCGACTCCCAGCGAGTTGGCCAGCCGGCGGGCCGGGTCGATGGTCACGACGCACGCCCGCCGGCCTTGGCGGGCAGCGTCGAGGGCCAGGGCAGCCGACACGGTGGTTTTGCCCACCCCGCCCGACCCGCAGCACACCAGCACCGAGCGCTCGGCCACCAGTGATCCGATGGGCCCCGGCCCGCTGGGGGCGGCCCTGGTCATCGCAGCCCCGGTCCCGACGGCACCCCGGGTACGTCCGGCAGGTGCTCGATCCCGTGGCTCAAGGCGGTGGTCAGGATGTCGAGCTCGAACGGGCCGATCGACCCGCTCACCAGGTCGGGCAGCCGGAGCTGCGGCAGGGGCAGCTCGTCGGCCAGGCGGTCCAGTTGCTCCTGCTGGAAGGCCTGGCGATGCAGACTGAACCGGGCTGCCGCGTCGAGGGCTGCCGCTTGGCCGGTGGTCAGGGTGGCGCCGACCTCGGCTGCTGCCGCCGACGGATCGGTCCGAAGCGCCGGGCGGTCTGCCAGGCAGGCGTTCACGACCACCGGGCCCAGGGCCACGCCGATGCGGTCCTCGAGCTGGTAGGCGGCCTCCACCACTTCGTTCACGGGCATCTCCTCGGGCAGCGTGACCAGCACAACCTGGCAGCGGGCCGGGTCCGACAGGAGCTCGACCACGTCGGCGGCCTGGGCTCGAACCGGGCCGGAGCGTGCCGCGTCGAGCAGCCCCTTGGCCGACGACAGGAACGTCATGGCATGGCCGGTGGCGGGGGCGTCCACCAGGACGAGGTCGGCGACCTGCGAACGCTCGATCTGCTTCACCTTGCCGAGCACCAGGATGTCGCGGATGCCAGGGATGGCGGTCGACACGACGTCGAGTGCGCCAGACGACACCAGCCGCTTGGAGATCCGGCGCATGCCGTGGTCGGCCAGGTATTCGAGCAGGGCGTCGTCGGGAGTGATGCGCCGAGCCCGGACCGTGCCCGGCGGGATCGGCTCCCCGGCTGCGGTCCCCGCCATGCGGCCGGCAGGGCGGTCGGCTGACCTCGTCGTGCCGGTCTCGTCGACGAGGACGACCTCGTCGTACTCGAGCGCGGTGTCATGACCGAAGGCGGTGGGGACGCCGGCCTTGCCCTCGAGATCGACGACCAGGACCGAAAGGCCGGCCTGGGCGGCGGCACGGGCCAGTGCCGCGGTCACGGTCGTCTTGCCGACCCCACCTTTGCCGGCTACGACGAGGACGCTGCTCTGCCGGAGGAACGAGGCGACGTCCATGCGAGTGGGAGCGTAACCGGCTCGCTCGGTCCGGGGCGTCAGGTCCTGCCGACGGTTCGCCGCCCGGCTCGGGCTGGGGGCGTCATCGGACCATGAATGCGCTGGTCAGACCCCTTGTCGGACGAGGAGCCAGGTACTAGCCTCGCTGGTGGGAGGGGACACGTGGCACTTCGAGCGACGACCGAAGCATGGCAGGTCCGGGCGGCATGCAAGGGGCCGCAGGCGGCGGCCTTCTTTCCGCCCGCACACGCCGAGCGCAAGGAAGACAAGCAGCTACGCGAACAGCGGGCCAAGGCGATATGCCAGACCTGCAGCGTGCAGAGCGACTGCCTGGAGTACGCGCTGCGTATTCGCGAGCCCCACGGCATCTGGGGTGGCTTGAACGAATCGGAGCGGAAACAGGTGGTGGAGCGCCGAGCCGGCTGACACGCTGTGGTCGCCCGCCAGGCGTCCCCCGGGATGCCAGGTCGTGGCGTGGTGACGGCGGCGAAGGCCCGATGGCGGCCGCTACCTGATCCGCGCCCGGGCGGCCTCGACAGCGGGAGCGTTGCACACGTCGGCTGGCTGTTGGTCGGTCGACGTGCAGATCGTCGCGGTCAACTCGTTCGCTGTGCCGTCGACGGCCTGGGCGAGATGGCTCGTCGGCTGGGCGAGGTCGGCGGCGATCGTGCTCGTGGACCGGCCCGCCAGCAGACCGGGGGAGAACTCGGCGCCGACCGTCACGTAGCGTCCACCGATGTCAACGAAGGGCAATGTTGCGGGGACCGGGGCCAGTGGGGGGACGTCCAGGCGGTCGAACAGAGCCCGGCTCTGGCCCGCGAGCGACTCGAGCGGTTCGAAGACCGGGGCCGAAGCGGTGCCTGTAGTGGTGTCGGACCCGTAGGTCTCGACCGCTTGGAAGGCGACGTACCGGCTGTGGTACGAGGCGCCCCGGAAGCTGAAGGAGTCGACTTTGGGGAAGACCAGCTGCGTCGACGAGGTGGCCAGGCCCAGGTCGGAGAACGTGCCGAACCGGCCGAGGGCCACCACCAGCGCCCACCGTTGGGCTGCGCAGAATGGGCAGAATTCGGCGCCGACGTAGACGACGAGCGGCCGGTTCCCGCTGCGGAGCAGCTGCGGGTGGGCGAGGCGCGCCGGAGGTGTCACGACAGGCGGTCCCGGCGCTCCGATGGCATCGAGCACCGCCGACGGCACCGTGGTGGCTTGGAGCACCACTGACGCAGGCGCCAGGGGCGTCGGCGGCGGCCCGCTGGTGTTCGACCGGTGGGTCACCTTGACGGCCAGCAGGGCGACGACCAGCACCAGCACCACCACCACCAGGGAGACGGTGGCCAGTGCCAGCGGCATGCGCCGGGAAGGTCCGGCATCCGGTGCCGCAGTGCCCGGCGGTCCGGTGGCCGTGGTGTCGGTGGGGTCCGTTGGTGTCATGGGTGGGTTCGGCGGCGCAGCCGAGGCCCCCATCACGCCGTGGAGCGCCAGGGCCGGGCGGTCGTGCCGAGCGGGCGCCACACTACTGGTGCCGGTCGAGCTGGTGCCGGTCGAGCTGGTGCCAGCGCCGGGCGTGGGAGCGGATCGCCGGTCGTCCCGAGCGGACCCCGCCTGCACCTTCGGGCGGGGCAGCGGCCGCACCCGAGGCTCCCGACGTCAGACGGTCCCTGTCCCGGATGCGCTGGATGCGCCGGCCGTCTTGCTGGCTCCGCCGGTCCTGGTCGCCCCACCGGTCTCGGCCTGGCCGGATGTCCTGCCGGCCCCGGCCGTGCCGGCCTCCACCGCGCGCTCGACTGCGCCGAGCAGCCGGGCCGTGCACCCGTCTGCGACCGTCCGCTCGGGGGTCTCAGCTGCGAGGTGCCGGGCGATGCGCCGCAACTCGTCGCCGGCCGGCCCCGGCGAGAGCACGACCGGTGTGCCCGCATCGCCACCGGCGGCCATCGCCGGGTCGAACGGCACTGCACCGATCAACGGGACCCCGATCGAGCGGGCGAGCCGGTCGCCGCCCCCCTGGCCGAAGATCGGGTAGTGGGTACCGTGCTCGCAGACGAACCCCGACATGTTCTCGACCACCCCGACGATCCGCAGGTGACCCTTGCGGGCCATGTCGGCAGCCCGGGCGGCCACCTGCTGGGCTGCCACCGGAGGCGTCGTCACCACCACGACCTCGGTTCGCGCCAGCATTCGGGCCAGGCCCATGTGCACGTCGCCGGTCCCCGGGGGCATGTCCACCACCAGGTAGTCCAGCTCGCCCCAGCGGACGTCCTCCAGGAACTGCTGGACGGCCCGGTTGAGCTTCAGTCCGCGCCACATGATGGCGCTCTCCTCTTCGGCCAGAAATCCCATCGACACCACTCGGAGCATGCCGCGACCGGCCGGCTGCTCGACGGGGACGATCTTGCCGGCCTCAGCCCGCAGGGTCCCGGAC
The DNA here is from genome assembly GCA_021803325.1 of Actinomycetes bacterium. Classification (GTDB taxonomy): domain Bacteria; phylum Actinomycetota; class Acidimicrobiia; order Acidimicrobiales; family UBA8190; genus JAJZYI01. Next base: position 46,663 of record JAJZLP010000195.1, read on the forward strand.
AGGCCCAGCAGGCGGGGCACCGAGAAGCCCCAGATGTCGGCGTCGAGCAGGCCGACGGTGGGTCCGTCGGCAGCCAGGGCCACCGCCAGGTTCGTGGCCACCGAGGACTTGCCCACGCCACCCTTGCCCGACGTGATGGCCAGGACGCGGGTATGCGCCGGCAGATCGGTGCCCACGGCGCGCTCCTGGGCACGTCGCCGCGCGCGGTCCATCAGGTCGCGCCGGCCGGAGGTGTCCATGACCCCGAAGTGGACGTCGACAGCGCTGACACCGGGCAGAGCCCGCACGGCGGCGTCGATGTCGCCGCGAAGCTGCGACCGCAGCGGGCAGCCGGCGATGGTGAGCGCCACCTCGACGGACACGGTGCCGGCGGCCCCGACGGTCACGTCGCTGACCATGCCGAGGTCGACGATGTCGGCGCCGAGCTCGGGGTCGATCACACCCGCGAGCGCCCGGCGCACCGCCATGTCGTCGGGCGGTGGGGGGGGTGCTTGCTGC